>NZ_JBHXMA010000008.1:201357-280029 GCF_042721035.1 Streptomyces sp. NPDC058464
CAGCCGCATATCCGATACAGCCCCGCGCCCCTTACGGGGCGCTCAGCAGCTCGACTTTCACATCTGCCGCGAAGCCGGTCGTCGGGCCCACCCGGCGGGCGAACTCCGCCACCGCCGCCAGCTGCGCCGCGCCGAAGCTGAAGTCGAGGGTGGTGAAGTACTGGGCGAGGGTCGCCTCGTCGAAGGCCTCCCAGCGGGCGGCCTGTTCGGCGACCTTGGCGACCTCCTCCAGGGAGAGGTTGCGGGAGTCGAGGAAGGCGCCGTGCACCTCGCGGGTGAGGTGCGGTTCGCGCTCCAGGTAGTCCCGGCGCGCCGCCCACACCGCGAAGACGAACGGCAGGCCCGTCCACTCCTTCCAGAGTGCGCCGAGGTCGTGGACCTGGAGGCCGTAGCGGGGGCCGTCCAGCAGGTTGGCGCGCAGGGCGGCGTCGCCGATGAGCACCGCCGCGTCCGCATCCTGCATCATCAGGCTGAGGTCGGGCGGGCAGGTGTAGTAGTCGGGCCGGACGCCGTAGCGGTCGGAGAGCAGCAGCTGGGCGAGGCGGACCGAGGTGCGCGAGGTGGAGCCGAGGGCGACCCGGCGGCCGTCCAGCTGGTCCAGCGGCACCTTCGAGACGATCACGCAGGACATCACCGGGCCGTCGCAGCCGACGGCGATGTCCGGGAAGGCGACCAGGTCGTCGGCGTTGCGCAGGAACTCGACGAGGGTGATGGGCCCGATGTCGAGGTCGCCGCGCACCAGCTGCTCGCTGAGCTTCTCAGGGGTGTCCTTGGTCAGCTCGAAGTCGAGGAGGGTGCCGGTTCTCGCGAGCCCCCAGTAGAGGGGCAGGCAGTTCAGGAACTGGATGTGGCCGACGCGCGGCCGGGTGCGAGCATTGTCCACATCGCGAGACTAGACCCCATGGGGTACCGTGCTGGGACCGCCCCCCGCCCCACCGCACTTGACGCGCAGGCCGCCCGTACGGTCAACCCGCCTTCGGGACCATTCAAACGTCCGGGTGACGTGATCTTGGCCTCTGTTGCTTTCCGCTGCCCACATGCTAGGCTCGCCGCAAGTTGCAGTTTGGTTTCCCTTGCAGTACAGAGCCTGCGGAGCATGTAACCGCGGGCTCTCGTCATTTTCAGACATATGCAGTTGTGCGGCACTTAGTTTGTTTTCACACTTGCAGGTTCTGGAGCAGGGCGACCCTTTTGAGCCCAAGGAGGGCTTATGGCTACCGGAACCGTGAAGTGGTTCAACGCCGAAAAGGGCTTTGGCTTCATCGCCCAGGAAGGCGGCGGCCCCGACGTCTTCGTCCACTACTCCGCGATCAACGCCAGCGGGTTCCGCTCCCTCGAGGAGAACCAGCAGGTGAGCTTCGACGTCACGCAGGGCCCGAAGGGTCCGCAGGCGGAGAACGTCACCCCCGTCTGATCCCAGACAAACCAAGTCTGATCGCAGACTGAGTGCAGTACCCAAGGAGCCCCGTGCCGTCAGGCAACGGGGCTCCTGCCTTTCCACCGCCCCCTCAGACGTGCTGCATGACCAGCACGAACGTGGTGCCGGGCAGCAGCGCCTCGTAGGAGTGCGGCACGTCCCCGCGATACGTCAGGTAATCCCCGGGGTTCAATTCGACGGTTTCTCCGCGTGGCCCGGCCTTAACCTGCCCGCCGCATACGACGAGATGTTCGACCGTTCCCGGAATGTGCGGCTCGGACTCCCGCGGCACCCCCGGCTCCATCCGCAGGTGGTAGATGTCCCGGCGGGCGCCGGGCGGGCAGGACGACAGCAGGGTGGCGGCGAAGTCGGCCCGTTCCGACGCGACCGTGGGCCCCTCCCCCGCCCTGATCACCTGGACCCCGGACACCGGCGGCTCCACCAGCGCGCTGAACGGCACACCCAGCGCCACGCCGAGCGCCCACAGCGTCTCCACGCTGGGGTTCCCGCCGCCGGCCTCCAGCTGGGACAGCGTGGACTTCGCGATTCCGGCCCGCTTGGCCAGCTCGGACAGCGAGAGCCCGACCCGGGCCCGCTCCCGCTTCAGCGAACCGGCGATCCACTCCATCGGAAGCCGGTCCGGCCGGTCGGGTGTCTCGGACATCTGATTCGTTCGCTCCATCGGTACGACCGTTCGCCTTGACGAACACGACTCTACGTGTTCATTGTAGAGAACATGCGTTCGTCACACCGAACCACTCTTCCGCCGGGCGCCCGAACGGGGAGTTCGCTCGTCCGGGACAGTTCACTCGTCTGGCTGGCCGGCGGGATCGTCGGCGTCTCCTTCGGCGCGGTCGCCGTGGCCGGTGGCCTGCCCGTCTGGGTCCCGGTCGTGATGTCCCTCGTCGTCTACGCGGGCTCGGCCCAGTTCAGCGCGGTCGGCGTGCTGCTCGCCGGCGGCGGCCCGCTGGCGGCGGCGGCCACCGGCCTGCTCCTCAACACCCGAACGGCCGCCTTCGGCCTCGCCGTCGCCGACCTCCTCGGCCCCGGCCGTGCCACCCGCCTGCTCGGCGCCCACCTGGTCACCGACGAGACGGTCGCCTTCGCCCTGGCCCAGCCGGACCCGGCGCGCCGCCGCGCCGCGTTCTGGATCTCGGGCCTCGGCCTGTTCGCCGCCTGGAACGCGGGGGTGCTGGTCGGCGCCCTCGCCGGCACGGCCCTCGGCGACCCGGCCCGCTACGGACTGGACGCGGCGTTCCCCGCCGTACTGGTGGCCCTGGTCCTGCCCGCGCTGCGGGCGGACGCGGGGGTACGCCGGGCGGCGCTGCTCGGCGCGGTGGTCGCCCTCGCGGTGACCCCGCTCGTCCCGGCCGGGGTCCCGGTCCTGCTCTCCCTCGCCGCCCTGCCGGTGGTACGACGATGAGCGCCACGGTGGTCATGATCCTCGCCCTCGCGGTCGGCACGTACGCCTTCCGTCTGGTGGGCCCGGCGCTGCACGGCCGGGTGGAGATCCCGGCGCGGGTCCAGGAGCTGGCGTCGGCGGGGGCGGTGGTCCTCCTCGTGGCCCTGCTGACCACCGGCGCGCTGACCGAGGCCGGCGGTTTCGCGGGCTGGGCCCGCCCGGCCGGGGTGCTGGTGGCGGGCGTACTGGCCTGGCGGCGGGCGCCGTTCGCGGTCGTGGTCCTCGCGGCCGCGGCGGTGACGGCACTGCTGCGGGCGACGGGCGTCGCCTAGTCCGGGCGGGCGCAGCCCAGTCCGGGCGGGCGCAGCCCAGTCCGGGCGGGCGCAGCCCAGTCCGGGCGGGCGCAGCCCAGTCCGGGCGGGCGCAGCCCAGTCCGGGCAGGCCTCGCCCAGTCCGGGCAGGCCTCGCCCAGTCCGGGCAGGCCTCGCCCAGTCCGGGCAGCCGTCGCCCGGTCCCGGCGGGCGTTGTCAGTGGCGGCCGTTAGGGTCCGCGGGCATGACCGCCGACTTCATCACCGCCACCCGTACCTTCTACGACGCGATCGCCGACGACTACGCCGACCACTTCCGCGCGGAACTCGTCAACAGGCCCCTGGAGAGGGCCCTGTTGGCCACCTACGCCGAACTGGTCGGCGCCGGCGGCGAGGTGGCCGACCTGGGCTGCGGCCCCGGCCGGACCACCGCCCGCCTCGCCGCCCTGGGCCTGTCCGTGTTCGGTCTGGACCTGTCGGAGTCGATGCTCGCCGTCGCCCGCCGCGAGAACCCCGACCTGCGCTTCGTACCGGGCTCGATGCTGGAACTGGACCTGCCGGACGGGGCGTTGGACGGAGTGGTCTGCTGGTACTCGTCCATCCACACGCCGGACGACCGGCTGCCGGAGCTGTTCGGGGGGTTCAGGAGGGTGCTGAGGCCCGGGGGCCAGCTGCTCCTCGCGTTCCAGGTGGGGGACGTGGCCCGGCGGTTGGAGGAGCCGTGGGGGCATCCGGTGACGCTGGACTTCCTGCGGCGGCGGCCGGAGCGGATGGCGGAGCTGCTGGGGGACGCGGGCTTCGACCTCCGCTCCACGACGGTCCGCGAACCGGACGAGGCGCTCGGGGAGACGAGCCCGCAGGCCTTCCTGCTGGCGGCCCGCCGCCCCGGAGCCGAACCGGTGGCCGGGTAGCGGGTCACGCCGGGAGCGCCCCGGCGAGATCCATCGCCGCGACGTACCCGAACGTCATCGCGGGGCCGATGGTCGACCCGGCGCCCGCGTAGCTGTGCCCCATCACCGCGGCACTCGCGTTCCCGGCCGCGTAGAGCCCGTTGATCACGGACCCGTCGCCGCGCAGCACCCGCGCCCGTGCGTCGGTCACCAGTCCGCCCTTCGTCCCCAGGTCGCCCGGCACGATCCGGAAGGCGTAGAACGGCGGCAGCCACAGCGGGGCCAGGCAGGAGTTGGGCAGTACGGACGGGTCCGTGTAGTAGTGGTCGTAGGCGCTGTCGCCGCGCTTGAAGTCGGTGTCCTTGCCGCTCACCGCAAGGGAGTTGAAGCGGTCGACGGTGGTGCGCAGGGCGGCGGCCGGGACGCCGACGGCGGCGGCGAGGGCGTCCCAGGTCCAGGCCTTGAACGCGGCGCCGGAGGTGTACCAGGCGTCGGGGAGCACGAACGTCGGGGCCACGTCCCGGAACAGGTACCGGTTGCGGTAGTTCTGGTCGACGATCAGCCACGCCGGGATGTCGGGGTCGGTCGGGTTGCGGTCGTACATGACGTGGACGACGTCGCTGTAGGGCGCGGCCTCGTTGACGAACCGGCGGCCCGCCGCGTTGATCATCAGGCCGCCGGGGAGGGTGCGTTCGGCGAGGCAGAAGTACGGGTCGGAGGGGAGCGGAATGGCCGGGCCCCACCAGGCGTCGTCCATCAGCGCGAGCGCGCCGCCGGCCGCCGCCCCGGCCCGGATCCCGTCCCCGGTGTTCTCCTTGGCGCCGACGGTCCAGTCGGTGCCGATCGGCTGCCGCTGGTACTGCGCCCGCATGGCCGCGTTGTGCTCGAAGCCGCCGGAGCCGACGACCACCCCGCGCCTGGCCCGCACCAGCCCGGCGGTGCCGCCCTGGGTCACCACCGCCCCGGTCACCACCCCGCTCTCCTGGTAGAGGCCGGTCAGCGGGGTGTTCAGCCACACCGGTACGCCCGCGTCCAGCAGCCCCTTGCGCAGCCCCGCCGCCAGCGACTGCCCCATGGTGAGCGGGGTCTGCCCGAGCAGTGCGGCCCGGGTCCCGCGGGCCAGGCACTCGGTGGCGACGGCGGCGCCCTTGACGCTGACGGCGGACAGCGCCAGCCACTTGTAGTCGGCGCTGAACACCACCATCCCGGACGGGACCTGGAGGTACGGCGGGTTCAGGTGGGCCAGTTCGGCGCCGAGCAGGTTGCCGTCGAGCTGGTCGGGCTCGATGGAGCGGCCGTTCGGGAGGCCGCCGGGCAGTTCGGGGTAGTAGTCGCTGTACCCCTCCATCCAGCGGAAGCGCAGCGGGCTGGATGTCATGACCTGCGTCAGCATCGCCGGGCCGTGGGCGAGGAAGGACTGCTGGCGGGCGGCAGGGACGTCGGAGCCGACCACCGCCGCCAGGTAGGCGGCCGCCTTGGCCTGGGTGTCGGGCACCCCGGCGGCCAGGATGACGGAGTTGTTGGGGATCCAGATCCCGGCGCCGGAACGGGCCGCCGAGCCGCCGAAGGTCGCCGCCTTCTCCACCACCACGCAGCTGAGCCCCTGCGCGGCGGCGGTGAGCGCGGCGGTCATTCCGGCGGCCCCCGCGCCGACGACCACGACGTCGTACGTGCCGAGCAGCGGCAGCTCGGCACCGGACGCGACGCCGCGCGCCCCGGCGGCGAGGGCCAGCCCCGTCGCCGCCGTGGTGCCCAGCACCTGTCTCCGGGTGGGTCTCGCACCGGGTCCCGCGCTCACCGACATGACCGTTCCCTCCAGACCTGACGCAAACATGAGGATTGGGGAGGGAAGGTCCCGCGGGGGTCTTGTGAAGTCAAGGGCCGTGCACCTGCTCGCGCGGGCCACCGGGGCGTTTCCCGGCGAGGTCGCCACGCGGGCGCAGACGGGACCGGGCCTGGTCCGGCCGTGGTGCACGTCCCTTACGAGGAGGTGAGGACCGCCAGGAAGGCCGTCCAGGAGGACGGGGAGAGGGTGAGGTGGGGATCGGCGGTCCGCTTGGAGTCACGGATGTGGATGGCGGAGGGGGCGGTGCGGACTTCGAGGCATTCGCCGCCGCCTCCGTCGCTGTACGACGACTTGCGCCAGGGGTAGGCGACTTCGAGGCACTGGCCGCCCTCGCCACTGCTGTAGCTCGACTTGAACCAGCTCAACTTCTCTATGATCATCGCTCTTCCAGCATCTCCTCGATCAAGTCCAGGGACTCGTGCGGGTTGAGTGCCTGCGCCCGGATGATCCCATAGCGGGCGGCGAGCACGCGGACCTCTTCTCGGTCGGTAATCAGCCGCGGATATCCCTGGCTCTCCATGTAGCCCACTTGCTCCTTCCCCTTGGGGGTTAGCAACGTGAACGAGTTATCCAGGCAGGGATGTTCGTGGCGCCCCGTAGGCATCACCTGGACCTGCACATTCCGCATCCGCCCGATCCGCAGCAGCTGCTCAAGCTGCGCCCGGTGAACCTCGGGTCCACCGATCGGCCTTTCCAGCACCGCCTGTTCCATGACGAAGCTGAACTCGGGTGATGGCCACTGCTCGAAGATCTGCTGGCGCGAGAGCCGGTCGGCCACCCGCTTCTCGATCGTGTCCTCGTCCAGGGGTGGGTGCCGTTGGGTGAACACGGCCCGTGAGTAGTCCTCCGTCTGCAACAACCCGAGGACGCCCATCGTGCTGTAGTCGTAGAGCGAGACCGCCTCCGCCTCCAGCCCCGCATATCCCCGATACCACTCGGGATGCCGCGTCCGCGCCCTCTTCATCGCCTCCTTCAGCTCGGGCACCGCCGCCCCGAGCAACCCCCCGCCCTCCAACAGCTCGTCCGCCTTCACCAGCATGTCCGGCTGAGGAACCCGCACCCCCCTCTCCATCGCCGAGATCGCGTCCGGCCCGTACCCCACCAGCGCGCCGAACTCCTTCTGCGTGAGCCCCTTCCGCTCCCGCAGCAGCTTCAGTTGCTTGCCCAGTGCGCTGAACAGCCCCGTCGTACCCTCGGCCTCCGCCGGTGTCTCCGGCCGCCGCTCCTGCTGTACGTCCGTCACGTACGCCTCCGCCTCACGTCGTCGTGGTCACGGCCGACAACCCGTACTCCTCACCCGACACACCCGTACGGCTACCGTGAGTCGCGTGATCGCCCCTGGTCAGGGTACGGAGAACCGGCCACGCTCTGTCACGTGAACGCCGAAATCTCCACCCCCGCCGCCGAGCTGACCCAGCGTCTGAGCGCCACCCCGCGGGGCGCCCGGCTGGCCCGGCGCCTCGTCGCCCACCAGCTGGCCACCTGGGGATATCCCCATGACAGCGACCTCAACTACACAGCCCAGCAGCTCACCGCGGAACTCGCCGCGAACGCGGTCACCCACGGTCGCGTCCCCGGCCGGGACTTCGAGGTACGACTGCTCCTGCTCACCCCCGGCAACACCCTCCGTATCGAGGTGAGCGACGCACGGGACGACCGGCGGCTGCGGTTCGTGCGGGACGCGGGCGCGGAGGGCGGACGCGGTCTGGTGGTGGTGTCGCTGCTGGCGCGGGCGTGGGGAGTGAAGGAGCGGGACGTCGGCAAGACGGTGTGGGCGGAGCTCGCTCTCTAGGGCGTCTCGGGCGCAGCGGTGTCCCGGCCCGCCCCGAACGAGAACAGGGACCGGAGGGAACGCCGGGCGGGAGGTGAGGCGCCGGGGTCGGTGCCGATCAGTTCGAGTGCCATGCCGTAGAGCAGGGCCCGGCCCAGCCGGAAGGCCCGGCCGGCCAGTTGCCCGCCGGGGGTCGTCGAGGTGCGGCCGGGCTCGGGGAGGGGGTGGACTCGGCAGGCTTCCATGGCGGCGAGCAGGGCCCAGCCGCCCTGCGCATTGTCGTCGGAGGCACCCAGTGTGACCGCCGACGAGTGCAGGAGCCCCGCGAGTTGCCGGCACAGGCCCTCCTGCCCGGCCAGTTCCCCGGCCACCAGTTCCGGGGCCCGTGTCCGGGCCGCCTTCTTCAGTTTGGAGCCGGGCGCCGCGAGGCCCGCGCCGCCGGGACGGAGGCGGGAGCGCCGGCCCAGCCCGTCGGCCAGCCCCAGCAGGAGGACGGCGGGCAGGGCCGCCGACTGCGCCCGGTGCTCGTCGAGGCCGGGGATCATTGTCTGCGCGATCGCCGGGACGGTCGTCGGCAGGGCGCTCGCCGCCGCCAGCAGCCAACGCGACCCGTCCAGGTGTTCCACCCCCGGATAGAGCCCACAGAGCGTGTCCGTCACGTCGTCGCGCAGGAGCTGTGCCATGGCGGCGGCGGAGGAGTACGGGACGCCGAGACCCTCGAACGCGTCTGCCACTAAGTCATCGGTCATGGCACGGCCGTGCCCCGGGAACCGGAAGGGAAAACCTGGTTGGCCCGGCCTACGGGTTTCCGGCGAGGCGCTCTCGCAACAGCGTGCGCAGGGAGGCGGGTTCGCGGCCGAGCAGCTTCGCCAGGGTGGGGTCGGGGGTCGCGAACTCGCCCTCGCGGGCGGCTGTGAAGATGCCCAGGAGCTGGTCGGCGGTCTCGACCGGGACGCCACCGGCCACGAGGTGCGCGCGGAACGTGTCGTCGGCTGCGGTGGTCCTGGTGATCGGGCGGCCGGTGAGTTCGCCCGCGAGGGCGACGAGGTCGGCGAAGGTGAGGGCCTCTGTCGCGGTCAGCGGGGGCGTCGGCCCCTCGAAGCGGGGGCACTCGTCCGCGAGGACCACGGCCGCCGCCTCCGCCAGGTCGGCGTGGGCCGTCCAGCAGACCGGGCCGTCGGCGGGCAGGGCGACCTCCCCGGCATCCAGGCCCTGCGCGAGGAAGCCGAGCCCGCTGTCCGCGTGGAAGCCGTTGCGCAGCGAGGTCCAGGCGACACCCGAGGCGGCGAGGGCCTCCTCCGTGGCCGCGTGGTCGCGGCAGGCCTGGAAGCGGGAGGTGGGGCTCGCGCCCATGTGGGCGGTGTAGACGATCCGGCGGGCGCCGGCCGCGACGGCCGCGTCGACGGCGGTGCGGTGCTGCCGTACGGCCTCCTCGCCCATCCGGTCCACGGAGACGATCAGGACCTGGGACGCGCCCTCGAAGGCGTGCGCCAGGCCGGCCGGATCGGTGAAGCCGCCCTGCCGCACCCGCACGCCCCGGTCCACGAGGGACCGCGCCTTCTCCGGGTCGCGCACGCTGACGCCGACCCCCGCGGCCGGTATGCGGTCCAGCAGCCGCTCCACGATCCGGCCGCCGAGCTGTCCGGTGGCTCCGGTCACGATGATCACGATGTCCTCCAGCGATGGCAGTAACAATGGAAACGTCTTCAGAGTAACACTGATACTAACGATGGAATCAAGTGCGCGATATCGTTGATACATGCCATCGGGACCACGTGACACGACCGCCGCCGCCACCGGCTCCGCCGCCCCCGACACCCGGCAGCGCGTCATCGACGCCGCCATCGGGCTGCTGGAGCGCGAGGGGCGGGACGCCGTCACCACCCGCGCGGTCGCCGTCGCCGCCGGGCTCCAGGCCCCGGCCATCTACCGGCTGTTCGGCGACAAGGAGGGGCTGCTGGAGGCGGTGGCCGAGCACGGCTTCGCCGCGTTCCTCGCGAGCAAGCGCGTCGTCCCGGACCCCGAGGACCCGATCCAGGACCTGCGGGACAGCTGGGACCTCGCGGTCCGGTTCGGGCTGGAGAACCCGGCGCTGTACGCGCTCATGTACGGCGACGTCTCACGCAGCGACTCGCCCGCCTTCCGGACCGGGCTGGAGATCCTGAAGGGCCGGGTCCGGCGGCTGGCCGTCGGCGGCCGGCTGCGGGTCGGCGAGGCGCTCGCGGCCGACGTCATCCACGCCACGGCCCGCGGCGCCGTCCTCACCTGGCTGTCCATGCCGGCGGCCGAGCGCGACCCGGCCCTGCTGACGACCCTCCGCGAGGCGATGGTCACGGCCGTCACCACGGAGAAGCCCGCCGTACGCACGACCGGCCCCGCCGGCGCCGCCCGCGCCCTGCGCGCCTCCCTCTCCGACCAGACGGCCCTCAGCCCGGCCGAACAGCACCTCATGAGCGAGTGGCTGGACCGCCTGGCCACCGATTCCTGACGGGTCGTACGGCTACCAGGCCACCGGCAGCTCCAGGGGGAACCGGCGGATGGTGTCGGTGTCCCAGCGGACCTCCTCCGGGCGTACCGCCAGGCGGAGCGTGGGGAAGCGGTCCAGGAGGCGGTCCACGGCGACCTCCAGTTCGGCCATCGCCAGGGGGACCGCGACACACCGGTGGCCGCCCCAGCCGAAGGTCATGTGGGGAGCGACGGTTCGGTCGGGCACGATCGCGTGCGGATCCGGATAGCGGTCCGGGTCGCGGTTGGCCGCCAGGTAGGACACGTGGACGAAGTCGCCGCGCCGGATGACCACCCCGTCCATCTCGACGTCCTCCAGCGCCACCCGGGGAATGCCCACGCCCTTGCGGAAGGGGATGTACCGGAGCAGTTCGTGGAGGAAGTCCGTCAGGTCCTTCCGGTGCTCGCGGGCGTACTCCTCCAGCTCCGGGCGGGTCAGCAGCAGGTACGCGATGTTGCTGATCTGGCAGGTCGCCGTGTCCTGGCCGCTGAGTGTGAAGGTCAGGGCCAGGACGGCCAGTTCCCGGTCGTCGAGCTGGTCCTCGCCGTCCCGTGCCTCGGCGAGCACGCTGATGATGTCCGTACCGGGGTTCTTCCGGCGTTCGGCGACGAGCTGGCTGAAGTAGGCCGTCAGGTCCTCCTTGGCCGCGCGGGCGACGTCCCGGTTGCCCGCTCCGAGCACCAGCAGCCGGTGGACCTGTTCCTCCATCCGGGGCCACTCGGCGCGCTCGATGCCCAGCAGGTCCAGGATGGTGTGCTGCGGAAGGGTGTTGGACAGGTGGCGGACCAGGTCGGCCGGCGGGCCCTCGGACTCCATCTCGTCCAGCAGCCGGTCCGTGAGGAGGGTGATCCGGCCCCGCATGCGGTCCACGTGGCGCTCGGTGAAGGCCTGGGTGGCCAGATGCCGGATCCGGCTGCTGTGCGGCGGGTCCATCACGTTGATCGACTCGGGGGAGACGATCGGCTCGGCCGTCAGGCGCGGATAGTCGTGCTCGATGATCCCGGCCCGGCTGAACCGGGGGTCCGTGGTCACCTGCTGCACCGACTCGAACCTGGTGACCAGCCAGGCGTCCGACTCGCCGTACGGCAGCCGGATCGTGCCGAGCGACTCACGCGCCATGAAGCCGGCCAGGGCCGGGTCGAAGTCGAGGGACTTGCTGAAACCGAAGGGGCAGTTGACCGGCTGCACGTTCGTCTCCTTCATCGGTCGGTCGCTCACGAGAACGGCACCACGTTGGTGGCGTGGACGGCGGCGCTCAGGTCCTTCGCGAGCCGCAGGGCGTCGCCGATCGCCCAGTAGTGGAGGAAGAACAGGCGCGGCTCGTCGTAGAGGTTGTGGTGGTGGAGCTCCACCAGGCCGACCCCGCCCTTGCGCAGGATCTTCAGGACCGGCTGGACCTCGCCCGCGGTCATCACGAAGTCACCGTTGACCGCGACCTTCCCCCGGCCCAGGGGCTGGAAGTTGACGGTGGTCGTCGAGCCGAGACCGGGCGGCAGGATCATGTCGCCGTCCACGATCCGCTCCACACGTGCCCAGACGCTCTTGTAGATGCCCTCGTCCTGGACGCCCTTGCTGCGGAGCGCGGCGTCGATGCCCTTGGTGTCCAGGTCGAGGACCGGAGTGGGGGGCGTCCGGTCGGGCGGGGTGCCGGTGCGGTCGAAGGCCGCGCGCAGCCCCCGGGCGACGGGGACCGGGTCGTGGGCGTGGGCGTGCAGATGTACCCAACACAGAGCGGGCTGGTGGGCGAAGAGGTGCTTGTGCACGGCGTTGATCTCGATGCCGTGCGCCAGGACGGCGTCGCTGAAGCCGTCCATCTCGTGCTCGGTGACCACGGCGTCGCCCATCAGCAGATGGGCGCCGTCCTTGTAGCGGACGAAGGCGACGTGGGTGCCGAGGGCCAGCGAGGTCTCGATCCGCACGCCCCGGGAGACCACCTTGAGGTCCCGGCGGGGGAAGCCGGTGTGGTACATGAACCGCTTCATGTCACCCGGCCGTCCGAGCGCCTTGGCCACGTCCGCCCAGTAGGCGAGGCCGGTCATCTCGGGTTCGGCCAGGGAGCGCGGGCGGTCGCGGGAGAGCGCCTGGGCGGCCGGGGTGGCCGCGCCTGCGAGGACGGGGGCCACGGCGCCCGCGGCAAGCACGCGGCGCCGGGTGGTGGAGGGTCGGGGGTGGGTGTCCTGCTGCCGGTCGTCGGCCATGGTGTACCTCCTGGCGCGATGGAATCACGGGCCGCGGACGGTCCCCGTGATGCCATCGCGCCAGGTGGGCCAGGTGGCCCAACGCAAACCACCGGACACCGGGACCGCAGACCACCGGACACCGGGACCCCGAACCACCGGACACCGGGGCCGCAGACCACCGGACACCGAGGCCGCGGACCGCCGCGCGCGGCGGCCGCCGGTCACTTCGCGTACAGGCCCTCGACCTCCGTCGCGAAGTCCTTCATGATCACCTCGCGGCGCAGCTTCATCGAGGGGGTCAGATGACCGGCCTCCTCGGTGAAGTCGACGGGGAGCATCTCGAAGCGGCGGATGGACTCGGGGCGGGAGACCAGCTTGTTGGCCTCGTCGACGGCGCGCTGCAGGACGGCCCGCAACTCCATGTCGTCCATGAGGAGTTCCGGCGGCACCGGGTGCTTGCCGTTCATCTGGCGCCAGTGGGTGAGGCCGTCCCGGTCGAGGGTGATGAGGGCACTGACGTACGGCAGCCCGTCGCCGACCAGCATCACCTGGGAGATGAGGGGGTGCGAGCGCAGCCAGTTCTCCAGCGGGGCCGGGGCCACCGACTTGCCGCCTGCCGTGATCAGCATCTCCTTCTTGCGGCCGGTGATGGTGAGGTAGCCCTCGTCGTCCAGTTCGCCGAGGTCGCCGGTGGCCAGCCAGCCGTCCCGGGTGGCCGCGACGACCCCGCCGGCCGCCGGGTCCCAGTAGCCGCGCAGCACGTGGTCGCCGGCGACCAGGATCTCCCCGTCGGCGGCGATCCGGACCTTGGTGCCGGGCATCGGCCAGCCCACCGTGCCCAGGCGGGGCTTGAGCGGCGGGGTGCAGGTGGAGGCGGCGGTGGTCTCGGTCAGGCCGTAGCCCTCGTAGATCTCGATGCCGGCCCCGGCGTAGAACGCGGCGAGGCGGCGGCCCAGCGGGGAGCCGCCGCAGATGATGTGGCGGACCTTGCCGCCCATGGCGGTGCGGATACGGCGGTAGACGAGCGGGTCGTAGAAGGAACGGGCCGTCTTCAGGGCGCGGCCGGGTCCGCTGCCGGTGCCGGTCTGCTTGGCCTCCAGCGCCTCGCCGTACCGCTGGGCGACCCCGGTGGCCCGGTCGAAGACCGAGACCCGGCCGCCCGCCTCCGCCTTCGCCCGCGCGGTGTTGAAGACCTTCTCCAGCATGTACGGGATGGTCAGGAGGCAGGTCGGTCTGAAGGCGGCGAGGTCCGGGAGGAGGTCCTCGGCCTTGAGGCTGGGGGCGTGGCCGAGGCGGACCCCGGCGCGGATGCAGGCGATCGCCACCATGCGCCCGAAGACGTGGGACATGGGCAGGAAGAGGAGGATGGAGACCTCCTCGTCGTTGCGCGACTTGAAGATCGGGTAGAGGAGTTCGATCGCGTTGTCGACCTCGGCGAAGAAGTTGCCGTGCGAGAGGGCGCAGCCCTTGGGGCGGCCGGTGGTGCCCGAGGTGTAGATGAGGGTGGCGAGGGTGTCGGGGCCCAGCATGCCGCGCCGTACGCCCACTTCGGCGTCCGGCACCTGCGCACCGGCTTCGGCCAGCCGGTCCACATGCCCCTTCTCCATCACCCACAGGTGCCTGAGGTCGGGCAGCCGGTCGAGTTCGGGTCCGAGCGCGGCGGCCTGTGCACTGGTCTCCGTGACCAGGGCGACGGCACCCGAGTCGTGCATGATCCAGCGGGTCTGGAAGACCGAGGAGGTCGGGTAGACCGGCACGGTCACCAGGCCGGCCGCCCAGGCGCCGAAGTCGAGGAGCGTCCACTCGTACGTCGTCCGGGCCATGATCGCGATCCGGTCGCCCGGCATCAGCCCCTCCGCGATCAGCCCTTTGGCCACCGCCAGCACCTGCGCGGCGAACTCCGCGGCCGTCACGTGCTCCCAGTCACCGTCGTCCTCCCCCGACCTGCGGCTGAGCACCACGGCGCCCGGCTCCGCCTCCGCGTTCTCGAACGGCAGGTCGGCGAGGGAGCCGTGCCGCACCGGCGGCGCGAACGGCGGTACGTACGCCTCCCGCACCACCCCGTCCAGCCGCTGGACGAGGGGCTCCACCAGGATCGGCTTCCCGTCGTAGTCCGTGGCCTGGATCGCCGTACCCGGGGCTACGGGGACGGCGTTCGGATAAGAGGACGTGGACACGGGGCGGCTCCTCGGGCGTGCAGCGGTGAACTGCTTGCTGCATGACGTACGTGCCTCGCGCACCGAGGCGTTCACCGGCACCGCCCCTCGGAAAGGGGTTACCGGCGGTTCAGGCTGGAGATCGTACGGGTCCGCTGTGGCGGGGTTGTGGGTTTTCGGGGGTTGTCCGGGGACGGGCCTGTGCAATCCCGGAGGTTACGTGAGGGTCCTTCACGTTCGGCCCGTTTCCCGGCACTTGACAGCTGTGACATAGACTTACCTACGGTAACCTTACTCCGGAGTCAGGAATCGGGCGACATGGGGGACGGACATGACGGACCGCTGCGGCACCGGCGTCGAAAGGCAGCCTCTGTGATCGTCCTTGACCGCACCCCGTCCCTCGGCCCCCTGTTCGCCCTCGGCGCGCTGCGGTCACCGTTCAAGCACCCCGCCCCCGACGCCGACCTCCCCCGCACCCGGCTCCTCCTCCCCCACGTCCGTCCCGACCTCGCGAAGCTCGCCGCCTATGAACGCGTCTGCGGGTTCGGTACCGGTGAGGACGGGCTGCCGATCACGTATCCGCATGTGCTCGGGTTCCCGCTGGCCATGCGGCTCATGAGTGCGCGGGAGTTTCCGTTGCCGCTGCTGGGGCTGGTGCACACCTCGATCGAGATCGTGCGGCATGCCGAACTACCCGGGGACGGGACGTACGACATGGCCGTCCACGTGGAGAAGCTGAGCCCGCACCGGCGGGGCACCGAGACCACCGTCGTGACCGCGGTGCGGGCCGGCGAGGACGTCGTATGGGAGTCGCGGAGCACGTATCTGGCGCGGCATCGCACACGGCACACCGGTGAGACGGTCCGGGACGAGCCCGGGCTCCTGCCCGTCGTCGGGGAGTGGCGGATCGCCGGGGACGTCGGCCGGCGGTACGGTGCCGCCTCCGGGGACCGCAACCCCATTCACCTGCACCCGCTCACCGCCCGCCTCTTCGGCTTCCCCCGGGCCATCGCGCACGGCATGTGGACGGTGGCCCGGTGCCTCGCCGCGCACGGGGTGCCGACGGCGGCGCAGGTACGGGCGGAGTTCCGGGCACCGGTGCTACTGCCGGGAACGGTCGAGTACGCCGCCGAGGGCGGTCGCTTTCAATTGCGGAGCGGCGACCGGGTGCATGTGGAGGGCAGCATCAGCCCACGCATTGCCCCGTGATCTACTAAAAACTCACAAAGACTGTGTTTCGCCTTTCTATGCGTATCCTGTCACGCATTTACGAAACCGCAGGTGGCAGCGGTGCCCCAAGATCCCCTCACATCGGACACCCAGCCCGTCCAAGGATCCGTGAAGGATTCCCTAATGCTGCGCCAAGAAAGCGTCCTTAGCCTCTGCTCACTTTTGTGATCCATTGCACGAAGGGCACTGAGCATGCCTCCCAGACGCGTCGCAGTAATCGCCGACTCGGACACCCGCTGGAAATGGGGGGCGTCGGTGGCCCGGCAGATCGCCCCCGAGCACGCGCTGGACGCGTACTTCCTGCGGGGCCGGTCCACCCCCACCGAACGGCAGCTCGCCGAGATCGGTATCGAGCCCGACACCCGGCGCGAGCTGCGTGCCGCCGAACTGGTCGACGACGAGGAGCTGGCGAACGCGGACGTCGTCGTGCTGGCGGTCGTCGGCGGCACGGTCCTGGCACTCGTCCACAGCCTGGGGCTCGCCTGGGAGGGCCGGCTGCACCGGCCGGTCACGGTCAGCGGGTACGTCGGCGTGGTCTACGAGAAGATGGTCGACGGTCTCCTGACCCGCGCCGGCACGGATCTGGTCCTCGCCAACTCCGACCACGACGCCCGCCGGTTCCGCTCCGTCTTCGCGAGCGTGGGCGTCGGCCCCGACTCGGTCGTCGAGTGCGCCCTGCCCTTCCTCGGCGGCGCCCCCTACCGGCCCTCCTCCGACCGCCCGTTCACCGTCACCTTCGCCGCCCAGCCGTCCGTGCCCAAGGACCGCGCGTCCCGGCTCGGGCTCCTGGAGCGGGCCGCCGCCCACGCCCGCCTGCAGCCGGAGCGGCTCGTCCTGGTCAAGCTGCGCAGCCGGCCCGGCGAGCAGACCACGCACGAGGAGCGGGAGCCGTACCAGAAGCTGGTCGAGGCCCTCGCCGAACCCGCGCCCGCCAACCTCCAGCTCGTCTACGGCAACATGGCCGAGGTGCTGGACCGCACCGACCTGCTGGTCACGGTCAGCTCGACGGCCGCGCTGGAGTCGATGCACCGGCGGATACCCACCGCGATCCTCACCGACTTCGGTGTCCGCGAGGCCCACGGCAACCACTACTTCGTGCACTCCGGCTGCCTCGCCTCCTGGGACGACATCGACGCGGGCGCGCTCCCGCAGCCGGACCCGGAATGGGCGGCGGCCCAGGGCATCGGCAGGAGCGACCCGTACACCGCGGCCCGGGCCCGCATCGCCGAGCTGCGCGCAGCCGACCCGCTGCGCCCGTTGCCACCGCTGCGCCCGTACTACACACCGCAGAACGCCGGCATCTACCTCGACGGCATCCTCCGGAACAACGGCTTCGACGAGCGGGGCCGCCCGCTGCCGGTACCGCTGGGCGGCGGCGGCCGGGGACGGGTGAAGAAGGCGGTACGGGCGGTCGCCGGGCGGGGCGCCGGGAAGCTGTACCGCGTGGGCCGTCAGCGGCTCGCGCCCGCCCTGCGCCGCTGGGGTTCCGTCTGACGGTCCGGGCCGGTCACGGCGGGGACCCCGGTCACGGCGCGGACCACGGTCACGGCGGGGACCCCGGTCACGGCGCGGACCACGGCCGGCCCTCCATCAGGTTGCCCAGACCCGCCCAGGCGAAGTTCATCAGGGTCGCCGCCGCCTGACGTGCCGTCACTCCCGGTGTGGCGTTGGCCCAGGCCGCGAGGGACTCGGCGGCGCCCACCAGGGCCTCGGCGAGGCCCGCGACCTCGCCCTCCCCGAGGTCGGGGTCGCGGTGCGCGGCGCGGGCGGCGGTGACGATGAGCTGGGTCACGAACGCGACGATCTCCTCGCGCATCGCCGCGACCTCGGAGGCGAACCGCTCGCCGTGGGTGCGGGCCTGGATGTGCAGCACCGACCAGCCGTCGGGGTGTTCCGCGGTGTACGTGAAGAACGCCCGCAGTCCGTCCCAGAGCTGCCGGTCGGCGGGCAGTTCGCGGTCGACGCCGGTCCGGACCGCCTCGGTCAGGGCTCCGGCCTCGCGGCGGATGCACGCCGCGAACAGGTCTTCCTTCGAGTTGAGGTACAGGTACACCAACGGCTTGGAGACACCGGCGAGTTCGGCGATCTCGTCCATCGACGCGGCCATGTAGCCGCGCTGGCCGAAGGTCCGCACGGCGGCGTCCAGCATCTGCTGCTCACGTACCGCGCGCGGCATCCGCTTGGTCTTGACGGTCCCCATGGGACAAAGCCTAGTTGGGGCCGGGGACCGGGGAGCCGGTCAGGAAGAGGCCTGGGCCTGCCCCGAGGCCTGGGCCTGGGCCTGGGTCTCGGTCTGCGCCTGGACCTGCGCCTGGTCCGCCTCGTCGACCGCCGCGTCCTCCTGGCTGCGGTTGGCCTCGATGTTGGCCTTCATCCGGTCGACCCGCTGCGAGACCTGCACGGAGGCGCGGTCCCGCTCCTTGCGCAGCACGATGAAGCTGATCGGCGCCGACAGGACGAGGGAGAGCAGCAGCACCCAGAAGAAGTTGGAGTCGCCGAAGCCACGCGGGAACGCGCCGGCGTAGACGAGGCCCCAGACGACGAGGAGGCAGCCCGCGAAGATACCGAGGCGCATCAGCGTGTAGCGGAGCATCTCAATCCAGTCTTCCGATGACGAAAAGGGGCACCGTCCAGTGAAGCACGCTGCGGGGCCGATCTTGCACCGGGGTCCGGTCGGGCCGTCAGGTCAGCGGGAGCAGCATGGTGATGTCGTCGCGGTCGTCGCCGGGTGCGACGCGGATCGCGGCGGGGACCCGGCCGACCTCCTTGTATCCGCAGGAGCCGTAGAAATCCTCCAGGCCGAGGCCGCCGCGGCAGGTGAGCCGTATCGCGTCGATGCCGTCGAAGCGGCGGGCCTCGTCGGCGGCGGCCGCGAGCAGGTCCCGCCCGTAGCCCCGGCCCTGGTGCCTCGGGTGCACCATCACCGTGTACAGCCACACCCAGTGCTTCATCAGCCGGTGCGTGTTGAAGGAGAAGAAGGCGGTGGCGGCGACCTCGCCCGCCTCGTCGTGCCCGACGAGGAGGCGGTGCCGGCCCTCGACCATGGCGGTCAGGTGCCGGACCAGCTCCGGCCGGATCTCCTCCGCCGTGACCGGCGCCACGAAACCGACGGCGCCACCGGCGTCGGACACGTCCGTCCACAGGTCGAGGATGCCGTCGCGGAGGGCGGGGGTGATGGCGGGGTCGAGGGTGAAGGTAAGGGGCATGGCGGGATGGTATCTATTACAAGGAGGGGTGTGCGACGACTATTCGCCATGCGGACCGGGGTGCGTTTTCGGGTGCGGGTGAGTGGGGGCTGATCGCGCAGTTCCCCGCGCCCCCAAAAAAGAAGGGGCGCACCTCAGCGCCCCTTCTGTTGCTTTGAGGGGCGCGGGGAACTGCGCGACAAGCCACGACGCACCCGCACCCGAAAACGCACCGTCGGCCCCCTCACACCCGCATCGGCTGCGGGGACTCCCTGCGGGACGGGTCCGGGCCGTCGTACTCGCGGATGATCTCGTAGCGGGTGTTCCGTTCCACCGGGCGGAAGCCCGCGTCGCGGATGAGGTCCAGCAGGTCCTCACGGGTCAGCTTGTTCGGCGTGCCGTAGTTGTCCGCGTCGTGAGTGATCTTGTACTCGACCACCGAGCCGTCCATGTCGTCGGCCCCGTGCTGGAGCGCCAGCTGCGCCGTCTGCACCCCGTGCATGACCCAGAAGACCTTGACGTGCGGGACGTTGTCGAAGAGCAGACGGGAGACCGCGAAGGTCTTCAGGGCCTCCGCGCCGGTCGCCATCTGGGTCCGGGCCTGGAGCCGGTTCCTGACCTTGCCGTCCTTCATGTCCACGAAGTCGTGCTGGTAGCGGAGCGGGATGAAGACCTGGAAGCCGTTCGTCTCGTCCTGCAGTTCGCGCAGGCGCAGGACGTGGTCCACCCGGTGCCGCGGCTCCTCGATGTGGCCGTACAGCATGGTGCACGGGGTCTTCAGACCCTTCTCGTGCGCCAGGCGGTGGATCCGGGACCAGTCCTCCCAGTGGGTGCGGTGGTCCACGATGTGCTGCCGGACCTCCCAGTCGAAGATCTCCGCACCGCCGCCGGTCAGGGACTCCAGCCCCGCGTCGATCAGCTCGTCCAGGATCTCCGACGCCGACAGGCCGCTGATCGTCTCGAAGTGGTGGATCTCCGTGGCCGTGAAGGCCTTCAGCGAGACGTTCGGGAGGGCCGCCTTCAGCTCGCGCAGCGAGCGCGGGTAGTACCGCCACGGCAGGTTCGGGTGCAGGCCGTTGACGATGTGCAGCTCGGTGAGGTTGTCGCCCTCCATCGCCTTGGCGAGCTTCACCGCCTCCTCGATGCGCATCGTGTACGCGTCCTTCTCGCCCGGCTTGCGCTGGAACGAGCAGTACGCGCAGGACGCGGTGCACACGTTCGTCATGTTGAGGTGACGGTTGACGTTGAAGTGGACGACGTCGCCGTTCTTCCGCGTCCGCACCTCGTGGGCGAGGCCGCCGAGCCAGGCGAGGTCGTCCGACTCGTACAGCGCGATGCCGTCCTCGCGGGTCAGCCGCTCACCGGCCCTGACCTTCTCCTCCAGCTCACGCTTGAGCCCGACGTCCATGCCCACACCTCTCTACGACAACTTCGACAACGGTACGCCCCCACCCTTCGGGCGGGAGGTGCCCCCAAACGGCGCTGAACGCGCCTACGCCTCTTCGGGAAGTTCCCCGACCCGGTTCTCCCACTTCGTGGACAGCACGATCGTGGTACGGGTCCGGGAGACGCCCTTCGTCCCGGACAGCCGCCGGATGGTCTTCTCCAGGCCGTCGACGTCCGTCGAGCGCACCTTGAGCATGAAGGAGTCGTCGCCGGCGATGAACCAGCAGTCCTCGATCTCCGGCAGGTCCCGCAGCCGCTGCGCCACGTCCTCGTGGTCGGCCGCGTCGGAGAGGGAGATGCCGATGAGGGCGATGACACCGAGGCCGAGCGAGGCCGCGTTGACGGTGGCGCGGTAGCCGGTGATGACCCCGGCCGCCTCCAGCCGGTTGATGCGGTCGGTGACGCTGGGTCCCGACAGTCCGACGAGGCGGCCCAGCTCCGCGTACGAGGCCCGGCCGTTCTCCCTCAGGGCCTGGATGAGCTGCCTGTCCACGGCGTCCATGCGATCGAAGCCTTCCGCTGAAAGTTCCCGAAGTGGATGAGAGGTGGTGCAGGGGTGGTGCTACTTGTTCGCGCCGCCGAGGTCGCCCTCCCAGCGGCGGTAGAGCCGGTGCCCCACACCGGCCGCGTCCAGCACCCGGCCGGCGACGAAGTCGACCAGGTCCTGAATGTGGGTCGCGCCCGCGTAGAAGGCGGGTGAGGTGGGGACGACGACCGCCCCCAGATCGTCCAGGGTGACCAGATGGCGCAGGGTCTGGCCGTTCAGCGGGGTCTCGCGGACGGCGACCACGAGGGGCCGGCGCTCCTTCAGGGTCACACTGGCCGCCCGCTGGAGCAGGTCCTTGGAGAGGCCGAGCGCGACACCGGCGACGGCGGCGGTGGACGCCGGCACGATCAGCATCCCCTTGGCCGGGTACGACCCGGAGGACGGCCCGGCGGCGAGGTCCCCGGCGCTCCAGTACCGCACCCGCGCGAGGTCCGTCCGGAAGGTCCCCGGCTTGCCGTCGGCCCCCCGTGCCAGCCATTCCCCCAGGTCGTCCCGCCAGTGCGCGTCCCGGAAGGAGATCCCGGTCTCGTCCAGCAGGGTGAGCCGCGAGGCCCGGCTGACCACCAGGTCGACGCTCTCCCCCGCGTCCAGCAGGGCACGCAGCACAGCAGCGGCATACGGCGTTCCGGACGCCCCGGACACCCCCACGATCCAAGGCCCGCGCTGCGTTTCTCCTGCGTTCACATCTTGAGCGTACCGGTGGGAGGAGAAGTGCTCAGGACCGGTGGGGCGCCTTGGGGTCGACGGGAAGACCGGAGGTGGACAGGGTGATCTTGCCGAGGGTCGAGGCGACGATCAGCTCGGGACCGTACGGAATGGTGTCCCGGCCCGCATAGCCATCGGGGCCAGGGTTCCAGAGCGTGACGACATGTCCCTGGAGGGGGTCGAAAATCAGGTAGTTGGCGATACCGCGCGTGGCGTACCAGCGCGATTTGACCTCGTAGTCCCGGCGGATGCTGCCCTTGGACACGACCTCGACCACCAGCTCGATGAGATCGGGCGGGTAAGCACCCTCGTTCTTCGACACCTCCACGGCCGGAATGATCGCCAGGTCGGGGCAGAACTCGTTGTCCTCGTCGAACGGGAAGGCGACATCGCTGGTGAAGCCCCACTCTTCGGCCACCTGCTCGCGGAGGGCGTTCCACACCAGTCGGAGGGTCTCCGCGTGGTGGGGCTTGACCGGACTCATCACGATGTTGCCCTCGACAATCTCCGTGTGATAGCCGGGGAACATATCCTCGAACCGGCTGAGCTGCGAGTGCAGGCGGTCAAGGTCCGAGACGGTCACGGTGGCCTCCCTGGGGTCCTGCCCTCGATGGTAGGCCGCACTGTATTCAGACGCTCAGACCTCGAACCAGAAGATCCAGCAGCGCGCACCCGAACAGGGCAATCCCGATGAACCCGTTGACGCTGAAGAAGGCGCGGTTGAGGCGGGAGAGGTCGTGCGGACGGACGATGGAGTGCTCGTAGGCGAAGGCGCCGGCGACAATGACCAGGCCCAGCCAGAAGAACGCGCCGGCGTCAGTGACGACCGCGTACCAGACGAACAGGCCGGTCACCACCGCATGGCACACCCGCGCCCCCCAGATCGCGGCCGGGATGCCGAAGCGGGCCGGGACCGACATGACGCCGATCTCGCGGTCGGTCTCGACGTCCTGGCAGGCGTAGATCAGGTCGAAGCCGCCGATCCAGATGCCGACCGCGAGGCCGAGGATCACCGCGTCCCAGGACCACTCGCCGGTGATGGCCAGCCAGCCGCCGATCGGACCCATGGCCTGGGCGAGGCCGAGGATGGCCTGGGGGAAGTTCGTGAACCGCTTGCCGTAGGGGTAGACCACCATCGGGATCACGGCGATGGGGGCCAGGGCCAGGCAGAGGGGGTTCAGCAGGGCCGCCGAGCCGAGGAAGACCGCCACCGCGATCAGCGCGCCCGTCCAGGCGTGCTTCACACTCATCGCGCCGGTGACCAGCTCGCGGTGGGCCGTGCGCGGGTTCCGGGCGTCGATCTCGCGGTCGATGATCCGGTTGACGGCCATCGCGAAGGTACGCAGGCCGACCATGCAGATCGTGACGAGGAGCAGCCGCCCCCAGTGGATGTTCCTGTCCAGCTCGAACATCGCGGTCAGCGCCGCGATGTACGCGAAGGGCAGCGCGAAGACCGAGTGCTCGATCATCACCAGCCGCAGGAAGGCCTTGGTGCGTCCCGGCTGCGGGAGTGCTGCGGAGGCGGAGCTCACAGGCCGTACTCCTTCCAGCGGCGGTCGACCTTCGCCGCCGTATCCGGGTCCGACAGGACCATGTCCGGCCAGCCCCCGTCCCTGGTGTAACCCTCCTCGGGCCACTTCTTCGTCGCGTCGATGCCCGCCTTGCCGCCCCAGAACTGCTGGTAGGAGGCGTGGTCGAGGTGGTCGACCGGGCCTTCGACGATGCTCAGGTCGCGGGCGTAGTCGGTGTTGCCGAGGGCCCGCCAGGCGACCTCGTGCAGGTCGTGGACGTCGCAGTCGGAGTCGACGACCACGATCAGCTTGGTGAGGGACATCATGTGCGCCCCCCAGATCGCGTGCATGACCTTCTGCGCGTGCTTCGGGTACTTCTTGTCGATCGAGACGATCGCGCAGTTGTGGAAGCCGCCGGCCTCGGGGAGGTGGTAGTCCACGATGTCCGGGACGATGATCTTCAGAAGGGGGAGGAAGAAGCGCTCGGTGGCGCGGCCGAGGGGGCCGTCCTCCGTGGGCGGGCGGCCGACGACGATCGACTGGAGGAGCGGGCGCTTGCGCATCGTCACGCAGTCGATGGTCAGCGCCGGGAACGGCTCCTGCGGGGTGTAGAAGCCGGTGTGGTCGCCGAAGGGGCCCTCGGGGAGCATCTCGCCCGGCTCCAGCCAGCCCTCCAGGACCACCTCGGCGCCCGCCGGGACCTGGAGCGGAACGGTCTTGCAGTCGACCATCTCGATCCGCTTGCCGGCGATGAACCCGGCGAAGAGGTACTCGTCGATGTCGCCGGGGAGCGGGGCGGTGGAGGCGTAGGTGACGGCGGGCGGGCAGCCGAAGGCGATCGCGACCGGGAGCCGCTCCCCCTTCCGCGCCGCGACCTGGTAGTGGTTGCGGCTGTCCTTGTGGATCTGCCAGTGCATGCCGATGGTGCGCCGGTCGTGGCGCTGGAGCCGGTACAGGCCGAGGTTGCGGATGCCGGTCTCGGGGTCCTTGGTGTGGGTGAGCCCCAGGTTGAAGAAGGAGCCGCCGTCCTGCGGCCAGGTGAACAGCGCCGGGAGCCGGTCCAGGTCGACGTCGTCGCCCGTCAGGACGACCTCCTGGACCGGGGCGTCCCCGGACTTCACCTTCTTCGGCGGTACGTGCGCCATCGCGCCGAGCTTCCCGAACGCCTCGCGCACGCCGACGAACCCGTGCGGCAGCTCGGGGCGGAGCAGCCCGCCGATCTTCTCGGAGATCTCGCCGTACGACTTCAGGTCCAGGGCCTTCAGGAGCCGCCGGTCGGTGCCGAACACGTTCATCGCGAGGGGCATGCTCGACCCCTTCACGTTCTCGAAGAGCAGCGCCGGTCCGCCGGCCTTCTGCACCCGGTCGACGATCTCCCCGACCTCCAGATACGGGTCGACCTCGGCCTTGACACGCTTGAGGTCTCCCTCGCGCTCCAGTGCCCGGAGCAGGGAGCGAAGATCGTCGTAAGCCATGTGTCCCAGTATCGGCCACCCGGGGTCCGGGCCCGGTCACCGCCCCCTGCATACTCGTCGGCCGTGACACGTCATCGCCGGTTACCGCTGCTCGCCCTGCTCGTCGCCCTTCCACTGGCCGCGTGTGCGCCGGCGCGGGAGGCGGGTGCCGCACCCGTCTCCCCGCTGACCCGGGTGCCGGTCGCCGACCGCAAGGCGGCACCCGACCTGACCGGCAGCAGCCTCGACGGCAGGGCGGTCAGCCTCGCCGGGTACCGGGGCAAGGTCGTCGTGCTGAACGTCTGGGCGTCCTGGTGCGGGCCCTGCCGCGCCGAGGCGCCCGAACTGTCCAAGGCGCAACAGGAGTTGGCGGCCGAGGGGGTCCAGGTGCTCGGGGTGGACACGGACGCCCGGCGGGACAGCGGGCGCGCGTTCCAGGAGGAGCACGCCCTGGTGTACCCGAGCCTGCACGACCCCGGCAGCCGCAAGCTGGTCCGGCTGCCGAAGGGGTACCGGCCGCAGGCGCTGCCGTACACCCTCTTCATCGACCGGGACGGGAAGATCGCCGCGAAGTATCTGAGTCAGCTGACGGAGGCCGACGTCCGCAGCATCACCCGGCCGCTGCTGGCGGAGTAGCGCGGCCCCGCTCCGGCTCAGCTCCCCGTGGCGTCCAGGCACTTGGCGCCGCCCCTGATCGGCGCCACCAGGTGGCTGAGGTCCACCAGCACCGCGTCGATGCCGGTCACCGAACCGGCGACGGAGACCTCCACGGCGGGGCTGCGGCCGTAGGTGACGAGCTTCCTGCGGCCGTCGGCGGCCGTCTTCCGCCACACCCAGTCGACGCCGTCCACGCTGACGCACGCGTCCGTGGTCGGCGCCGGCGGGTTCACACCGCAGCGCAGCTCCACCGTTCCGTGCCCCCAGACCGCGAGCCCCGCGTACGACACCCGGTCCCGGACGGTGCCCCCGAGCCGCTCGGGATACCGGTCCGCGAGCCGCCCGCACCCCGGGTCCTTCGCGAACGGCCCCTGCGCCAGCCCGAACACCGGCGAGTCCAGCTCACCGGCGACCAGTCCGGCACCGGCCAGCAGCCCGAACACGGCCAGCCCGACGGCCGCCCTGCTCCTGCGGGACCGCCCGCTCCCCGGCACCCGCTTCCCGCGAGGCCGGGCACCCATGATCATGGCCACCGCCGGTCCCCTCCCCTCATGAGGAGAACCATGATGCCCGGGTACCGATCCGCGGCCCCGGTCACCCGCTAGTCTGGCCGCCATGCTCAGGTATCTGCCCTACTTGCTGGTCCTCGCGCTGTGGATCTACGCCTTCGTGGACTGCCTGAACACCCCCGAGGACGAGGTCCGCGCCCTGCCGAAGCTGGCGTGGGTGTTCGTCATCCTGCTCTTCGGCGAGGTCCTGGTCGGCCCGGTGGCCTGGCTGATCGCGGGCAGGACCCGGCAGCCGCGCGAGCACTGGGTCGCACCGGACGACAACCCGGAGTTCCTGAAGTCCCTCAAGCCGGAGGACCCGCGCACCGACTGATCGGGCGGGATTGTCAGAACGTCCGCACGTGCCGTTGAATAGGCTCGTGTTCTGATATCGGCGGCGACGGGAACTGAAGTTTCCGGTTCCGAATGTGCGAGAGCATCCTCGGTGTTTGCGCAACGGCGCACGGAAGGCGCACCGGTGCACGGCCGTCAGCCACCAAGAGGTCACGCGGAGTACGGCTGATCAGCCTCCCGGACAAAGGACTCCACTGGCGAGCCGGCTGTCATCGACGAACAGACACTCGTGGTTTGGATGGCATTGCTGATGCCTGCCGAGGAGTCACGCAGAGGTCATCGCGCCCTCTCCGATCATCCGGGCACGACATGCTCCCCAGTGCGCCCTTCGCGTGCTTCACATCAAAAGTTTTCGTCATAGGGGCCAGGGAAAATCCCTTCCGGGAAGCGTCGGGGGACGCTTCGGTGCAGTGGAGGACACCATGGCCATGTCGAGCCATATGCGAGAAGCATGCATACTCGGAATCACCACGCTGGCCGCATGCGCCGGCTCGGCCGGACTCACCATGCTGCTCACGAGTCTCCCCGCCATCCAGTCCCCGGCCACCAGCAATGCCGGCCAGGCGTACGGTGCCGCCGCTGCCGCCACTTCCGTCGTGGTCCTCATCTACATAGCGCGCACATTCCGGCACCAGAACGACGAGGCGCGCATGCACCGGGAAGTGCTGGAGGCGCAGACGGCCGAGCTGTGCCTCCAGCGCGAGAGCACCCAGGGCCAGCACAAGACGGTACAGCGCTCGGCGGAGGCGGCGGTGCGCGCACGCCATGTGAAGCTTCTGGAAATGGCCATCAGCGATCCCGCACTAATGAAATGCTGGCCGATCTACGGCATGGCGGACTCGGACGAACTCAGGAAGCAGTATCTCTACTGCAACCTCATAATATCCCACCACTGCATGTGTTACGAGCTCGGATATTTCACCGACGACGAAGTGGAGCAGTCGCTCTACCATGCCTTCAGCAACGAAATAGTGCGGAACTTCTGGGATGCGACGCGACCGGCCCGGACCCGTACGGCCTTACACGGGGGAACCATGCGCAAGTTCTACGACCTGGCGGAACTCGCGTATACGCATCAAGTGGATGATCAGGGCGTGGCTCGATAAGGGATCGCCCGCACGGCCACGCCACCAAGGTCACGCGCCGGGCGGATTCCACCCGGCGCTGATGAGAATCTCACGCGGGACGATGACGAGTTCCTCCCCGTCGCCCACGCCCGAACCAGCGGGCAACGATTCCCGCGTCTCGGGCGATGCCGTCCGCCCGATGAAGGCAACGTCACCCGTCGATGTCGAGAACACCGCTGGACAGTTCTGGTCTCCGAGACAGCTATGCCCCTGAATATCCAGCCGCCTTGTGATTCGCATGTATGTACCCATTCCAGGTTCGTTCGAGGGTATTTCTCTACAAGCACTGACAGCCGACTGTCAAGGCGGACTCCAGAGCCCTCCGCCGAGGCGGTTCGCGATGATACTCAAGTCGACTTACCGACGATCGACCGAGTGCAATTGCCGGAATTTCTCCGTGTTGCCACTCCAGTGTGAGAACGACTGCTCCGATTGACGGCATTCGATTCGAACAGGGCCGCTACAGCAGCGCCTTGACCTGCGCCGCCGTCAAAGCCCGTTGGAACACCTGGACCTGCTTGATCGAGCCGGGGAACCAGTCGGTGGGGCCGGTGGGGCCGGTGGCGCGGCCGATGGTGAGGGGGCCGGGGGCCGCGACGGGGCCGGTGTCGTTGATGCCGGCCTCCTGGGTGCCGCCGACGTACAGGACGAGCTGGTTGCGCAGGCCCTCGTAGACGCCGACCAGGTGGGTCCAGGTCCCGGGTTCGGGGACGCTGTACGACAGGGCGCGCAGGCCGGGGCGGGCGAAGGCCCAGCGGTTCTCGGCGGGCGAGTACTGGAGGTAGAAGCCGCTCGCGTCGCCCGCGTCCTGGGCGACGGCGGTGGCGAAGGACGCCGGCCGGCCGCTCAGGCACACCCATGCCGAGACGGTGAAGCCGCGGCCCCTGCCGGTGCGGAGCACCTGCCCCCGGGTCACGATCTGGCTGGATCCGCCGTCGAACAGGGCGGTCCCGTCCTGGCCCCGGCCCCAGCCGACCGCGGTCGCGGTGCCGTCGTAGCGGCCGGTGTCGTCGGCGGCGACCGTCCCGGAGGTCTCGTCCAGCGGCCAGGCGGCGAGCGGAGAGGGCACGGAGACGGCGCCCGTGCCGGTGGAGCGCCGCGCGGAGCTCCCGTTCCCGGCCCGGCTGAGGACGTGTGCGACCGGTACGGCCCCGAGCGCGGCGACCGCGAGGACTCCCCCGGAGACGAGCAGCGCGCGGCGGCGCACGCCGTCCGGCGGGACGGGCGACGCCGACGGGGGCGGCGGTGCCGGGTCGAGCCGGGTGACCGGGCGGGTGGCGGCGGGTGCGGGGGCCGGGTCCGCGAGGCCGGCCCGGGGGTCCGCCGCCGGTCGGGCGAGGAGGGCGGTGGTGTCGGCGGCGGGGGCGATCCGGGCCAGGATCTCGCGCGGGGTGGGCCGGTCGGCCGGGTCCTTCGCCAGGCAGTGGGCGATGAGGGCGGCGAGGTCCGGATCGGTGACGGCGCCGATGTCG
Organism: Streptomyces sp. NPDC058464; assembly: GCF_042721035.1. NCBI lineage: Bacteria > Bacillati > Actinomycetota > Actinomycetes > Kitasatosporales > Streptomycetaceae > Streptomyces > Streptomyces sp. NPDC058464. The sequence continues at coordinate 230,072 of NZ_JBHXMA010000008.1, forward strand.
GGTTCGTCGTGCACCACCCGGTAGAGCAGGGCGGGGGTCGGCCCGTCGCCGAAGGGGTTGCCGCCGGTGGCCGCGTAGGTGAGGACCGCGCCGAGCGCGAACACGTCGCTCGCGCCGGTCACTTCGCCGCCCGCGACCTGCTCCGGCGACATGAACCCGGGCGAGCCGACCATGAGCCCGGCCCGCGTGATGGTGGCCGACTCGACGCTGCGGGCGATGCCGAAGTCGATGACCCGCGGCCCGTCCTCGGCGAGCAGCACGTTCGACGGCTTGAGATCCCGGTGCACCAGCTGCGCCGCGTGGATGGAGGTGAGCGCCTCGGCCAGCCCCGCGGCGAGTGCGAGCACGCTCGCGGCGGGCAGCGGCCCCTGTTCGGCCACCGCCTCCTGCAAGGAGGGCCCGGCGATGTAGCTGGTGACCAGCCACGGCAGCGGGGCGTCCGGATCGGCGTCCACGACGGGCGCCGTGAACGCGCCGCTGACCTTGCCCGCGGCCTCCACCTCGCGGCGGAAACGGGACCGGAACTCCGGCTGGCCCGCGACCAGTTCGGCGTGGACGACCTTCACGGCGACGGCCCGGCCGCCCGGCGAGCGCCCGAGGTACACCCGGCCCATCCCGCCCGCGCCGAGCCGCCTCAGCAGCTGGTACTCCCCGACGGAGCGCGGATCGCCCGGCTCCAGAGCTGCCACGATCCCTCCCGTGCCACGTGCTCCCCAAGACGCGGTCAGCATAGGACCGGGACGCGCGGCGAATGACCAATTCCCGCCCCTGTACGGCAAGTTGCCCTCCGGTCTGCCCTTCAGGACCCCACCCGGCTACAAATCGCACCATTTAACACGCATTGGTGAAAACATGGCGTAAGTGCGTGATGCCTGGTTCGCGCGCGAAGGATCTTCCCGGAACCGTTGCCGGCAGCGTGGAAGGGGATCTCTGTGGCCGACAGCAAGGTCGAGAAGGCGAGGCGGGCCGCCGGGTCGTTCGGACTCGTGACCCCGGTGGGCGGACGGGCGGCCGCACCGGCGCCCCCGGCCGACGAGGAGTGGGAGCTGCCCGGCGGCAGGGCCCGGGTGTACTACGGGGCGGGCCCCAAGGGCATGGTCCGGCCGGTCGTGCTGGCCGACGGGTTCGACCTCGGGCCGACCGACTTCGACCGGCTCTGGAACGGCATGGAGAACGGCCCGTTCCCGTTCGTCAGCGAACTGCGGCGCCGCGGACGCACGTTGATCCTCGTCGGGTTCGCCGAGCGCAGCGCGTCGATCCTGCGGAACGCCCGGACCATGACCGCCGCGATCACGCGGACCGTCGCCGAACAGCTGGGCGGCGCCCGGCTCCTGGTCGGCGGGTTCGGCACGGGCGGCCTCGTCGCCCGGTACGCGCTGGCCCTGATGGAGACGCAGCGCCTCGATCACCGGACCGGCGTCTACCTCTCGTTCGACAGCCCGCACCGGGGCGCCTGGCTGCCGATCGGCCTCCAGGCGTTCGCCCACCACCTCGCCCCGTACGACGACACCTACCTCCGGCAGATCAGCAGTCCCGCCGCCCGGCAGCTCCTCTGGCGCCACCTCGACGGCATCGACGGCACCCCCGCGGAGAGCCCGCTGCGGACCGAGTTCAGGCGGCGGCTGAACGACGTCGGCGACTGGCCCCGCATCCCCCGCGTGCTCGCCGTGTCCAGCGGCCGCGGCGACGGGACCGGCAACGGCGTCCGCGCCGGGGCGAAGACGCTCAGCTGCACCGGGCCGCTCTTCGACGGCGCCCGCTTCCTCGCCCAGGCGCAGGGCGAGAAGGCGGAGGTGGCCGTGGTGGACGGCGTGCTCGGCGGGCCGCACCCGATCACCACGAGCGGCTTCCCCGAACTCGACGGCGCGCCGGGCGGCACCCTCGAGTCCTTCGGTCTCCTCGCCGACGCGCTCGCGGCGGCCGGCGAGAACACCGACATCGCGCACCGGAGCGTGTGCTTCGTCCCGTCCGTCAGCGCGGTCTCCATCCGCGACCTGGACCAGCAGGACGACCTGTACGCCGACATCGGCAACCTCCCGCCGGAGGACTCGGACGCCGACGACTTCCTGCTCTCCTCGGGCAACGACGCACACGCCCTGATGACCGGGGAACTCGGCAGCTGGGTCCTGGACCGGCTTCCCGACTGAAGCCCCGTCGCCACTGAAGCCCCGTCGCCGCCGAAGCCCCGTCGGCGCCCCGTCCGAACGCGGCGCTCAGCAGGGCGCGTCGGGAAGGTGGTCCCTCGCCCACTCCCCGAGCGTCTTCAGCGACGGTTCCAGCGCGGCCCCCGCGGCCGTCAGGCGGTACGCGACCCGCAGCGGCGGCCCCTCGTCGACCTCGCGCACCAGGAGCCCCGCGGCACCGAGTTCGGTGAGCCGGTCGGAGAGCATGCGCTCGCTGATGCCGGGGATGGCCCGGCGCAGGTTGGCGAAGTGCGTGGGCTGGTCCATCAGGACGGACAGGATCGGGCCGTTCCAGCGCTTGCCGAGCACTTGGAAGACGCGCGTGATGCCGGCGTCCACACCTGCGCACGCCTCCGGGTCATGAGCCTGCTCCACCGCCATGGGATCAGGGTACCGCCCCACCACGGGTGGGGGCTGAAAAAAAGTAAGCACCTGTGTTATCTATAGCTGAGTACGAATTCTCAGCCCCCTCGGCCCTGCCCTGGGCCCGTGTATCCGGAGACATCTCATGGCCACCCTTCTCCACATCGACTCGTCCCTCCTCCCCGGCGGGGCCTCCTCGTCCCGTGCCGTCACCGACGCCTTCCGCACGGCCTGGCTGGCACAGCACCCCGACGGCACCGTGATCTACCGCGACCTGGCGGCGGACCCGGTGCCGCACCTCAACGCGGCCGCCCACACCGCCGCCTTCGCCGACCCCGCCGCGCACACCCCCGAGCAGGCCGACGCCTTCGCGGCCCGGGTGCGGCTGATCGAGGAGTTGGAGCAGGCGGACGCGGTGCTCATAGGCGCCCCGATGTACAACTTCACGATCCCGTCGACGCTGAAGGCGTGGCTGGACAACGTGGTCCTGTTCAACCGCACGATGGGCGAGAACCCCTCCGCCAAGGGCACCCCGGTCACCGTGGTGGCCAGCCGCGGCGGCTCGTACGCGCCGGGCACCCCGCGGGAGCCGTTCGAGTACGTCCAGAACTACCTGACCGCGCTGCTCGGCGAAGGCCTCGGCCTGGAGGTCGACTTCATCGTGCCGGAGCTGACCATGGCCCCGCAGAACCCGGCGATGGCCGAGCTCGTGCCGCTCTACGAGGCCTCCCGCGACCGCGCCCTCCAGGACGCGGCCAGCAAGGCGAAGGAGCTGGCGGACCGCCTCGCCGCGTAACTGCACCCACCGGCCTCCGGCCCCCGTTCCGGGGGCCGATTGCGCCGATCGGCCCAGCAGCGGATGCGGGCCCGGTGGCGGACGGTTGTTATGGACGGGTTCGCACCCCCTATCAGGAGGCTTTCATGCGCATCCGTGCTCTCGCCGCCACCGGCGCCATCGCCGCCACCCTCGTCCTCACCGGCACCACCGCCGCCTACGCCGACGGCCACGGTGGCGGCGCCACCGCCCACGCCGCCGCGATCGGCAGCCCCGGCGTACTGTCGGGCAACGTCGTCCAGGTACCGATCAACATCCCGATCAACGTGTGCGGCAACAGCATCAACCTCATCGCCCTGTTCAACGCGACCGGCGGCAACGTCTGCATCAACCGCTGACGGACCCCGTCAGCTCCTGACCCGCCTGTTCGAGGGAACTTCCGGAGGCCTCCGAGCCTCCGGAACTCCCCGACTGCGTGCAGGTTGTACGCCGGTGAGCCGCCCGAAGCGGACAGTGCGCCCCTGGGCCGCACCGGGAGCGATCCCGACACTTACCTCGTATGACGACTGCTCCCGCCGGTTCCACCACCAGCATCGCGCCCGAGTACGGCGACCGGGTCATCGCCGTGGAGGCGGCGGGCTCGGAACCGATTCCCGACGCCGAACGCCACGGCAGCCCGCTCCAGTTGCTGTGGACCTGGGCCTCTCCCAACATCGAGTTCGCGACCGTCTACATCGGCGTGATCGCGGTCCTCTTCTTCGGCCTGGACTTCTGGACGGCGACCGCCGCGATCCTGCTGGGCACCGCGCTCGGCGCGGTCACCCAGGGCGTGCTGTCCCTGGACGGGCCGCGGTTCGGCGTCCCGCAGATGGTGATCGGCCGCTTCTCCTTCGGCTTCCTCGGCAACATCCTGCCCTCCGCCGCCAACGGCCTGCTCGCGGGCGTCGGCTGGTTCGCCGTGAACAGCGTGAGCGCGGCCTTCGCCCTGAACACACTGACCGGCCTGCGCCCCCTGCCCTCCCTTCTCCTCGTCGTGGTCGCCGAGATCCTCATCGGCTTCATCGGCCACAACTTCGTGCACACCTTCGAGAAGTACGCGTTCCCGGCGCTCGCGGTGGTCTTCCTGCTGGCCGGGGTGTGGACCTTCAAGGACGCGGACCTCGGCGGGGGCGGCTCGGGCGGCGGCATCGGCGGCTTCCTGCTCGCGTTCAGCGCGGCCTGGGGCTACGCGGCCGGCTGGAACCCGTACGCCACCGACTACTCCCGCTACCTGCCGCGCACCGCGAACAAGGCGAAGACCGTCCTGTGGCCGGCCGTCGGCCTGTTCGTGTCGGTCTCGATCGTCGCCGTCATCGGCGCGGCCTCGGCGACCATCATCGCCCCGAAGGACGCCACCCCGACGGCCGCCTTCACCGGCCACCTCCCCGGCTGGCTCGGTGACCTCGTCCTGCTCGCCATCATGCTCGGCGGCGTCTCGGCGAACGCCCTCAACGTGTACTCCGGCGCGATCTCCATCGCCTCCTTCGGCCTGAAGCTCCCCACCTGGCTGAGCCGCAGCGCCCTGGTCGTGGTGTCGGGCATCGTCGGCACGGCGGCCGCCTGGGCCTCGCTGGACGACGCGGGCGCGGCCTACGAGGCGTTCCTGCTCGTCATCGCCTACTGGGTGGCGCCCTGGCTGGGGGTCGTCCTGGTGGAGCGGTGGCTCCAGGGCCGTACGGCGACGGACGAGGAACTCTCCGCCCGCCTGGCCGACCGCTCCTTCACCAACTGGCCCGGCCTCGCCGCCCTCCTGATCGGCGTCGCGGTCTCCGTCCCGCTCTTCTCCAACCAGGAGGACTACGTGGGCTGGGTGCCGAAGCACCACCCCGCCTTCGGCGACATCACGCCGGTCGTCGGCTTCGCGGTGAGCGCGCTGCTGTACGCGGCGCTGCGACGGCGCTCCCGGACCGCTTAGACAACGGGGCGAGGGGGGCGCCCGACCAATGTTGCGAGGGTCCACCGACGGGTGTTGCATGGCAAGCAGAGGCGCCGGCGCGCCTCTGCGCAGCCCCATCCGTGTTCTGCCGGTGCCACCTCGAAACAGGGAGATTCACCGATGGAAACGCACGGGTCCATGCACAACCGTCGTCAGTTCCTCGGTGCCGCCGCCACAGCAGCCGTGGCGGGCCGGTTCGGCATCAGGGGACGTACCCGGGCGGGAGCTCACAGCACGGCCGGTTCCCCGGCCCCGCCATCGTTCGGTCCGGTGAAGCAGGTCAACGCCGGTGAACTGAACGTGGGGTACGTCGAAGCCGGACCGGCGAACGGCCAGCCGGTCATCCTCATGCACGGCTGGCCCTACGACATCCACAGCTACGAAGCGGTCACGCCACTGCTCGCAGCGAAGGGATACCGGGTGGTCGTCCCCTATCTGCGCGGCCACGGCAGCACGCGGTTCCTCTCGGCCAGAACACCCAGGAACGCCCAGCAGTCGGCGTTCGCCGTCGACATCGTCGCCCTGATGGACGCCCTCAGGACAGAGAGACCCATTCTCGCCGGATACGACTGGGGATCTCGGACGGGCGACATCATAGCGGCGCTCTGGCCGGAACGCTGTAAAGGGCTGGTCTCCGTGACCGGATATCTGATAGCGAACGTCGAGGCCAACAAAATGCCGTCGCCTCCGAAGAGCGAATGGGCATGGTGGTATCAGTACTACTTCGCCACCGAAAGAGGCGTGCGCGGCCTCGACAGGTACCGACGCGATCTGGCCGAACTGGTCTGGAAGTTCAACTCTCCGACATGGCGTTTCGACAACGCGACATTCGATCGCACGGCAGCGGCTTTCGACAACGCGGATTACGTCGGTATCGTGATCGACAATTACCGCTGGCGGCTTGGTCTCGCAAAAGGTGAGCCCCGGTATGACGATCTCGAAAAGCGCCTCGCCGCAGCACCGGTCATCAAAGTGCCGACGATCACCATCGACGGAAAGCACGACCCGTTCACGCCTCCGGGAAACGGATCGGCCTATCGCGACAGGTTCGGAGGCGCATATGAGCACCGGACCCTGGACGTGGGACACAACGTTCCGCAGGAGGACCCGAGGGGCTTTGCCGAGGCTGTCGTGGCAGTCAACGGGTTCTGACCGGGCCGGGACCTACCAGGTCTGCTCGGAAGCGCGGACGAGGATCTCGTTGACGGAGACCCGGCGGTCGCGCGTGACCACGAACGAGACCGTGTCCGCGATGTCCTCGGGGCGCAGCATCTCCATCCCGGCCAGCTGCTGGTCCAGCGACGCCCTGATGTCGTCCCGCGAGTGGGTGACGAACTCGGTGTCCACCGTCCCCGGTTCGATCACGCTCACGCGCAGTCGCTGCCGCATGACCTCCTGGCGCAGGGCCTCGGTGAACGCGTTCACGCCGAACTTCGTCATGCTGTAGACCGCCGTGCCCGGCCGGGCCACCCGCCCGGCGGTGGAGCTGATGTTGACCAGGTCGGCGACCCGGCGGGGCGAGTCCTCCGCCGCGCGCAGCAGATGCGGCAGCGCCGCGTGGGTGACGTTCAGGAGTCCCTGCATGTTCACCGCCAGCATGCGCTCCCATTCCTGCGCGGGTGCATCGAGGACCGGTCCGGCCATTCCCACGCCGGCGTTGTTGACCAGGACGTCCAGGCGGCCGAGTTCGGCCACGACACGCTCCACGGCGGCCGTCGCCTCTTCCCGTTCCGTGATGTCGGCCGCAACCACGAGCGCCGCTCCGCCCTCGGCGCGGATCTTTCCGGCCAGTTCCTCCAGCCGGCCGCGGCGCCGGGCGACGACCGCGACGGCGGCACCCTCGGCGGCGAGGCTCAGGGCGGTCGCCTGGCCGATGCCGCTGCTGGCGCCGGTCACGAGGGCAACGGTGTTCTGCAGACGTGCGGACATGACTGTCTCCTTGGTTCGGATCGGGGTGGTTCAGATGCGGGATCGTTCGGACCGGATCGGATCCAGGCCGGTGGCGCAAGCACACGGGCCGCCGTACCCTCATATCCGGAACCGGTTCCGGTTCACGTTCCGAGAGTAAGCGGAACCAGTTCCGGTTTGCAAGAGTGACGGTAACAAGAGTGACGGGAAGGGGGTCGGCGGTGACCGGCCACGAGGGGGACACGGAGCGGCACACGGAGCGGCCCCGCAGGCCGCTGCGCGCGGACGCCCAGCGCAACGAGGACCGTCTGCTGGAGGCGGCTGCGGCCGCCTTCGCCCGGCAGGGAGCGGATGCCTCGGTCAAGGACATCGCCCGGGCGGCCGGCGTAGGCGTAGGCACCCTCTACCGCCGGTTCCCGTCCAAGGAACTCCTCATCGAGGCGATCTACCGAGAGGAGGTGCAACGCCTGTGCGAGGCGGCACCGGGCCTGACAGCCGTACTGCCGCCGACGGAGGCACTGCGGACGTGGATGGAGCGCTTCATCGACTTCATGGCGGCCAAGCACGGCATGGCCGAGGCGCTGGCCGTGGTGCTGACCGACGACAGTGAGAAGCTGCATACCCGGGCCCTGCTCGCCGACGCCATCGCCCACCTCCTGACCGCGGCGGAGGGACAGTCGGTGGCACGGCCGGGGGTCGCGGCCCAGGACGTGCTGATGGCCCTGGGCGGGATCAGCCTCATCGCCGCCAGCGAGGAGCAGCGCGCCCTGGCCACCAGGCTGATCGACCTGCTCCTGCACGGCATCGTGCCGAACTGACGCGAGCACGCGGCCTCCGGCGGCGAGGGGGGTCGCCCGCCGCTCCCGAGATCGGATACGGCGTGTCGACGAGTGGAGTCGCGCCGCCCCTCGCCCCGTCGTTAGCCTGAATTCGTACCGTGGCACCGATGAGGCGCTCACCGCGGCGTGCGTGGCCGACCCGCCGGACGCTGCTCCGGCGAGGCGGCACCCACCCCGGCAGCCGGCCTCACACCTCCATACTCCGCCGGGCACCCGGGGCCGGTCCGGCCTTCACGGGCTCCGGTCGAGGCGGCACCCTCAGCGGTCTTCGCCGCGCCGGTCCGCGCAGTCACCCCGGTCACCGCCTGCCCGGCATTCGCACAGAGGGAGAGTCCCATGTCCGAGAGCCGTGCGCGGACCCCGGCCACCCCGAGCGTCCTCGTGGACCCGTTGCGCAATCGCGGCGTGGCCTTCACCCCTGAGGAACGGGATGCCCTCGGCCTCACCGGCCGCCTGCCTTCGGGAGTGCTCACGCTCGACCGGCAGGCCCGGCGTGCCTATCAGCAGATGCAGGTGCAGAGCAGCGACCTCGCCAAGAACGTGTATCTGGAGCAGCTGCACGACCGCAACGAAACCCTGTACTTCAAGGTCCTCACCGACCACCTCGCCGAGTTGCTGCCGATCGTCTACGACCCCACCGTGGGCGAGGCGATCGAGAAGTACTCACTCGAGTACCGGCGCCCGCGCGGCATCTTCCTGTCCGTCGACCGCCCCGACGACATGGAGAAGGCGTTCGCCACGCTCGAACTGGGGCCCGAGGACGTCGACCTGATCGTGTGCACCGACGCGGAGGAGATCCTGGGCATCGGCGACTGGGGCGTGGGAGGGATCCAGATCTCGGTCGGGAAGCTCGCGGTGTACACGGCGGCCGCGGGCATCGACCCGCGCCGGGTGGTTCCGGTCTCGCTCGACGTCGGCACGGACCGCACAGCGCTGCAGGAGGACCCGCTGTACCTGGGCAACCGGCACCCGCGCGTCCGCGGTGCCGACTACGACGCGTTCATCGAGAAGTACCTGGAGACGGCGTCGTCCGCCTTCCCCGACGCGCTGCTGCACTTCGAGGACTTCGGGCCCAGCAACGCACGGCGGATCCTGGAGCGGTACGGCGGTCGCTACCGGATCTTCAACGACGACATGCAGGGCACCGGAGCCATCACGCTGGCCGCCGCCCTGTCCGCCGTCAAGGTCAGTGGCGTGCGGATGCGGGACCAGAGGCTGGTCGTCTTCGGTGCCGGAACCGCCGGGGTGGGCATCGCCGACCAGCTGCGCGATGCCATGATCCGCGACGGCGCCGCTCCGGAGCAGGCCGTCGCACAGGTATGGCTCGTCGACAAGCAGGGGCTGCTCACCGGGGACATGGCGGGCCTGCGCGACTTCCAGCAGACCTACGCACGCGATCCCGCCGAGGCCGCGGACTGGGCGCGGGAGGACAGCGCGATCTCCCTGCTGGAGACGGTTCGCCGGGTCAGGCCGACGATCCTGCTGGGCACGTCCACCGCGCACGGCGCGTTCACCCGCGAGATCGTCGAGGCCATGTCCGAGGGCACCGAGCGGCCGGTCATCTTCCCGATCTCCAACCCCACCTCCCGGATCGAGGCCATGCCCGCCGACGTCATCGCCTGGTCCAGGGGGAAGGCGCTGGTCGCGACCGGCATCCCCGTCCCGCCGGTGGAGTACGACGGCGTCACCTACCGGATCGGGCAGGCCAACAACGCGCTCCTCTACCCGGGGCTGGGCCTGGGCACGATCGTCTCCGGCGCTTCCCAGGTGACCGCCGGCATGCTGCTGGCGGCCGCGCAGGCCGTGGCGGACCAGGTCGACCCGTCGGGGCCGGGCGCCTCCCTGCTGCCGCCCGTGGACGACCTCAGGGAGTCGTCCGCGATCACCGCGACCGCGGTGGTCAAGGCGGCGCTCGACGACGGCGTGGCCTCCTCCAAGCCGGTCGACACCGCACAGGCCGTCCGGGACGCCATGTGGCAGCCGGTCTACACGGACGGAGCCGCGGCATGAACACCCACACCCCACCGCCCGACGCCGACGGACCCTGGCCTGCCGGTCGGGGCGACGCCCCGAAGATCCTCGACATCCCCGTCGGCCTGCACGCGACCGGCACCCGGCGGGAGACCGACTCCATGGGAGCCGTCGACGTCCCCGCGGACCGCTACTGGGGCGCCCAGACACAACGCTCCCTCATCCACTTCTCCATCGGGGACGACCGGATGCCCAAGGCCGTCTACCACGCCTACGGCTACGTCAAGAGGGCGGCTGCCGCCGTCAACGGGCGGGCGGGCCGGCTCGCTTCCTGGAAGGCCGAACTGATCCAGCGGGTGGCCGGCGAAGTCATAGCGGGCGAACTGGACGACCACTTCCCGCTGTACGTGTGGCAGACGGGGTCCGGCACCCAGTCCAACATGAACACCAACGAGGTGATCAGCAACCGCGCGATCCAGCTGGCCGGCGGGGAGCTGGGCAGCAAGGACCCGGTTCACCCGAACGACCACGTCAACATGGGGCAGTCCTCCAACGACACCTTCCCCACCGCCATGCACATCGCCGCGGTCAAGGAGATCCACGAGCACCTGCTGCCCTGCGTGCGGGCGCTGCAGCAGGCCATCGAGACCAAGGCGCGGCAGTGGCACGACGTGGTGAAGATCGGCCGCACCCATCTGGAGGACGCCGTCCCGCTCACCGTGGGGCAGGAATGGTCCGGCTATGCCCACCAGTTGCAGCAGGCCGTCGACAGGGCCACCAGGTCGGCCGAGGGGCTGCTCGAACTGGCGATGGGGGGCACCGCGGTGGGCACGGGGCTCAACGCCCCGCCCGGCTTCGGTGAGCAGGTCGCAGCCGACATCGCCGAAGCGACCGGCTACCCGTTCACCACCGCGCGGAACAAGTTCGCCGCCCAGGGCGGCCTGGACGCCATGGTCGGCGCCTCTGCCGGGCTGAGGGCGCTGGCCGTCCCGCTGATGAAGATCGCCAACGACATCCGCTGGCTGGCCTCCGGACCCCGCTGCGGCCTCGACGAACTCGTCCTCCCCGCGAACGAGCCGGGCTCCTCCATCATGCCGGGCAAGGTCAACCCGACCCAGTGCGAGGCCATGGTCATGGTCTGCATCCAGGTGCTGTCCGAGGACCAGGCCATCGGATTCGCCGGCACCCAGGGAAACTTCGAGCTCAACGCCATGCGCCCGGTCATCATCAACAACTTCCTGCACGCGGCCACCATCCTCGCCGACGCCTGCACCAAGTTGCGCGAATACTGCATCGAGGGCATCCGGCTCAACCGGGACCAGATCGACAGCTACGTCGACCGGTCCCTCATGCTGGTCACGGCCCTCTCGCCGGTGATCGGCTACGACAAGGCCTCCGCGATCGCCCACAAGGCCGACAACGAGGACACCACCCTGCGCACGGCAGCCCTGGCCTCCGGGTACATCAGCGCGGAGGACTTCGACCGCATCGTCCGGCCCGCCGCCATGGTCGGCCAGTCGTCCTAGTCGTCGTCCCGGAGTCTGCGCCAGATCCGGCTGCGGTGCAGCAGGAAGAGCGAGCCGACCACGGCGACCAGCTGGAGCCCCACGGCGAGCAGCCAGAACTCGTCCCGGGTCTCCAGCCGGTTCGTCAGGAACTCGAAGTTCATGCCGAAGAACCCGGTCAGGAACGACAGCGGCAGGAAGATCACCGAGACGATCGCCAGCCGGTTGATCACCCCGTTCTGTTCGCCCGCGACCAGCGAGCCGTAGCTGGCGAAGGCCCGGCGGGTGGCGTCCTGGAGGGACTCGATGTCCGCGAGGACCAGGCGCGCCGCCCGCTGGAACTCCTGGGCGAGCCGCTGCCGCTCCACCGGGAAGTCGGGGCTCATCATCCTGCGGGTGATCACCTCGTCGACCCCCTGGAGGTAGGGCAGCAGCGCGTGGTGCAGGACGGCGGAGTGGCGGCGCTGCTGGGACAGCCGGTAGACCTGCTCGGGGCGCCGCTCCTCGAACATCTCGTCCTCCAGCTCCTCCACCTGGAGCAGCGCCTCCACCGCGGCCCGGCGGAACGTCGAGAGCGCCTCCTGGAGCAGCAGGAACAGCGCGGCCACCGCGTCCCGCGGCCGCTCCCGCCGCACCAGTGCCGCGATGTCCCCCGCCAGGCCGGCCCTACGGCCCCAGTGGACGACCACCAGGAAGCGTTCGGAGCCCAGGGCGTGCACATGGTGGACCTGGCCGCCACGGACCACCGGCACGACGAACCCGGCGGTCTCGCCCAGGAACTCGGCCCGCGGGGATCCGTCCGGCCGGGCGAACCACTCCAGGTCCTCGTCGTCCAGCCCGAGCTGCCGGACCACCGGCTCCTGTGCCGGTCCCTCCTCCTCGGGCAGTTCGACGCCGAGGAGCAGGAACGGATCCGTGGCGAGCCGCCGGCGCGCCTCCTGCACGGAGACCCGCGTCAGGCCCCCGTCCGGCACCGACACCATCGTTACGATCATCGCCCTCACCGCTGATCCCGTCGCCCACGCTCCCAGCCTGCGTGGAGCCCGGGGTGCGCGCCGTGCTGCCGCCGCCGACCAGGTGCGGGCCGTCCGGGCGAGGCGGCGGGCCGGTACGGCATGGTGCCCGGGGCCGCGGCGCCCCGCGGCGGATGCTGAGGTGTCCCCCGCTGTTCTGTCTCCCCCCTCGCAGGAGAGGCCCGTGACCGGTCCCCGCCCCCGAGTGACCCCGAGGCCGGCCGCCGTCACGGCGGGCGACGCCGTTCCCGCCCCCGGGGTCATCGGCATCGGGCTCGCCGCGGTGCTGACGTTCGCGCTGGCCCAGGGTTCGTGGGAGTGGTTCGCCACCTTCATCGGGGTGACGCTGCTCGCGGTGCTGGCCGCCTTCCAGCGCCGGGCGGCCTGGACGCCGGGCCTCCGCTCGCCCTACCTGCGCGGCCTGGTCGCGTACGCGCTGGTCGTCGGCCTGTGCGTGGCGATCGCCCTGGCCCCCCTGCTGCAACGGCAGGCCTGGCTGTTCCCGATGCCCGGCACCCGCGACGACTGCGAACTGACGGGCCGGTACCAGGCCCTCCAGGTGAAGGCCGCCCTGGGAGACCTGGCCGGCACCGACGGCGCCGCCCTGGCGTACGCCCAGCAGACCCAGGCCCGCAAGGCCGTCGCCGAGTGCCTGGCCGCCACGACCACCCTGTGGCTGCCGCTGTACGGGCTGGCCGTGGCCCTGCTGGTGGGAACGGCCGCCTGGTTCCGCGACCGGGCACGGACCCGCGGCTAGGCGCTCCGCTAAGCGCTCCGCTGGAAGCGCCGCGACATGTCGTCTGCCGACTGCCGCGCCGTCGTGGTTGCTCGCGCGCACGCGGCGGTAGCCGCATATCGGACAGGGTCCCGTGCCCCTTCAGGGCGCGTCCCTCGCACCACCCGGTGCGCGCAGGTCGCCGTCAGGAGTTCGCCGAGCAGGTCGGGGTCGTCGATCTCCAGGCCGAGGAGGGACTCGATGCGCTCCAGGCGCTGGTAGAGGGACTGGCGGCCGATGTGCAGGAGGGCGGCCGTGCGGGTCGGTGAGCAGCCGTGCCGCAGGTGCACCTCCAGGGTGCGGACCAGGTCGCTGGCGTGGGCCGCCTCCCAGGCCAGCAGCGGGCCGAGGGTGTGCTGGACGAGGGCGGCGAGGCGGTCGCGGTTGGCGGCGACCCCGCCCCGGGTCAGCTCCCGCTCCAGGGCGAGGGCGCGGGCCGAGGTCACCGACGGGCCCTCGGGCGGCGCCGGTTCGGCGGGCGGCACGGTCAGCGCGAGTTCCAGGGTGGTCCGGGCCGCCCGCAGCGTCTCGCTCCAGTGCAGCCAGCCGCCGGGGCCGACCGCGTGTCCGACGGCGACCGTGGCCCCCGGCTCGGCGGCACCCCGGAAAGCCTCCTGCACGGCCCGCACCGGGTCGCCGGCGACCGCGGCCGGCACCGCGAGCAGCGCCAGCACGTCCCCCGGGAACGCGGCCCGCAGCGCCCCGGCCCCGCCCAGCACCCGTGCCGCCCGGTCCACCGCGCCCACGCCCCGGCTGCCGTGCAGCGAGACGCCGAGGAGCCGGGCGCCGGGGCCGGGGTGGAACCCGGCGAGGGCGGCCCGGGCCTCCACCTCGGGCTGGTTGAGGGCCTGTGCGTCGGCGAGGTCGGCGAGCAGCGCCGCCGCGTGGTCGTCGCCCCAGGCCCGGACGACCGTACGGCGGCCGGACAGGCCCCGGGCCACGATCGCCCGGTTGGCGGCCTCGGCGATCCGGACGAAGGGCACCACCCGGTGCAGGGCGAGCAGCGGCAGGTCGAGGCGGCAGGCCTCGTCGGTCACCTCGGGCGGCATGCTGGGCAGGGCCCGCCCGACCTCCACGGCGAGCCCGGCCGCACCGCGCGCCGCCAGCTCCCGCACGTACCGGCGGCGGACCTCGTCGCCGGCGTCGGTCAGCCCGAAGCCGTTGGTGAGGAGCAGTTCGCCGCCGTCGAGGAAGTTGGCGCCCTCGTAGACCTCGCTGGAGTGCACCCAGCGCACGGGGCGGTCGAGGGCGCCCTCCCCGGCGAGCAGTTCGGGGCGGGCCGCCCGCACGGGGTCGAGGGCCAGGACTTCGCGGAGGGTGAGTGCGGGCACGGTGACCTCCAGGGGACGGGCACGGCCGCTGACATTTCGTCCGGCCGGGGGTTGCCCGGAGGGTACTTTCCGCACGTTGCCCTCGTGTTTCGGCCACGGGAGAGTGACGTCATGGATCAACCGCAAGCCCGTTCCTGGCTCGCCACCGCCGTCGCCGAGGCCCGCGCCGGGCTCGCCGAGGGGGGCATCCCGATCGGCGCCGCCCTCTACGGTGCCGACGGCGCCCTGCTCGGCCGCGGCCACAACCGGCGCGTCCAGGACGACGACCCCTCCATGCACGCGGAGACGGCCGCCTTCCGCGCGGCCGGCCGCCAGCGCACCTACCGCGGCACCACCATGGTGACCACCCTGTCACCGTGCTGGTACTGCTCCGGCCTGGTCCGCCAGTTCGGCATCTCCCGCGTCGTGATCGGCCAGGCGGCCACCTTCCACGGCGGCCACGACTGGCTCGCCGAACACGGTGTGGAGATCGTCCTGCTGGACGACGAGGAGTGCGTCGCCATGATGCGCGACTTCATCAACGACAACCCGGCTCTGTGGAATGAGGACATCGGTGAATGAGCTCCGGCCCCGCATCCCCACCATCGATCTGCGTCCCTGGCTGGAGGGTGACCCGACGGCCCGCGAGGACATCGCCCGGACCGTCGACTCCGCCCTGCAGACCGCCGGCTTCCTGCTCGTCACCGGGCACGGGGTCGACCCGGAGCTCCGCAACGGGGTGCGGGAGGCCGCGCGCCGGTTCTTCGCGCTGTCCGACGAGGTGAAGCGGGCGTACGAGGTGAAGGTCGGCGGGCGCGGCTGGCTGGGGCCCGGCGCCGAGGCCAACGGGTACTCGGAGGGCACCGAGACCCCGCCCGACCTGAAGGAGTCGCTGACCTTCGCGACCCACGAGCCGTTCGAGGACCCGGTGGTCAACGCCGAGTGGTACGCGCCCAACGTGTGGCCGGCGGAGGTGCCGGAGCTACGGACGCTCTGCGAGGAGTACCTGGACCGGATGGGCGAGCTGGAGAAGGAGCTGCTGTCCCTCCTCGGGTACGCGCTCGGGCTCGAACAGGACTTCTTCTCCCGGCACATGGACCATCCGACGTACGGCTTCAACATCAACTGGTACCCGGGGACCGAGGTGCTCGGCGAGCCCGCGCCGGGGCAGTTCCGGATCGGGCCGCACACCGACTTCGGGACGGTGACCATCCTGGACCGGCAGGCCGGCAAGGGTGGGCTCCAGGTGTACACGGACGAGGGCGGCTGGGAGGACGCGCCGTACGACCCCGCCGCGTTCACCATCAACATCGGTGACCTGATGGCCCGTTGGACCGGCGACCGGTGGCGGTCGGGGCGGCACCGGGTGCTGCCGCCGCCCACGGACGCGCCCGCCGAGGAGCTGATGTCGCTCGTCTACTTCGGCGAGTGCACCCCTGGCACCACCGTCGAGTCCGTGCCGGCGCCGGTCGGCAGGGTGGCGTACCCGCCGGTCGACTCGCACGTCTACCTGCGGGCGAAGCTGGACTCCATCACCGTCGGCTGATCCCACAGAGTCAGGATTCGTGACCCAACAGTCATCATGCGATCTGGCCCGAAGCAACTCCCCCTTCCTACACTCGTGTTGAGGGGGGACTGCCTTGCACAGACGGCTGCACGGGCGCGGGGCGCTGTTCGACGTCGAGCCGGCCGGGCTCGTGCCGAGGATCGTCGGGTTACGGCCGTACCAGCATCGTGCCCTCCCCCTCGAACACCCGGGTGAGCTGCCGTTCGTCGTGCTGACCGGGGCCCGGGGGCTCGGCAAGAGTGCGGTGCTCGCCGAGTTGCGGGACGCCTACAAGGGGCACACCCCGGTCGCGCTCGTCGACTGTGCGGACGAGCAGTTCGCGGCGCCGCCGCCGGAGCGGCCCGCCGCGTCCTGGTCGCCGGTCGCGCAGGCGCTGCTGGTCGTCGCCGAGCAGCTCGCCGAACCGGTCACCGGCGCCGGGCGGATCACCTTCCCGCGGCTGATGTCGGGCCTGGTCGCGGTGGCCGCCGGCGGCTGGGGCGACGCGGACTCGGAGCGGATCCGGCGCGAGGTGGAGCGGATCCTGCTGCTGAACGAGAGCGGCTCGTGGATCAGCGGGTTCGCGGGGCGGTGGGCCGGGAAGGTGGCGGCGAAGGTCGTCGCCGCCGCGACCGGGACCGGGCCGCTGGTCTCCGGCGCCATCGAGGCCACCCTGGAGTCGGTCGCCGAGGGCTTCGCCAGCCGCCGCCACCAGAAGGCGTCGATCTGGTACCGGACCTACCCCAACGCGGGCGGGAACGCCCAGCGCGGCCTGATCCTGCTCTCCGGGCACTTCCGGGCGGGCGGCACCTCCCGCGAGCACGCCGAGCGGTATCTGGTCCGGGCCCTGCTCGCCGACCTGACCGAGGCGTACGCGGGGGTGCTGCCGCGGATGCAGCGGCTCGGGCGGCCGCTGGTGCTGGTCGACAACGTGCAGGCAGGGCCGGGGCCCGGCCTGGTGGAGGCGGTGCTCAGGGACCGGGCCGAGGGCATCGCCGACCAGGTGGCGTTCGTCGCCGGACTGCGCGGCGACGGCCGGGCGCTGCTGCGCGGCGGGGTACGGCGGGAGCTGGCCGGGGTCGCCCGGCGCAGCGAGTGGACGCCGGACCCGGCCGTACCCTCCTCGCGGGCGCTGCTGGTCGCGCTCCCGCCGCTGGCCCCCGACGACACCCTGCACCTGGTCGCCGCCCCGGCCGCGCCCCAGCTCCCGCACGCCGTGCACCGGCTGACCGGCGGCAACCCGCTGGGCATCGCCCTGCTCGCCGAGGCCGCGGCGCAGAATCCGGGGCGGACGGGATCGCTGGGCGCCCTGCTGACCGCCGACGTGCGGCCGGTCGAGGACGGCCCCGCCGCCCCGGCCTACCTCCAGCTCCTCGACCGGCTGGTGCCCGCCGACCGCCTCGACGAGCTGACCGTCCTCGCCGCCGCCCACGACCACGACTCGGCGTGCGCGCTGGCCGCCGCGCTGCTCCCGGACGACTTCGGCCCGGCCGACGTACGGGCCCTGCAGAACCGGCTCGCCCGGGAGGGGCTGCCCGCCGTGCCCGGCCAGTTCGTCGGGGACCCCTTCCTGCGGACCCTGCTGCTGCTCCGGCTGCACCTGCGGGACGCCGACCACAGCGGCTGGCGCACCGCCCACGAGACGATGGTCGCGTACTACACCGAGGACCGGCCGGACGGGCAGGCCCGCTTCCGGCTGCACCACCAACTCGCCCTGGGACAGGCCGGACCGGCGGTCGCCCACCTGCGCGACGGCTTCCCGGCCCTGGACACCCGTACCTGGCTGCACACCCTGCGGTTCATCGCCGCCGCGCCCTACTTCCACGCCCATGACGCCGAGGGCCGCGACTTCACCGGCCAGGGCGACCGGCGGGCGGCGGTGGCACTCGGCCGCACGGACGCGCAGCAGCGCGTACCGGACGGCGTGGACGCCGTACTGCACCTGCGGATACGGCGGTTGCTGCACGCGGTGTGGCTGCTGACCGATCCGCTGGTGCTGCCCGACCCGAAGGTGGGCGACCGGCTGCGCTTCGAGCTGGAGCAGCTGTCCAACCTGCGGCCGGCCGGCAACGCGCTGCTGTGGCGGGCCTCCCGGGACTGGCCGGCGGCCGCGCTGGCGGGACGCCCGCCGGCGGAGGACGGGGAGGACGACGAGGGTGACGACGAGCGGAGCGGGGTGGCGTGATGGTACGGCGGGGCGGGGTGGCGTGATGGCGGGCCGGGGCGTGGGCACGTGGTTGCGTGAGGGCGTCTGGGAGATTCCGCTGCGCCGCTATCTCGCCCTGCTGGTCACGGCCGCGGTGCTGGCCGGCCTGGTCGTCGGGGTACGCGTGGTCCTCCACGACGACCGGTCCTGCGCGCCGGGAGTGGCCCGGCCCGAGGGCAGCGACGAGTGCGTGGGCGTGGCGACGACCGCGTTCGACTTCGGGCACCCGCAGCTGCGGGCCACCGTCGAGGCGATCGCCCGCGAGAACGCCCGCCTGAAGCCCGGGAGTTATGTCACGGTCGCGGTGATGCTGCCGTACACCGCGACGGCGGCGGCGAGCCTCGCCGACATCCAGCACGAGCTCCAGGGCGCCTACCTCGCCCAGTACCAGGCCAACCACGACTCCAACGGCCAGTCCCCGGTGATCCGGCTGGTGCTGGCCAACCCCGGTGCGACCAGCCAGTACTGGCAGCGGATGGTCACGCAGCTGGCGGGCATGACCGGTGGCACGGACCGGCTGCGGGCGGTCGCCGGGGTCGGGCAGAGCACCGACAACAACAAGAAGGCCGTCAAGGAGCTGACCCGGCTGGGCATTCCGGTGGTGGGGTCGTCGATCACCGCCGACGACCTCGCCAACGGGCAGGGCGGCAAGGACCCCTACCCCGGCCTGGCCCGGGTCTCCCCCACCAACACCGACGAGGCGCGCGCCCTGGCCTCCTTCGCGAAGGTGACCGCGGGCCGGGCGCTGCTCGTCTACGACAAGCCGGGCGACCCGTACACCCGGACGCTCCAGACGTCGTTCGCGGCGCTGATCAAGGGCTCGCCGTACGAGCCGCAGCCGTTCACGCCGCCGGCCGACCGCACCCAGGAGGGGACGACCGCGAACACCTTCCGGCAGATCACCAACCTGGTCTGCGACACCTCGCGGACGACGGACACGATCCTCTTCGCCGGCCGCCACACCCAGCTGCGGCAGTTCATCAACGCGCTGGGCGGACGGGGCTGCCAGGACCGGAGGTTCACCGTGCTGACCGGGGACGAGGGGTCGTACCTGACCGGCGAGAAGAAGCTGGACCGCAGCGCCCTGCGGCACAACCTCGCCGTCCGCTACACCGCCCTCGCCCATCCGGACGCGTGGGGCGAGGGCAGCCCGAAGACGGGCGGTTCGGCGGCGGACATGGCGACGCTGACCGGGCTGCTGACGAGCGCGGAGAAGGCGCCGGTGGGGCCGATCGGGCCGGTCGCCCTGGAGGACGGGCAGCTGATCATCGCCTACGACGCGATGCGACTCGCGGTGCACGGGATCCGGGAGGCGGTACCGGAGGGGAAGCGGGTGCCGACGCTGGCCGACGTGGGGTTGCAGTGGCCGCAGGTGAAGGGGTCGCTGCGGGTGGACGGGGCGAGCGGGTGGATCTGCCTGGACGCCCACGGGAATCCGTACGACAAGGCGGTACCGATGGTGGAGCTGCGGCCGGAAGGCGGGTCGCGGTTCGTTCGTATTGCGTGGCCGGAGGGGAAGCCGCCGAGTGGGGAGTGTCTGCCGCCGTCGTAGGCGGGTGCGGGTGCGTGGGGGCTGGTCGCGCCCACGCGGCGGAGCCGCATATCGGTACAGCCCCGCGCCCCTTTCGGGGCGCCTCAGCCGAGGCGCCTCAAGAGTTCAGGGAGTCGATCAGACGCTCGAATCTGGCCCGCCAGCCCGGTTCCGTCTCGCCCTCGCCCTTGAACTCGTGGGTGAAGCGCAGGGTGCTGCCCGTGTCGCCGTCGCGTTCCAGGTGGAAGCGGATCCTGCCGCCGCCCTCCACCGTGTACTCCGCGATCCGGTCGACGTCCCAGGCGGTCACCCTGCCCGTGCCCAGGTCACCGAGGGTGACCGTGCCGCCCAGTCTCGGTTGCAGGACGTCGACCGGGGTGAACCAGGCGGCCAGGCCCTCCGGAGTGGACAGGCTGGGCCAGACCCGGTCCGTCCGCCCCGGGAGCCGGACCAGGAAGTGGAGGATGTGCGTTCTCCCGTGGGTCTGACTGGTGCCCTGTTCTATGGAACCGGTCATGACTCCAGCCTGACCCCGGCCTCCGGGATCCGCACCCCTACGGGCGCTCCCCCGCCTTGTCGACGACGGCCCGCACGATGACCGACGTGCCGCCCATCGACGTGCCGTGCAGGTCGTACAGCCGCTCCCCGAGGAACGCGTACGTCTTCTCGTCGAAGATCAACTGGACCTTCTCCTCGGCGGTGGTGCGGGTGATCGCGACGCCCTCCCTGCCGGTCAGGTCCTTGACGTCGCGAACCGCGTCGACGCCCGGGATCGTCGCGGCCGCCCGGTAGAGCGCCGCGCTCACCTTCGGCGGCATCAGGGACTCCTGGATCAGATCGGCGAAGAGCATGAACGCCGCGTCGTTCCGGTCCGGGCGTTCGGCGTCGACCTCGTCGGCGCTGACCCGGTACAGCCAGTCGTGCATCGCCTCGGTGCCGGTCGGCAGCTTGGCCAGGTCCCGGTAGTAGGTGGACCGCTCCCCCACCTTCTTCCCCTTCGTGCCGAGCGAGGCGTGCTCGTTGTCCGGCGTGTTCTCCTCCAGCAGGCCCTCCCGGGTGCCGTCCACGGACTGCCAGACCTCCCGGTCGTGGACGGGCTGGAGCTTCGCGGGCCCGTTGTTCTCGGAGACCGTGAAGGCGGTCCGGCTCTTGATGTACACGAACTGGTCGTCGCGGATGCCGGCCGGTGCCTTCTCGTGCTCGGCGGCCAGCGCGATGTGGCCCAGCAGGGCCGTGGCCTCCTGGGAGGTCTTCGGCTGTGCCGCGCCCCCGGACGGCACGGCCAGGGTGACGGCGACCGCGGCGGCGGCCGCCACGGCCGCGCCGATCAGCGCGGGCCGCAGCCACCCACGCGTCCGCCGGCGTTCTTCCCGTCGGATCTCGGTCATCAGATGCTCCTTGAGGAGTCGGTGACGGGCCGGCGGGAGGTCGTGTTCGTGCAGCTGGTTCATCGGGTTCCCTCCTTCAGAGGCCCGACCGCGTCGGTGCGGTCACCTCTCATCTGTCCGGGGATACGAGGGGGTTCCATATGTTTCGCGAGTTTTGCGCGGGCGCGGGAGAGGCGGGAGCGGACTGTGCCCACGGGCACGCCGAGTGCTTCGGCCGCCGCCGCGTAGTCCAGGCCCGCCCACACGCACAGCGCCAGCACCTCCCGCTCGGACCGGCGCAGCTTCGCCAGTGCCGCGCGCACGAGGGCCAGTTGAGCCGTGTCGTCGACGCGTCCGGCCACCTCGTCGGCGAAGTCCCGTACCGGTTCCTCGCGGGGCAGCCGGGACAGCGCGGCCGTGTGTCTGCGGGCGGCGCGGCGCTGGATGGGGGTCCCCCCGCTCGAGCGAAGCCGAGAGTGGGGGAGGGTGACGTTGGTGGCGATGCCCAGCAGCCAGGGGCGCGGTGAGCCGCCGTCCTCGTCGAGGTTCGCGCGCAGCCGCCAGGCCTCCAGGAACGTCAGCGAGACGACCTCCTCGGCGGTCGTCCACTGCCCCGTCAGCCGGTAGGCGTGGTTGTAGACCGAGCGCGCGTAGGCGTCGAAGAGGGCGGCGAAGGCGTCGTGGTCTCCGGCGCGGACGCGTCTTCGCAGATGTGTGTCCACGTCCTCCCACCTGTCCGTACGACGAAGGCCGGTTCCCGTGACCTGGGTCACGGGAACCGGCCTTGTCGGTGCGGGAGTTACACGCCCGCGTAGGAGTGCTTGCCGGTGACGAAGATGTTGACGCCGTAGTAGTTGAAGAGCCAGCAGCCGAAGGCGATCATCGCCAGGTAGGCGGCCTTGCGGCCCTTCCAGCCGGCGGTGGCGCGGGCGTGCAGGTAGCAGGCGTAGGCGACCCAGGTGATGAAGGACCAGGTCTCCTTGGGGTCCCAGTTCCAGTAGCGGCCCCAGGCGCTGCCCGCCCAGATCGCGCCCGCGATGATCGTGAAGGTCCACAGGGGGAAGACGGCCGCGTTGACGCGGTAGGCGAACTTGTCGAGCGAGGCCGAGGCGGGCAGGCGCTCCAGGACCGAGGTGGCGAAGTTGCCGGGCTTGCCGCCGTTCTCCAGCTTGCTCTCGTACGCGTCCTTGAAGAGGTAGAGGATCGTGGCCACCGCGCCGACGTAGAAGACCGCGCCGCAGAAGATCGCCGTCGAGACGTGGATGTACAGCCAGTACGAGTGCAGGGCCGGGACCAGCGGCTCGCTCGCCGTGTAGAGGACGGTGACCGCGAGGCCGAGGTCGAGCAGGACCGTGGTGATCAGGAAGAGGCCGAGCCAGCGGACGTTCTTCTTCAGGGCGAGGAGGGTCAGGTAGACGGCGACCGCGACCGTGGAGAACGTGATGTTGAACTCGTACATGTTGCCCCACGGCGCCCGCTGCACGGAGGCCGCGCGGGTGACCACGCCCGCCAGCTCCACGAGGAAGGCGAGGACCGTGAGGGAGATCGCGATCCGGCCGTAGAGGTCGCCCTGCTCGTCGCCGCCGTGGGCGCCGGGCCCGTCCGGCACGTCCCGGGAGCCCGCCGCGGAGCGGACCACGACCTGCGGGCGCTCCAGTACGGCGGTGCCGCCGGCCTTCTTGACCGTGACGGCGGGCGCCTTCTTCGTCTCCGTCTTGGTGGTGAGCGCGTTGGCGGTGCGCGCCACCCGGCTGCGGCTGCCGAGCAGCCACTCGAAGATGTAGGCGAAGAAGGCCAGCGTGTAGACGGCCATCGAGGAGTAGACGAGCGTGTTGCTCATGCTCGCCAGATGCTCGTTGGTCGCGGCGAGGGTCGTTGCGTCGAGCGCGGTTGCGGCGGCGGAAGTCATCGCTTCTCAGCCCCTTCGGCAGGTACGACTTCGGGGTCGGGGGATTCTGCGGGGTCGTCGTCAGTGGTGTCGTCGGGATCGGGAGCCCCCGACGCCTGGTCGTAGAGGATGCCCGCGAGGTCGCCGAGTTCCTCCGGCACCTTCGCGGACTCGCTGCGGCCCAGTCCGGCCATCTCGACCACCGTGACGCCGTCGGGGCCCGGCACCGCGCGCACCCACACCCGGCGGCGCTGGATGAACAGCGAGGCGGCGAGGCCGAAGATCGCGGAGAGGGCACCGCCCAGCGCCCAGCCGCTGCCGGGCTCCTGGACGATCTCGAAGCCGGCCCACTCCTTGACGTCCTTCTCGAACGTCACGGAACCGGCGCCGTTCGGCAGCTGCATGGTCTGGCCGGGCTTGAGGTTGTCCCGGAACTGCGCTCCCTTGGAGTCCTTGAACTCCTTCATGTGGGTCTTGTCGAGCTGGTACACGCTCTGCGGGATGCCCGAGTTGACGCCGAGGTCGCCGTGGTACGGCGTCAGGTTCAGCACCGGGTTGTCCAGCGCCGGGAAGGAGGAGAGGACCGAGGAACCGCCGGCGTAGGTCGGCAGGAAGAACAGCGAGATGCCGAGCTGTTCGCTGACGCCCTTGGCGTTCTGGTAGCCGTCCATCACCTTCACCACGCCCTGGGAGGTGACGTTGCTGTCGAGCGGGAGCAGCGGGACGGCGTCGTGGTAGACGACCTTGCCCTTGCTGTCGCGGACCGTGATGACGGGCGCGTAGCCGTGGCTGACGAGGTAGACCTTGGCGTCGTCGATGTGCAGCGGCTCGTTCACCTTGATGGTGGTCCGCTTCGGCTTGCCGTAGGCGCCCACGCTGTAGTCGACGTCCGCGGCGAAGGAGACCGCCGTGCCCTTGCTGGGGCCGCTGGTCTGGTAGGTGGCGTGGAAGTTCTTCAGGTCGAAACTGAACGGCACCAGGTCGTCGGTGCTGAACATGGAGCCGGACTTGAAGTCGTCGTACTGGAGGATCGAGTTGGCGAACCCGTCGCCCTCGACGACCAGCTTGGTGCCGTCCGACTTGTACATCTGGCCGGAGGCGAAGGCGATCAGCAGCACGATCAGCGCGATGTGGAAGACCAGGTTGCCGAACTCGCGGACGTAGCCCTTCTCGGCGGCGACCGCGTCCCCGGCGAGGTGGGCGCGGAAGTGCCGCTTCTTCAGCAGCTTCAGCGCCGCCGCACGGACCTCCTCCGGCTCCGCCGTGGTCCGCCAGGTCGTGTACGCCGGGAGCCGGTCCAGCCGCTTCGGGGCGCCCGGCGGGCGGCCGCGCAGCTGGCCCACGAACTGCCAGGCGCGCGGGATGATGCAGCCGACGAGCGAGACGAAGAGCAGGATGTAGATCGCCGAGAACCACACCGAGCTGTAGACGTGGAACAGGCCGAGCTTGTCGTAGACCGGCGACAGCGTCTTGTGGGCCTTGCGGAAGTCGTCGACCTTGGAGATGTCGGCGCCGCTCTGCGGGATCAGCGAGCCGGGGATCGCGCCCAGCGACAGCAGCAGGAGCAGCAGCAGCGCGACCCGCATCGAGGTGAGCTGCCGCCAGAACCAGCGGGCCCAGCCGACGACCCCGAGACCCGGGGCGACCGGGGGTTCGGCGGGGGCGGTGGAGAGCTGGGAGCCCGCCGCGCCGAGGTCCGGCTCGGTGTTCTCGGTTTCGGTCTTGCTCATCGATCAGATCCCCACAGTGAAGCCGGCGGACCAGGACTGCATGTCCTGCACGAGACGGTCCCAGGTGCCCGTCAGCAGCAGCAGACCGGTCACGATCATCATCGTGCCGCCGATCCGCATCACCCATACGTAATGACGCTTGACCCAGCCGAAGGCGCCGAGCGCCTTGCGGAAGGCGATCGCTGTGAGCACGAAGGGCACACCGAGGCCCAGGCAGTAGGCGACGGTCAGTATGGCACCGCGGCCTGCGCTGCCCTGCTGGGAGGAGAGGCTCAGTACGGCGGCGAGCGTCGGGCCGATGCACGGGGTCCAGCCGATCCCGAAGAGCGCGCCCAGCAGGGGTGCCCCTACCAGACCTGCCACCGGCCGCTTGTGGAAGCGGAACTCGCGCTGGGTGAACCAGGGCATGAGGCCCATGAAGAACAGTCCCATGGCGATCATCAGGACGCCGAGGACCTTGTTGAGAGTGCCGGACTGCTCCTGGAGGTCCTGGCCGAAGTAGCCGAACAAGGCGCCGCTCGACACGAACACGACCGTGAAGCCGAGCACGAAGAGCGCGGCGCCGGTGGCCATCCGGCCGCGCCGGGCCTCGGCGAGGTCCGTGCCGGCGACCCCCGTGACGTAGGAGAGGTAACCGGGCACCAGCGGCAGCACGCACGGGGAGAAGAAGGAGACGAGGCCGCCGAGCAGCGCGATCGGCAGCGCGAGCAGCAGCGCGCCGTTCATGACCGTCGTGTTCGGTCCGTCGGTCGCGCCCGCGAGCGTCAGGAGTGCGCTCACGTCACTTCTCCGCGACGACCGGCTTGAGCATCTTCAGCAGGTTCTCCTCGCTGAGCGCCGCCAGCGAGCGCGCCGCGATCTTCCCCTGCCGGTCGAGTACCAGGGTGGAGGGGATGGCCTGCGGGTTGAGCGTGCCCTTCTTGAAGCGGAGCATCAGCTTGCCCGTCGGGTCGTACAGGCTCGGGTAGTCGATGCCGTTCTGCTTCTCGAAGGCGACCGCGGAACCGGTGCTGGTGTCGCGGGTGTTGATGCCGACGAACTGGACGCCCTTGGTCGCGTACTCCTTGGAGACGGAGGCGAAGTAGGGCGCCTCGGCCCGGCAGGGGCTGCACCAGGAGCCCCAGACGTTGATGACGACGACCTTGCCCTTGTAGTCGGCGACGTTCAGGGTGCTGCCGTCGATGGTCTTCCCGGACAGGTCGGGGGCCGCCGCGCGGTGGCCCTCGGCGACCGTGTCGATGCCGTCCTTGCCGGTGACGAAGTTGGTGTTGCCGCCTCCGCCGGAGGTGCCGCCGTTGCCGCACGCGGACAGGGTCAGGACCGCCGTGGCGGCCATGGCGCCGAGCAGGAGGGCGCGGCTACGGGTACTCATGTGAAAAGTTTCGCATGCCCGTTCTGAGGATCTTGCGCACCCCCCTCGGTCCGGGATTCGCCCCTTTTCAGGCCGCCGCCCCCTGCTTGAGGAAGGTCTTCCAGCCACCGGCGGGCCGCTGTCCCACGTCCAGCGTGCGCAACTTCGCCAGGACCTCCGGCTTCTGCACGTCCAGCCAGTCCGCGAACTGCCGGAAGGAGACGAGGCGCACGTCGGCACCCTTCTCCTTCTCCCGGGCGATGTGCTTGAAGGCCTGCTCGACGGCGTCCATGTAGATACCGCCGTTCCACTGCTCGAAGTGGTTGCCTATGAAGAAGGGCGCCCGGTTCGTCGTGTACGCCCGCTGGAATCCGGATATGTACGCCTGGGCCGACTGGGTCCGCCAGCCCGGGTAGTTGTACGCGGGGGCCTTGGTCGAGTTGACCGACTGGTTGGCGAGCATGTTGTAGTCCATGGAGAGGACCTCGAAGGAGCGGCCCGGGAACGGTATCTGCTGCAGCGGCAGGTCCCAGACGCCCAGCTTCTTCTCCGGCCAGACCTGGCGGCCGCCGGGCGAGGAGGCGTCGTAGCGCCAGCCGAGCTCGCGGGCGGTGGGCAGCAGGTTGTTCTGGCCGAGCAGGCAGGGGGTACGGCCGCCGACCAGCTCCTTGTCGTAGTCGAAGGGGAGCGGGGGCAGGTCGGTCCAGCCGGAGTTGGTCCGCCACTGCTTCACGAACGCCTTGGCCTGGTCTATCTCGCTCCGCCACTGCTTGGGCGTCCAGTTGCCGACGGTGCCGTAGCCGCCGCAGAAGTGCCCGTTGAAGTGGGTGCCTATCTCGTGCCCTTCGAGCCAGGCGCGGCGGACGTTGGTGAGAGTCGCCCTGATGTGCTCGTCGGTGAGGTAGCCGATGTCGGAGGCGCCGCGGGGGTTGTTCGGGGGGTCGTAGAGCCGCTTCTTCGACTCGGGGAGCAGGTACAGCCCCGAGAGGAAGAAGGTCATGGACGCGCCGTGCTCCTTGGCGAGATCCAGGAAGCGCGGGAAGAGGCCGGTGCCGACCTCGCCGGCGCCGTCCCAGGAGAAGATCACGAACTGCGGCGGGATCCGGCCGGGCTCCAGCGGCTCGGGGGCGGCGGGCTGGTGGGGCTGCTTGCCGGTGCGGGAGGTGGAGCCGTCGCCGAGGGGGTGGGCGGTCGCGGTCGGCTTCTTCGAGGGCTGCCTGCCGGAACCGCCGGCGTGGTTCGCACCGTCCGACGATGTGTGCGTACCGCAGCCGGCGAGGCCGAGTCCGGCCGCGGCGCCCGCGCCGACGCCGAGTATTCCCCTTCGGGTGAAGGTACGCATGGTGCCCCGATTCGTCACGTCCTCTGGTGGTCACCCACTCAGAGGGCGGGACGAACAGGGAGGTTCCGAAAGGAACCGCATATTTTCAGACTAATTTAATGAAACCATGTTCGGCGGCACGGAGTTCACGCCCCGAAGGCCTTGTCCTTCCCCTTCACCGGCTTGGCGCCGGCGCGCAGATGGGCCGGGACCAGGTCGATGGCGGGCTCGCTGTACCCGACGGAAACGATCCTGTCGCCCTCGTACGTGAAAGTCGTCAGCGAGGCGAGGGTGCACTGCCGCTTGCGCGGGTCGTGCCAGAGCCGGCGCCGCTCGATGTACGACCGCAGGATCCAGATCGGCAGCTGGTGGCTGACCAGCACCGCCTCGTGCCCCCGCGCCTGGTCCCTGGCCGCGTCCAGGGCGCCCCGCATCCGCACCACCTGGTCGACGTACGGCTCGCCCCAGGACGGCCGGAACGGGTTGACGAGGTACTTCCAGTTGGCCGGGTTCTTCAGCGCCCCGTCGCCGACCCCGAAGGTCTTGCCCTGGAAGATGTTCTCGGCCTCGATGAGCCGCTCGTCGGTGCCGAGGTCGAGCCCGTGCGCCTTGGCGATCGGGGTCGCGGTCTCCTGCGCGCGCTCCAGCGGGGAGGCGGCGACGTGGGTGACGTCCCGGCCGGCGAGGTGCTCGGCGACCCGGTCGGCCATCTGCCGGCCGAGCTCGGAGAGGTGGTAGCCGGGGAGTCTGCCGTACAGGACCCCGTCGGGGTTGGCCACCTCCCCGTGCCGCATGACGTGGACGACGGTGATGTCCTGCTGCTCACTCATGCTGCCTTGGCCTCCGCGGCCGCTCGGGCCGCCGCCGGGAGGGCGTCGGCGATCTTCTGGACGGCACGCTCGTCGTGGGCCGTGGAGACGAACCAGGACTCGAAGGACGACGGCGGCAGGTAGACGCCGTCGGCGAGGAGGGAGTGGAAGAAGGCGGTGAACCGGAACGACTCCTGGCCCCGCGCGTCCTCGTAGTTCCGCACCGGGCGGTTGGTGAAGAAGACGGAGAACATGTTGGAGGCGGTCTGCACCTGGTGCGCGACGCCCTCCTTGTTCAGCGCCTCACCGACCAGCCCCTGGATCTGCTCCGACACGGCGTTGACCTTGTCGTAGGCCGCGTCGTCGAGCAGCCGCAGCTGGGCGAGACCGGCGGCGGTGGCGACGGGGTTCCCGGAGAGGGTGCCGGCCTGGTAGACGGGCCCGGCCGGGGCGAGGTGCGCCATGACGTCCTCGCGGCCACCGAAGGCCGCGGCCGGGAAGCCGCCCCCCATGACCTTCCCGAAGGTCATCAGGTCGGGCACGACGCCGTCGATCCCGAACCACCCGGCCCGACTCGTCCGGAACCCGGTCATGACCTCGTCGGAGACGTACAGGGCGCCGTTCTTGTGACAGGTGTCCCTGACGCCCTGGTTGAACCCGGGCGCGGGCGGCACGACGCCCATGTTGCCCGGCGACGCCTCGGTGATCACGCAGGCGATCTCCCCCGGGTGCCGGTGGAAGGCCTCCTGCACCGCCTCCAGGTCGTTGTACGGCAGCACGATCGTGTCGCCGGCCTGCGCACCGGTGACACCGGGGGTGTCCGGCAGCGCGAAGGTGGCCACGCCGGACCCGGCGGCGGCCAGGAGGCTGTCGACGTGCCCGTGGTAACACCCGGCGAACTTGATCACCTTGGTGCGCCGGGTGAACCCGCGGGCGAGCCGGATGGCGCTCATCGTGGCCTCGGTCCCGCTGCTGACCAGCCGGACCTGCTCCAGCGGCTCGATCCGGGCGACCATCTCCTCCGCGAGGGCGACCTCGCCCTCACCGGGCGTACCGAAGGAGGTACCGCGGGAGACGGCCTCCTGGACGGCGGCGATGACCTCGGGGTGGGAGTGCCCGAGGATCATCGGCCCCCAGGAGCACACAAGGTCGACGTACTCGCGCCCGTCGGCGTCCGTGAGGTAGGGCCCCTTGCCGGAGACCATGAAACGGGGGGTGCCGCCGACGGCGCGGAAGGCGCGCACCGGGGAGTTCACGCCGCCGGGCGTGACGACGGAGGCGCGGTCGAAGAGCGCCTGTGAGACGGGCGCGTCGTAGGGATAGGGCGTTTCGCTCTGGGCACTCATGACGTGCGACTTCTCCGACTTCTCGGACTCCGGATGCTTGGTGACCTCCTCAGGGTAGGCCGAGGACGGCGGTCCTCTCGCAGCGGAGGACGGCGGTCCCCGCACAGCGCCCGGGGCATCTGCGAGACTGTGACCCGATACACCCAGCTCATCCGGCACGCAGGCGGCCGGAGGCTGTAAAGATCCTGCGGACTGATGTTTCGACGCACGTTTCGGCGGGCGGCCGTGGGGGAGGTCACTGACACGATGATCGGGTTGCGCGGCGGGGGCCACGCGTCCTAGAAAAGCAGTCGGGTGGAGATATGCATCGCGGTGGCGGACTGGGTGAGGGGACCGATGACCTGGGTCCTCGACGTGCCCAACGGGGAAAGCACCGGCGCGACGCGGAGGAATCGGCCGAAGCAGCACGTCACGAACAAGGCGTACCGAGTGAGTCGGAGCGGCGCGACCGACGTATCGATCAGCGGGACCGCGATCAGAGGGATCGGGACCAGCGGAGCGAGCGGCGGATCGACCGTCTGCAGACCGGGAGCAGGAATGGTGGTCGGGTGGGGGTGACGTACAAATACTTCGGCGCACCGGACGGCGCGACCGCGGCCCGGGTCCCGATCTCGATGCGCCCCGAGGAACTCGGCGGCGACGAGCTCGGCATGAACGGCATGTTCACCAAGATCAAGCCGGAGACGATGGCCGCGATGGTGCTGACGGGCATCGAAGGCGTGCCTCTGCACAAGGTGCCGCCGCTGGAGCTGGTGGTACTGCACCCCGACTACGCGGTGGTCAAGCTCCCCATGACGGTGGTCGACCCCCTGCGCGGCATCGGCGAGGAAGCGGTCGGCGCGGCGGCCTTCATCTGGTCGACGGTCCCGGACCGGGGCGGCCCGAGGGACGCGTTCAACGTGTACCAGCTGCTGCACGAGTGGCAGGACTTCAGCCACCGGCTGCATGAGGCGGGGCATCAGCCGTACTGCTTGGTGTGGCCCTGACCTAGGATTTCGGTGGTTTCGGGCGGGGTCTTCGGGCCTCGCCCTTTTTGGTGCCGGGGGGGCCGTCAGGCGGCCAGGGCACATTGAGGGCACATTGGTTTCGCTGGGGGTGCTGATGTGCCCTGGGCGGCGGGTGGGTCGCCGTTGTCTTCCGCCTCGACCTCCGCCTCCGTTTCCTTTTCCGTGAAGTCGTCGTCGATCGCCTTGCGGGTGCGGGTCTCGCTGGACGGCAGCAGGTGTGCGTACGTCCGCAGCGTGAATCCCGGGTCCGAGTGGCCGAGGTATTCGGAGAGCGCCTTGATGCTCTCCCCCGCGTCCAGGAGTACGGAGGCGTAGGCGTGCCGGAGGGCGTGCATGCCGTCTTCCGGGGCCGCCTGGAGGTAGCGCGCGCCCCGCTCGCGGGGAGGGATCACGCCGGCGGCGGCCAGGGCACGCTTCCAGTCGCCCATGTTGAAGACACTGCAGTTGTAGGCTCGGTGTCAAGGAAGCCGAGGCCCTGCGGGGTGGCGACGACTCCGACGCCCCAGTTCCGTTCCTGCGCGGCGGTGATCAGCTTGCCGACGTCACCGGCGATGCCGCACGCGCAGACGACGACGTACAGGAAGGGCTTCTTGGCCGGTTCCTTGGCGGTGGGCTCTGTCACGCGTGGGCTCCAGGATGGTGGGCTTCTCGTTGGGCGGCCAGCTGATCGGCCAGCGCATCGGGCCCGATCTTGCTCAGGGCCCACAGGCTGCTGGATCGACGTGCCCACCGCCAGAGCGGGTTGTCCACAGGGGTGTGGAAGGGCAGCACGGGAATGCCGTGGGCGTCGAAAGGACCAGCGTCGAGGTAACGCAGACCACCGGTGCCGCACAGATAGTGGGTGCTGCCGGTGGCTGCCGCGAGGTCGGCAAGGCGCTCGGAGCGGCCTTGCCGGGTCCGGATCCCGCTGCTGTCCCGCACCTTGCCCGACCAGCCGAGAGCGCTGAGCAGGGCGATCGTCGATGTCCTCGCCAGGTCGGCCACACGGTCCGACTCGTCGAGCGCGGCCAGCACCTCGGACACAGCGCCCCAGTAGGGACTGCGGCCGTAGTACTGGCGGACGAGAAGCTGGACCGTCCGGCGCGAGCGACGCGGATCAACAAGCCGTGCCTGGCTGATCAGCGTCGGGCGCCCGTGGGGAAGGTGCGTCGGGAGCGTGAGCCACTGCTGTCGGGATGGATCGTCCAGGGCGGCGAGACGGGCGCGGTGCTGGTAGTCGCGCCGGGCGAACTGCACGTCGTCCAGGACGATCCACAGGTCGGCGCAGAACAGCTTCGCCAGCGTGGACAGCCGGGGAAACAGGTTCGGTTGGTGGATCGTGCACAGCCCGTCCAACGCATCGGCGCTGGGCGGCTCAGGTGCTGATGAGGCGGCTGTCGAAGCCGGCGCCCAGGAGGCGCTCGTAAGCGTCATACACATCCCCCGGTACGTCCTGCTCGACGGCGAAGCCGAGCTTCGGGTACTCGATCACCCGTTGCAGGTCCCCGACGAGCATGTCGACGACGAGCCTCTCGTCGCCGATGGACTTGATGTAGTCCTCCAACTCCAGCGGCTCGGAGGCGCACACAACCTCAGCCTCGGGCCAAAGCTTGCGGCAGGTCGCATACGAGCGGCGTTCCATGTACGGCTTGGAGATCAGCAGCAGCGACTGCACTTCCACCCCGGCCTCGGCCAGCAGCTCGCGGGAGAAGGTGATGTTCTGGCCGGTGTTTGCGGCCTTCGACTCCACGATGATCGCCTCGTCCGGCACCCCCAGGCTCAGCGCGTGCTCGCGGTAGTGGACGGCCTCGCCGCGTGGGAAGCGAGCGCGGGTGGTGGGGCTGTTGCCGCCGCTGAAGACCACGACCGGGAAAAGGTCAGCGCGATAAAGGTCGACCGCAGTAGTCGCGACCCCGAGGTCGTGGCTGCCCAGGCCGATCGCCGCCGAGCAGGGCCGCAGCTCGTGGCCCATCTGGTGGTAATTCCAGATCAGCGTCGCGTCGTGGAACTGCTCGTCGGTGATCTGGCGCTGCTGGTGCTCCGGCACTGGCACTCCCTGGCTCATCCTTGCTGGCCCTTTCGGATGCCCTCAATACTGCGCAGC
Source organism: Streptomyces sp. NPDC058464 (assembly GCF_042721035.1). Lineage (NCBI taxonomy): Bacteria > Bacillati > Actinomycetota > Actinomycetes > Kitasatosporales > Streptomycetaceae > Streptomyces > Streptomyces sp. NPDC058464. Next base: position 262,874 of record NZ_JBHXMA010000008.1, read on the forward strand.
TGGTGGCTCAGCCCGTACTGCCGGGCCACCTGTGCCGCCTGGTCGAGGACGGACAGCCCATCATTCCGGGTCGCCGCATCCGACAGAAGGATGTGCCCGTACGCGGTGTCCAGCCGCACCCGCTGCATCGGGGAGTCGACCGTGCCGGTGGCGCGCGCGATGTCGATGTAGTGCAGTGCCTGCTTCAGGTCGCCGGCACCGCGATGGGCCAGGGCCAGCTTCTGGTGGGCGACCGACCAGTCCTCCGGCTCGCCCAGGTCCTCGAAGGCACGAGTGGCGGCCGTCATCGCGTTGGTGGCGTACTCGTTGTCGCCCTCCTTGCTCAGCGCCGTACCCACCCACAGCCGCGCCCTGGCACGGTCACGCGGGCTCAGGCGCTGGTCCCCGGCGAGGAGTTCGTAGTGGCGAGCGGAGGATTCCAACCCGCCCGACATCTCCTGAACGACGGCCAGGGACAGCTCGATCTGAGCCACCCGGCGTGGGACGTCGAGCTCGGTGAACATGCCGCGGGCGGTCAGGTAGGAGTGGCGGGCGGAGAGTGGGCCGAGGATCGCGCCCTGATCGCGCTGGAGGTCGCCCAGGAGCACGAGGGAACGGCCGTACAAATAGAGACCCTTGTCGTCCAGCTGCTGGGGTGCACGGCTGCCCAACCAGCGGTTCAACAGGGTTGAGGCGAACGGGAAGTCCTGACGGTTGATGCAGACAACAGCGCGCTCGATGTCCTCGGTCCAGGTCTCGTAGTCCGCCGGCCGCGCGCTCTTCCGCTCAGGGAACAGCATTGCCTCGAAGCGGGCTTGGGCGGCGGAATCCGCCCGTGCGAGTGCGGTGTCGAGGATGGCCTGGGTGTCCGGTCGGGGCTGTGTCTCCGCGCCAAGGCTCTCCCACTTCGCAACCGTGCGCAGCGCGACACCGAGGTGCTCGGCGAAAGCGCGCGTGCTCATACGCAACGCGGCGCGCAGGGCGCTCGCCTCCCGACCTGTCCATTGCTGCACGCTGACCACGGATGACCTCCCTCCGTCACGTATAGAAGCACTGTCGGTGACGACGTGGGATGGGAAGTGCAACGGAAGTACAACAGCAGGTCATTTCGAGGCCGTTCACGACGGCCGACGCTATGGGCATGGACGACGACCTCATCACCGAACGCCACCCCGTCGCCTTCCCCCAGGTCTTCGGCTACCTACGCCACGTCACCGGCGGGCTGCCCCGCCACACGGCGCTCGTCGACTGCCTCACCGAGTACTGCGAACGGCACGAACTGGCCCTGTGCGGTGTCTTCACCGAACGCGACTCCACGGTGATCATCCGGTCCCCGGCCTTCGTCGGTCTGCTCGACGCGCTCGAACTCCCCGATGCCTACGGTGCCGTGGTTCCGGCTCTCAGCCACCTCGGCCCGAAGGGCCTCGGCACCGAGCGCAAGCGGCAGATAACAGCAGCAGGCGCTCGTCTGATCGTGGTCCGCCGCTTCACGCCGACCACGGAATCCACTTCTTCGCTCGGCGCGAGCCACAGCTTCTGGCCGCAGGGGGATGCGTGATGTCCGTGCGCGATGCGTTGCGAAGAGCTCCCATGGTGAACGACGTGCCGGGGCTGCGGCTGCTGAAGGTCGGCGACGGCTGGGACGTCGTGCGCACCTCCGCCGAGATCGGCCTCCTGGCCCTGGCCTTCCTGCGCTGCACTGGTACTTCCGTCGGCCCCGTGCTCTACGACAGGCCCAACGGGCGTCTCTACTACGCCGTCCCGACCGGCTCCGCAGCCAGCTGGGACGATCTGCCGGTACGGCACCTCTCCACCAACTCCTGGCTCGTCGCGCCCGGCCTGGAGCTGCTCGACGACTGGTTCGGCGGGTGGTGCGAGCTGCCTGACGACGACACCCTCACCGACACGGAAGCCCTCCGTGCCGCGCTCCAGCACCCCTACGTCGCTTCGGCCAACGACGAAGCGCACGCCGACGCCTGCCTCTAGAACCCGGGCCCCACACCCCTCTACCCCAACCTCAAGGGGACCTCCGTGACGACCCACCTCGTCTCACCGAACACCGTGCTCGCCAACGCACTTCTCCGCGCCGAGGACGTCCTGACCCCACGCATCCTGGCTACTCCGCCGGAGCGGATCGTGCTGGTCGTCGGCACCCAGATCAACGGCGCCCCGCACATCGGCACCTCGCTCGTACAGTCCCTGGCCTTCGCAATGGCCGCCCGCCTGCGCGACCGCTTCGGCATCCCCACCGAGGTCCTCTTCAGCGCCCTTGACAACGCCCCGTACGAACTGGCCACCGACACCACCAACGGCCACCGCTACCAACGCGCCTACGCCCAAGCCCTCGGCGACCCAGCCGTGACCGCCCTCGTCAACGCCCTCTACCAGCCTCTCTTCACAGCTCTGTCCCGACGCCTGGGCCTCCCGCACCGCGTCGAGACCTACACGCAGCAGCAGGCCGGCGAGCACTTCCGCCGCACCTGGCTACGACTGCTCCCCCGCCTCGACGCCGCCCGCTGGTGGCTCGCCCCCTCCACCGGCACGCCGCACCTCCGGATCCCCTGCCCACGCCCCGGCTGCGGCTGGGCCGAGAAACACGCCGAGCGCACCCGCATCCACCTCGCTGATCGAGAAACCGCCGACGTCGGTGCGGTCTGCCTGCATCATGGCCCCTACCGGGCCGCCATCACGCCCACCTCCGGCGCCTACCTCGACCTGGCCACCCTGTACCGAAACCTGGTCAAGGAACTGGCCCTGACCAGCCACGGCGACGGCACCCTGCACGTCATGGTCAAGGGCGGCGACTGGATCTTCGGCTCCCTCCTCGTCGACGAAGCCCTCCAAGCCGTCGGACTCACCCGAGCCCAACTCCCCGCCCACCTGTTCTGCCCCCAGATCGTCACCGACACGGGCGCGAAACTGTCCAAATCACTCATCCGCGAAGGCGGCGCCCCCTTGCCCGAGGGCGCCGCCGACTGGATGCTCGACACCCGGCAATGGCCTGGCACCGTCGCCGAATACGCCGACCAATTGCTGGCTACTGCCGACACCCTGCTGTCCGACCCCCGACACTTCTTCCGCTCGTACTCCGCAGCCGAGATCGGCCGCCTGATCACCGCACCAGCACCCAGGAGCATTCCCACCCCATGAACGACGCCGCTGGCCGCATCCACGAACTCAACCTCTACCGCCAGTACTTCGCCCTCGTCGCCGCAGGGACCAAGACCATCGAGGTGCGGGTCAAATACCCCTACCTCGCCGACCTCGCCGTCGGCGACTGCATCCGGTTCCGCATCAAGGGCACCGACGAGACCTGCGAGGTCAAGGTCAAGCGGGTCACGGAGTACCCCGACTTCGAGGCCCTGCTCGACGGCGAGGGACCTACCAACGTGAACCCCACAGCCAGCCGCGACGAGCAGCTCGCCAACATCCGGGCCATCTATCCGTCAGAGAAGGAAGCCCTCGGCGCCTTGGCCATCCGGATCGGGCTCATCAGCTGACACCTGACGCCCTACCCATCCCCTGGCGGACGGGTCTGGGACTAGTTCCCGCGCCCACGTGCCGAGGCTGGTGCTGTCAGCGCCTGACCAGGGAAAACTGCCGGGAAGACGTCCGGGCGGGGTTCTACTCGACGGGACAGGAAGAGGCTCCCACCGCAGCTTTTCGCGGCGGCCGGGGCGCGTGGACCGCCGCGCGGGACGTGAGCGCCGCGGTCCACGGCTTCATGGAAGGAACTTCACCTCTGGGAAGGCCGCGCTCGGGCCGTCGAGCAGATGCCCTCGACGGTGCCGCAGGTGCAGGTCGAAGAAGGCGAGCGGGTATGCCTGTTGGATCCGTACCGACCGGGCCGGGTCGAGGGTGCCGATCCAGTCCTGGATCTGCTGGTCGGTCATGCCGAGGATCTTGCCTGCTTGCGGGATGAGAGTCGCGTTGTCGCCGTATGACTGGTGGATGGCCCCGTCGGCCTGGATGTCGAGCCGCCAGCCTCGAAGGTGCGTCCAGAACTCGGCGACGTCTGGCATGGCGGCCCGGGTGAACACGGCGGTCATCATCATGAACGGCCGGTCCAGGTCGGCGGTGACGGTCGGCTGCATCGGGCCGTCGATACTGAGTCCGGCCCTGACGCGCTGGTCGGCGAGCATGGTGAGCGCGGTGGCGGTGCCGCCCTTCGACCAGCCGAACGAGCCGATGCACCGCGGGTCGAGGGCGCCGAGCAAACCCTGGGGCAGTGGCTTGCCGTCGACGTCGGGGTTGCGGCCGGCGGCGAGCCCCTCCACGCAGTCGAGCAGGAACCGGAGGTCCGCGGCGAAGTCCCTCGGGAACATCGGGACGTCGCCCGGGGTGACCACCCGGCCGTCGGGGAACTCGGTGAACGTGTCGTAGGTGTGGTCGACGGTGACCACCACATACCCGTGGCTGGCGAATTCCTGGACCATGACGGTGTGGTCGCTGCGGTGGCTGCCAGCTCCGTGCGAGTACACGATGACGGGCAGGCGGTGGCCCGTACGGTGCACGGGGGCGCCCACGTGCCCGGCGGTGAGCGGGCCGAGGGCGGGGTCGAGGGGGAAGCCGGCGTCTGTCAGAAACGCCCGCAACGCGCCCTCGGTCATCCAGGGGGCGCGCGGCAGGTCCTCCGCCCTGCGGGCGGGGTACCAGACACTGGCCATCAACTCGCGGTGATGCCCCGGGCCGGCCACGGGATCCGGACGTGAGGTGTCGACGAGGTGAAGCGGCACCATGCCCACCGGGTGCGGTCCGGTGGGCGGAGGCAGGGTGAGTCGCGCCGGGCCGGAGGCGGTCGGAGCCGCCCACGCGCGGGATGCGACGCCGAGCGGCACGGCAGTCCCGATTCCAGCGGTCAGCGCTGCCCCGAGCATGCGACGGCGCGTCATTGATTTTTGGCTGTTGGATGCCGTGACGGTCATGAATCCTCCCGAGTCTGGGTTTCTTGGTCGGAACCGGGCTCGCGGCCCGTGGCGCTGGTGTGGGGCGGCATCGTCATGGCCTCGCGTCCGGTCCTCAACGTCGCTCCGCGGAGGCGGCTACTTTCGGGCCGATCCTGATGTGGACGATGCCGCTGTCGAGGTCGATCGGCCCGCGGCAGGGGTCGCCCTCGCCCTCGTCGTCGCGCATCCACTCCAGGCGCTGTCGCTCCTCCTGAACGTGGCGGGCGCTCGGAAGGAAGACCTCTTCGACGATGTTCACCGCAGGACACTGCCTTGATCGGGCCGAGATTCCCGACACGGAGACGGATGGTCCGAAGGGATGTACATCGTCAAGGCTCCTGGCTGTGGATTCAGAGACAACCGCTGTCGTATTGCGAAGGGCTCCATCAGCCCCGGACACCGATGAGAACGATGTCCGGGACCGTAGCGGGGAGTTGGCGTGTCAGCCGTTGCGGGCGGCCTCTGGGCCGGTGATGCGTTTGAGCAGGGGGAGAGTCGAGGCGATGATGCCCAGCGAGGCAACGAGGCCGAGAGCGACGAGCGCGTAATACGCCACGCCCGGCGGCACCAGGTCGTAGTGCATCTGCGATTTCAGGAACAAGGCCGAGGCGGCGAAGGCCGTACCGATCGAGATCGCGGCCACTGCAAGCAGCGGCAATGCGCTCTCCAGGCCGATCACCCGCTGCAGCAACCGCAGCGGCGCGCCGGTGAGCCGCAGCAGCGCGAACGGCCGTCGGCGATCCGACAGGCCCGCGACCACGCTCACCGCCAGGCTGCACCCTGCGATCGGCAGGGTGGTCAGCAGCACCACGTCGGCCAGTTGCCGCCAACCGGCCAGCTCCTGCTGCAAGTCGGTGCCCCAGTCGCCCACGGTTTGGGCCTGTTGGTGCGGGTAGGCGGTGGTGAGCAGGGTCCGTACGCGTTCCATGGCGGCTGTCGACCCGTCGGTGGCCACGTAGAGCAGTTGTACGGGCAGCTTGGCGACGGCTGCGGTGCTGATCGCGGCGGCGGGCCACGGCAGGCTCGGGTGCGACTGCAGGCTGACGAACGCGTAGAAGTCGACGGCCGTGACGCTCGCGCCGGCCGGGCAGCGGCCCACCATGGGAGTCTGCGCCAGGTCGGAGCAGGTCACCAGGGCCGGCGCGGCCGGGGGTGGATCGCCCGGGTGGACTCTCCGACGCACCACCTTGCCGATGCCGTCGGGGTTGGCGTGGACGACGGCCGCGCCCCGCACGCCCGGGATCGCACGCACCTCGGTCAGCAGCCGGTCCGGGACGGCCCCGGCCAGCGGCGCCTGGCCGTCGCTGCCGGCCTCCACCACCGTCCGGGTCTGCCGGTCGCCGCCCAGCGTGCCGCGGTAGTCGTTGATGGTACCGATGATGCTGACCGTCGCGGTGGTCACGAACAGGGCCAGGACGAGGCCGCTGACCGCGCGGAAGCCGGCCTTCGGGTCGTCGGCAAGCCGCCGCACCGCGATCAGGGCGGCCGGGCGGCGGGTGCGCCTGGCCACCGCCCGGGCGACGATCATGGTCAGCCACGGCCCGGCAATCACCAGGCCCAGCATCACCACCAGGAAGCCGGGGAGGTAGGCCGCCGTCTGGCCGTTCCCGGTCGCCGGGCGGCGGCCGACGAAGACGAAGTACGCCAGTTCGGCCAGGCCCGCCAGCAGTGGGATCAGCCGCCAGGCGCGCGGCGGGCGCGGGGTCACCCTGCGGGTCACGCCGAGCGGGGAGATAGTGACCCGGCGCAGTGCGAGGCGCGCCGCGATCGCCGCCGCCACCGGCACGACGCCGACGACGCCGAGGGCCTGCGGGGCGCTGAGCGTCAGGTCCGAAAGGAAGAACCGCTGCTGCCCGGTGAGCGGGATGGTGGCGACCAGCGGGCGCAGCGCGGCGTAGAGCCCGAAGCCGAGCACCGTCCCGGCGGCCGCCGCCAGGGCGGACTCCACCGCCGATAGCAGCGACACCTGCCGGGGAGTGGCGCCGACCAACCGCATCGCCGCGTACCGCTGTTCGCGCGTGGCGGCGGACAGACGGGTGGCGGTGGCGATGAAGATCAGCACCGGGAAGATCAGTGCCCCGGCCACCACGGAGGAGATGAGCGTCAGCGCGTCGCCGCGCACGGCGTTGTCCCAGCACTCGTTGTCGCAGGTGGGTGGCCGGGTGCTGGCGATGGTGGTGACCGCCCTCGCCCCTGGTGCGCCCTCGATCTGGGCGGGGGTACGGCCGATGACGGCGATCAGCGAGTCCGGGGAGGCTAGAGCGGCGTCGCCGATCGTGCCGGTGAGCCGCCCGGGGAAGCGGTCGCCCAGCTGGTCGGCCGGGGTGTCGCGGATCAGCTGGGCCAGCGCGGGGGAGGCGTAGTACTCGCCCGGCGCGGGCAGGTGCGTGAGGCCGGGCGGGACGGGCGAGTTCGGGCCGGTCGCGGCGACGTCGACCTCGGTGAGGGACTTGCCGTCGTAGTAGTCGCCGTGCGGCCACCACCACAGCGGGTCCGCCGACGCCTGCTCGGTACGGCTCGCGGCGCCGGTGTCGAGCCAGACCTGCCGCTGGTTCGTCCGCTCGACGGCGTTCATGCTGGCGAAGGTCGACAGCAGCAGCCCGACGCCGATGGCGACCGCGGCGGTGATCATGGCCAGCCGGGCGAGGGCCTCCCGGCCGCCGCTGACCGCGAGGCGGAAGGCGAAGGCGATCACGAGGCGATCCGTCCGGTCGTGAGCAGGCTGGCCTTGCCGTCCCGCACGATGGCCTCCCGGTCGGCGTGCGCGGCGACCCGGGGCTCGTGGGTCACCAGGACGATGGTGGTGCCCTCCTCGTGGGCCGCATCCACCATCAGGTCCATCACCTGCTCGCCGGTCAGCGAGTCCAGCGCCCCGGTCGGCTCGTCGGCGAACAGCACCTTGGGCCGGGCCACCAGACCGCGGGCCAGCGCCACCCGCTGCGCCTGACCTCCCGACAACTCCCCGGAACGGCGCCGCTCCAGGCCGTCCAGGCCCAGCCGGGCGAACCAGGGCCGGGCCTCGGCGAGCGCGGCCGCCCGGCGCACGCCGGAGAACAACAGCGGTAGGGCGACGTTCTCCTCGGCGGTCAACTCGGGTACGAGCTGGCCGAACTGGAAGACGAAGCCGAAGGTGTCGCGGCGCAGGGCGCTGCGCTCGGCCTCGTTCAGGATGTCGATGCGGCGTCCGTCGAAGTGCACCTCGCCCGAGTCGGGGGTGAGGATGCCGGCCAGGCAGTGCAGCAGAGTGGACTTGCCCGAGCCGCTCGGGCCCATCACGGCGAACACCTCGCCGGCCTCGATGGCCAGGCTGGCGCCGCGCAGGGCGGGGGTCTCGCCGAAGGAGAGAGTGAGGTCGCGGGCCTCGATCAGGGTGCTCATGCGCGCACCGCCGCTGCCAGCGTATCCATCCGGGCCGTGGTCAGCTCGATCCACCGTAGGTCGGCCTCCAGGTGGAACAGGCCGTGGTCGGCGAGTAGGACGTCGATGATCGGACCGGTGCGGCGCAGCTTCGTCAGCTCGTGCATACGCTGCAGGTGGGCGGCCCGCTGGGTGTCCAGGTACTGCTGGGCGTCGCGGCCGAGCATCAGGGCCAGCACAACCTTGGTGAACAGCACGGTCTGCAAATTGGGCTCGGGTGCCACCGGCTCGGTGAGCCAGGTCTCGAACTCCGTCGCCCCCGCCTCGGTGATCACGTAGCGCTTGCGCTCCGGGCCGACGCCGGGCTCAGCCTCCCCGGCCATGACCTTCCCGTCCCGCGCCAACCGGCCAAGCGTTGTGTAGACCTGCCCGTACGGCAGCGGCTTGCCGCGGTTGAAGAAGGCGTCGTAGTCGCGCTTGAGGTCGTAGCCGTGGCTCGGCTCCCGCTCCAACAGCCCCAACAGGGTGAGAGGAACACTCATGCGAGGACCATACACCAGAGATATACTCCGAGTGTATATCTGCTGAGAGTGCGTTCTGGTCGTGGGACCTCGCATCCGGTTGCCGGCCTGTCACCGGCGACCAGCGTGTCGCCCTGAGTCGACTGTCAGGGGCGCTGGTTCAGAGCTTTGGCCGGCTCCCGGCTCCCGGTTGACGGCTCGCGCGCGTGGCGAACGCGAGTCGGGTGTTGTGAAAGACCCCGCGTGGTCCTCGTAGGGCACATCCAGGGCACATGAGCCTGGGAAACGGCGTTGACCTGTGAGAACTACCGAGAGGAGTTTCCCCAGGTCAACGCACATTTCCTTGCGAACCCGCAGATCAGCACCCTCCCGCCCCCAATCGCTGCACGAGTGGCAGGACTTCTCGCATCGGCTGCATGAGGCGGGGCATCAGCCGTACTGCTTGGTGTGGCCCTGACCTGGGGTTTCGGTGGTTTCGGGCGGGGTCTTCGGGCCTCGCCCTTTTTGGTGCCGGGGAGGGGCCGTCAGGCGGCCAGGGATCCGTTTCCGCGAGGGCGTCGTCGATCGCCTTGCGGGTGCGGGACTCGCTCGACGGCAGTAGACGCGTGTACGTCCGCAGCGTGAATCCCGGGTCCGAGTCCCCGAGATACCGGGAGAGCGTCTTGGTGCGAACCGGCCGGCGATTCGGGCCCCGCCCTGGCCGGACATCGCTCGCCGGTGGGCACGGTCCGCGCTACGGCCTGTGGCCACCGCACGGTCTTCAGGAGTCCACACGACCCCCGGTGGTCATGCAGTGGCGGTACCGGTGCTCGGCCGGGCCCACCACGAGATCGGCACGTCGGAACGGGGGCGCCGGTGCAGACGCTGGGGTGTGCGAGACCGGTCCACCGCCGTCAGCCGAGGGCATCGAGCAACTCGCGCTCGCGCTGCGCGCTGAGGCCTGCACGCCTTTCCCGGTCCAGCCCCTGCTCGCGTTCCCAGCGCAGCGTGTCGGCCAGCATCTGCGCCGTGGGCCGGTGACGCAGCCCCGCGGCGCGCGCCGCGGACCCGTCCCGGGCCGACCACCCCTCCCAGCCCGGCTCGGCCAGCCACATCGCCAGCGATTCGGGCCCCATGTACTGGGCCACGCCGTTGGCGAGCAACCACGCCGACTCGGCGGTGACCACCGGACCGGTGTGGCCGCCGGCGGCGCGGGACAGCTCGATCCACTCTTCGAACGGAACGACCGGACCGACGGCGTCGTACGTGCCGGTGGTTCCCGCCTCCGCACAGTGGAGCAGCCAGGAGGTGAGGTCCCGCACGTCGACCACCTGGGTGGGCAGGGCCGGTGTGTCGGGGACCAGCATCGGCCCGCGCGGATCGCGTGCGGCGCGGGCGGCCCAGTAGCCGGAGCGCCCGCTGTGATCGCCCGGCCCGCCGATGAGCCCGGCCCGTGCGATGAGGAGGCGGTCGCCCACAGCGGCCGTCGACGCCTGTTCGCAGGCGACCTTCGCCTCGCCGTACAACTCGCGGTCGACCTCGCTCCGGTCGGTCGGGGCGAGCAGTGCCGCGGACTCGTCCGCCCCCGGCGTGGCGTGGGAGGCGTAGGCGTTGCCGGACGAGACATACACCCAGTGCCCGGCCTTGCCGCCCAGCACGTCGAGCGCTCCACGAACGAAGCCCGGCTGCCATGACACCTCGACGACCGCGTCCCACACGCGGTCGAGCAGCGGCTGGTACGCCGACGGGTCGCGCCGGTCGGCGGCGACCAGTGTCGCTCCGTCCGCGACTTCGCCGCTCTCGCCACGCGCGAGGCAGGTCACCCGATGGCCGCGTTCGACCGCCAGCCTCGACAGCTCCCGACCCACCCATGCCGTTCCGCCCAGAACCAGGATCTCCATACCGACACACAAGCACCGGGATCACCGCCCGGCCAGGCGGATTCGCTGACAGCAGATGGCCGGCCGCTGGTTCCGCCTCATCCCTCGGGCACTGGCGTCGACCCGCCGAGGCATCCACACACCCGATCGCGAAGTCGCGTTGGACTACTGGCAGGGTGTCGTCGATACGGGCGTTGAAAGGCGACGCCTTCACCTGTAGACCGCCGGACCGCCGGCCCGCTGCCCCAGTGGCTCCCGGTGAGCGCATCCCGCCCGGCGCCCGGCCGTGGTCGCGCTGCCGAGGTGGGCGGTGCGGATCGTTGTCAGTACCGGCTGGCATGATCCGCGACATGGATCTCCGCCTCGTCTTCGCCGACCTCGACCGAGTGGACTGGTCGCGGCTCTGCCATGCCTACGGCTCCGCGGAGGACGTCCCGGCGCTGCTGCGGGATCTCGCGTCCCCGGTGGAGAAGACCGCCGCGGAGGCGGAGCAGGAGTTGTGGAGCAGCATCGTCCACCAGGGCACGGTCTACACGGCGACCGCGCCCGCGGTGCCCTTCCTGGCGCGACTCGTCGCCGAAGGCGTGCGCCGAAGCGCCTTGGTGGGCATGCTCGGTGTGATCGCCGGGAGCGTCGACGAGCACGATCTGCCGGTGCCCGGCGCGGCCCGCGGTGCCGTTGCGGCACAACTGGGGCCGCTCCTGCCGCTGCTCGCGGACGACGATCGCGAGGTGCGGCGGACGACGGTGTGGGCGGTGGCCCAGTGCCGGTCGGCGGCCGGTCCCGACGCGCGTGCGGCGCTGCGGGCCCGCTGGGCGGCGGAGAGCGATCCGGCGGTGCGCGCGGACGTGCTGACGGCCTGTGCGCTCCTGGATCCCGACGCGGCCGAGGAGCTGTGCTCCGCGGTGCTCGCCGGGAACGAGCCGGCGCCGGTTCAGGTTGCGGCGCTGCTGGTCACTGCCGACTGCGGCCTGCCGTGGGACATGGAGACGACCAAGTGCGTCACGGCATTGGTCCCGTTGGAGCGGCACGGTTTCGGCGCCCTGTGGGAGCGGGAGCCGCTGGACGCGATCGTCGAAGCTCTGCACACACGCGGTGAGACCGACACCGCCATCGACGTGGTCGGCTCCGCGCTCGGGCGGGCCGTGGCACTGCGGCTTCAGGGGAGCGAGCACGCGCAGGCCGCCACCACCGAGGCGCGGTGGACCGCCGAGTCCCTCGCCCGCCGCTCACGGACCGCCCCGGCACGGCTGCTGCCCGCAGTGCTCCCGCTGCTCGACGATCCGGCCACCGCGGCCGGCGTGATCCCGCTGCTGCGTACCTGGTGTCAGCCGGCCCCGGAGGCGGTCCCGGCCCTGCTTGCCATCGCGCGGGCCACTGGCGAATCGGCCGACGAGGCCCTCGCCGCGCTGGTGTGCCTGGGAGCCCCGGAGGCGACCGGGCTGCTCGCCCGCCACCTGCCCGAGCGGCCCCACGCGCTGATGGCCGCGTACCGCCTCACGACCGGTGAGACCCGGACGCCGGGTCGTGCCCACACGCCCGGCGAGGACCGGACGCCCCTGCCCTACGATCCCGAGCTGCTCGACGCGCTACGCGCCCGGCTCGCCGCCGAACCGTCCCGCGAGCGCAGATCGGTCTTCGACGGCGGACTGGCCGCGACCAACGAACCGGTGTATCTGAGCGGGCTGTTGGCCGCCTGGGGCAGGCCGGCCAGGGCGGCCCTGCCGGAGCTGCTCGCCGCGCTGCCGCGCCATCCGCTCCCGGTCAGCCGCGCCCTGGCCGCCGTGGCCGATCCCCGGACCGACGCACACGTGGTCGAGGCGCTACGAGCCCAGGCCCGACAGGGACCACCGGCCACGCGTCAGGCGGCGGCAAGCGCACTCCACTCCCTGACCGGCGACGCCGACCCCCTGATCTCCGTACTCTCCGAACTGCTGGCCGAGCGAGGCAACGGCTTGGACCACACCCTCACTGTGGCCGCCTCGCTCGGGGAGGCCGCTCGTCCCTTGCTGCCGCTGCTGCACACACTGCTGGCGGAACCGCCGCAGTCGCGCGAGACCGTGCCGGCGATCAGGGCAGCGCTCGGGGCCGCAGCGCTGGTCTGGGAACTGACCGGAGATGAGCGGGCGGTGCTCCCGGTGATCCGGGAGGGCCTCGCCTGGGCCTCCCAGGCATGGGGCCAGGAGACGGTGAAACGCGCCGCCGAAGTCGCCTGCCTGCTCGGTCCCACAGCCGAGCCGCTCGTCCCCGACCTCCTGCCGCTGCTGGACGATCCGGAACTCTCCCCTGCCCTCGTACTCGCACTGACCAGCGTCTGTCCCGAGGCCGGCACACTCGCCGGGTTCGCCCGGACCACCCTGGCCGACCGTGTCCTGGCAGCGGCCCGACCGGGCTCGTATGCGCGCTCCGCCTCGGCTGTGCTGAGAGCCTGCGTCGCGCTCGGCCCGACGGCCTTCACCGACGCTCGGCTCGACGTGATCCGCGACCTCGCGGACGGCGACCGGCGCATCGTGGGCGCCGGCCTCCAGGACCAGATCATCCTCGACGACGAACGCTTCCGCGCCGAGGCCCGGAAGGTCCTGGGGACACTGACTGGCAATGCCTTGAGTTCGTAGGGACCTGGGCTGTGCGGCCTGCCCTGGTGGTGGGGGTGGTCGGGTGTTTCGCGGATGGTGATCTCGAACGTGACGGGGGCCCATCGCGTGCGAACTGCCGTGGGCTGCGGTGATGAGGATCTCCGAGATTCCCCACCGGTGCTCGGCTCGTCCGCGGACCGGCTCTTCCGCACCCTGCGAGGGGTTGTTACAGGCGCCGGGCGGGGGCTGTTGTGCCGGGAGTGAGCCCCAGGGCTGCCTTGGCCTGTCGGGTGCGTTCGTCGGCGAGGACTTCCGTCACGCCCGCTTCGACGGCGGCGAAGGCCTGCTCGGCGATCGCTTCCGGGGTGTTCTTGGGACCGGTGACGTGGGCGGCCATGTCCGTGTCGATGTATCCGCAGTGCACGCCGACGACGAGGACGCCGGTGTCGTGGAGTTCGCCGCGGATCCCGTTGGTCAGGGCCCAGGCGGCGGCCTTGGAGGCGCTGTAGGAGCCCATCGCGGGGTTGGTGAACCAGCTCGCGATGGACAGCACGTTGACGATGGCGCCGGGCGGGCTGCTTATGAGCAGCGGGGCGAAGGCACGGCACATGGCGAGCGTGCCGAAGTAGTTGACCTCCATCTCCGTGCGGGCGGCCTCCGGGTCGGGCGCGGCCAGCAAGGGGCTGTCGGTGAGGACGCCGGCGTTGTTGACCAGCAAGGTCACGTCGGAACACGTCTCGGCCGCCGCGGCCACCTGGGCGGGATCGGTGACGTCGAGGCGGACCGGGATCACGCCGGGCTCACGGACCGACCGCGGGTCGCGGGCCCCGCCGTAGACACGGTGGGCGCCGCGTTGCAGGAGCAGCCGGGCCATCACCTGTCCGAGCCCCCGGTTCGCGCCGGTCACCAGTGCCGTTGCCCCCTGGATCCGCAAGGTCTCGACCCCCGTCCCGCCCGGCCGATTCCTCGGCGGTTTCCCGATCATGCAGTGGACCATGTGAGATGAACGGCGGTCTCGTGGAACCCGAGAGCGCGATAGAAGTCGGCCGCTCTGCGGGTCGGCACGGTCACCTCGACGTCCTTCGCCTCCCGGGCCCTTGCCTGTGCGGCCCGGATCAGCGCGGAACCCGTACCGCGGCCGCGCATGGGCTCGGCCACCGTGAGTTCGAGCAGTTCGAGGATCGTTCCGCCGGCGAACAGGGTGGGCACGCGCACCGCGAGCAGGTACCCGACCACGCGCGAGTCCCGCTCGGCGACCAGGAACTCGGCGCTGCCGTCCGCGGCGGCCTCGATGATCCGGGGGAACGTGGCGTCGTCGAAGACCGCTCGGTCGGGTCGGCAGCTCGTCACGAAACCGCTCAACAGACGGTAGATGTCATCGGCGTCCGAGGGTGTGGCGTCGCGGACGGTCGTCATGCCGGCCCGTCCGCCGTCACCGCGGCCCGGTCCGCGGACAGGGGGCATACCCCGGCCGGCTGCATCCCCGACTGCGTGGGTGAGGGCGTCGTACCGCGGCCGCGCAGGCCCCGGCAGCGTTCGTGCAGCCGGAGGGTCATGTCGAGCCGAGCGCGGCTCCCCGCCGGACCAACGGGTGCGCACACATGCATCCCCCGGAGATTACCCTGCACGCCAGGGGAGTTGATCGCCGTTCGCGGAGCGGAAGCCGGCCACGCCGCTTCGAGGAACGCCAGCAGTGGTACCCGGTGTGAGTGGCCGCTGCGGGTAGTGGCGCGCCGATATGGTCGCTATGTCATGTGCGCGGGGAGGGGGCTGCTGTGACGGGTGACCGTGATCACGTCGATTTCCGGGGCAGCGAGATCTACGGTCCTGTGCTGGGCAAGGGCACTCAGAACAACTACTACGGGACATCCCGGGTTCCGGTCACCTTGCCGCATCTGGTCGGGGTGATCCCGCCGCGGGCGGGTTGTTTCCAGGACCGGGCCGAGGCTGCCCGGCTGGTGGCGACGCTGGCCGCAGGTGGGACCACGGTCGTCAGCTCTGCGGGTGGGGTGCCGGCGGGTGGGGTGCCGGCGGGTGGGGTGCTGGCCGGGATGGGCGGGGTCGGCAAGACCCAGCTGGCCGCCGACTACGCACGTTCCGCCTGGCAGGCGGGTGAGGTGGACGTGCTGGTGTGGATCACTGCCGGTAACGCAACCGAAGCCGCGTCGGGGTATGCGCAGGCGGGCATGGAGATCCTGGGTGCTGAACCCGAAATGGCGGCGCAGGCGTTTCTGGCCTGTCTGGAGCCCGGGCCGCGGGAGCGGTCGTGGCGGTGGCTGGTGGTGCTGGACGATGTCGCCGACCCTGCCGACCTGAACGGGCTGTGGCCGCCGGCCAGTCCGCACGGGCGGACCCTGGTCACCACCCGCCGCAAGGACGCCGCGCTCACCAACGAGGGCAGGCGTCTGATCGAGGTGGGGTTGTTCACCGAGGCCGAGTCCGTGGACTACCTCACCGCCGCACTGGCCGCCCGGGACCGCACCGAGCCCGCCGGGCAGCTCGTTGCTCTCGCCGCCGAACTCGGGTATCTGCCGCTGGCGCTGTCCCAGGCCGCCGCCTATCTCATCGACGCCGGCATGGACTGTGCCGGCTACCGCGACGTGCTCGCCGACCGCGCCACGAAACTGGCCGACACCGGTCCCGATGCCCTGCCTGACGGGCAGACCCACACCGCGGCCGCCGCGTGGGCGGTGTCCATCGAGCGCGCCGACAGCCTCATGCCTGCCGGGCTGGCCCGGCCGCTGCTGCAGCTCGCCGCGTTCCTCGACCCCAACGGCATCCCCGACACCGTCCTCACCAGCCGCCCCGCTCTCACCCACCTCGCCACGGCCACGGGCCGCGCCCAGGTCACCCCTGCCGAGGTGCGGCGTGCGTTGCGGGCGCTGTACAGACTCAGCCTGATCGACCACACCCCCGCCACCCCGCATCAGGCGGTCCGGGTCCATCAGCTCGTCCAGCGCGCCGTCCGCGACACCCTCACCCCCGGTCAACACGATCAGATCGCCCGTACCGCGGCCGACGCCCTGCTCGCCGCGTGGCCCGGCATCGAGAACGACACCGCGCTCGCCCAGGCCCTGCGCGCCAACTCGACCGCCCTGACCGCGCACGCCGAGAACACGCTCCTTCTCCCTGTGGCGCACGACGTGCTGTTCCGGGTCGGCGGCAGCCTCGGTGAGGCGGGCCAGGTCACCGCCGCCCGCGACTACTTCCACCACCTCACCCGCACCACAACCTCCCGGCTCGGTCCCGACCACCCCGACACCCTGTCCACCCGGAACAGTCTCGGCCACTGGCGGGGGGTGGCGGGGGACCCGGAGGGTGCCGCCGCCGCGTTCGCCGACCTGCTGGAGGACCGGCTGCGGGTCCTGGGACCCGACCACCGCGGCACCCTCATCACCCGGCACAGCCTCGCCCGTTGGCGGGGGGAGGCGGGAGACGCGGCGGGGGCCGCCGCCGCGTTCGCCGACCTGCTGGAGGACCGGCTGCGGGTCCTGGGACCCGACCACCGCGACACCCTCATCGCCCGGAGCGATCTCGCCCACTGGCGGGGGGAGGCAGGGGACACCGCCGGCGCCGCCGAGGCGTTCGCCGGGCTGTTGGACGACTCCCTGCGGGTCCTGGGGCCCGACCACCGCGACACCCTCACCACCCGGAGCAACCTTGCCCACTGGCGGGGGGAGGCAGGGGATACCGCCGGCGCCGCCGCCGCGTTCGCCGAGCTGCTGGACGATCGGCTGCGGGTCCTGGGACCCGACCACCCCAACACCCTCACCGCCCGGCACAACCTCACCTCCTGGCGGGGGGAGGCGGGAGACGCGGCGGGGGCCGCCGCCGCGTTCGCCGACCTGCTGGAGGACCGGCTGCGGGTCCTGGGACCCGACCACCCCGACACCCTCACCACCCGGCACAGCCTCGCCT
>NZ_JBHXMA010000009.1:0-279385 GCF_042721035.1 Streptomyces sp. NPDC058464
GCGCCGGCGGCACTCGGCGCGATCCTGGTCCTCGCCGCGGTCCTGTACGCCTGGTCGCTGAGCTCGCTCGGCTGGGGCAACAGCTACTACTCGGCCGCCGTGAAGTCGATGGGCCGCAGCTGGACCAACTTCCTGTTCGGCTCTTTCGACCCGGCCGGCGTCGTCACCGTCGACAAGCCGCCGGCCGCGCTGTGGCCGCAGGTGATCAGCAGCAAGATATTCGGCATGCACGGCTGGGCGCTGATCCTGCCCCAGGCCCTCGAAGGCGTCGCCGCGGTGCTCGTGCTGCACCGCACCGTGCGCCGCTGGGCGGGCGAGCGGGCCGCGCTGCTCGCCGCCCTGGTACTCACGGTCACTCCGATCACGGTGGCCATCAACCGGGACAACAATCCGGACAGCCTGCTCGTGCTGCTGCTGGTGTCGGCCGCCTACGCCCTCACCCGCGCCCTGCACACGGAGGGCAGGGCCGCGACGTACTGGCTGTGCGCGAGCGGTTTCCTGATCGGCTGCGGGTTCCTCACCAAGATGCTCGCGGCCTGGATGGTCCTGCCCGCGTTCGCCGCCGCCTGGCTGGTCGGCGCGGTTGGTACCTGGGCCGCGCGGCTGTGGCGGCTCGCGGCCGCGACGGGGGTGCTGCTGGCGTCGTCGATGTGGTGGGTCGCCATGGTGGCCCTGTGGCCCGGCGACCACCCGTACATCGGTGGCAGCGAGGACGGCTCGGCCTGGAACCTGATCATCGGCTACAACGGCCTCGGCCGGATCTTCGGCTCCAGCGGTGACACGACCCAGGGCTTCGGCGGTGCGTTCGGCGGCGAGGCCGGTGCCGGGCGCCTCTTCAACGACCAGGTGGGCGGGCAGATCAGCTGGCTGCTGCCGGCGTGCGGCGTGCTGCTCGCCGTCGCGGTGGCGGCGGAGGTGCTGCGCCGCCGTGGCCGGCTGGCCGCCACTGACCTGCTGCCACTGTCGGGCTGGGTCCTGTGGGGTGGCTGGCTGGTGGTGTGCGCCGCCGTCTTCAGTACTCAGCAGGGCATCTTCCACCCCTACTACACCACCCAACTCGCCCCGGCGATCGCCGCGTTGTGCGGTGGCGGCTTCGTCCTCCTGGCCCGGCTGCACCGCAGCGGGGTGCGCTGGGCGCCGGTGGCGGGGGCCGTCACGGTCGCCGCCACGGTGATCTGGGCCGTCGTGGTCATCCGCCGCAACCCGGACTGGAACGGCTGGCTGGCCTGGCCGGTGCTGCTCGCGGGCTGCGCCGCCGTCGTCCTGCTCTTCCTGGTACGACAGCGCCGGCGGCTGGTGCCCGTCACGGTGCTGGCGGCGGTCCTCGCGGTGCTGCTCGCGCCCGGGGCCTGGGCCGTGAGCGAGGCCGGGAGCAAGGACCAGGGCATGGGCGGCACCAACCCGAGCGCCGGGCCCATGACCTCGATGTTCGGTGGCAAGGGGATGCCGGGCCGGGGCTCGGGCGGTGGGACCGGAGGAACGGGGATGCCCTCCGGCATGCCGGGGTTCTCCGGCCGCGGGACCGGTGCGACCGGTTCGGGTTCCGGCCAGTCCGACGGCTTTCCGTCCGGAAGCATGCCTTCCGGTATGCCCTCCGGTATGCCGACCGGCGGTGCCGCGGCCTCCGGAGGCTCCACCGGCCAGGGCATGCCGTCGTTGCCGAGCGGCTCGGGCAGCAAGGCCGGCGGGATGGGCGGCATGGGCGGCATGGGCGGTGCCGAGCTCACCGGCGAGCAGCGCAAGATCCTCGCCTACGCCGTCAAGAACGCGCCGAACGCACGGATCAAGCTGGCCGTGGCGAGCGGCGCCACGGCTGCCGCCGCGTTCATACTGGACAGCGACGAGACGGTGATCGGCATGGGCGGCTTCACGGGCATGGACGACGTCCCGTCCACCGACCAGCTGGAGAAGTGGACGAAGAGCGGTGAACTGCGCTACGTGCTCGGCACCGACTCGGGGGCCGGTGGGATGACCGGGGGCCCGGGCGGAGCCAGTGGCGCCGGGCAGCAGCGCACCCAGTGGATCGCGAAGAACTGCACCAAGGTCCCCGCCTCGGCGTACGGCGGCTCGTCGAGCACGAGCACGAGCAGCACCGCCGGGTTCGGCGGCGCCACCGTCCTGTACGACTGCGCGGCCGACCAGCACTGAGAGAAACGGAAGAACGCACCATGACCCCGCCGTCCGCGACCGCGGAATCCAGGTACCGGCTCCTCGTCGTCGAGGACGAGCCCAGCATCCGCACGCTGCTGGAATCGACCCTCCGCCTCGCGGGCGGCTACGAGGTGAGCGGCGCGGACAGCGGGCAGTCCGCCCTGGTCGAGGTGGAGCGGGTGCAGCCGCACCTGATGCTCCTCGACGTCATGCTGCCGGACCTCGACGGCTTCGAGGTGACCCGCAGGCTGCGGGCGGCCGGGAACGACGTACCCGTGCTGTTCCTGACCGCCCGCACCGGCGTCGACGACCGCATCAAGGGGCTGGCGGCGGGCGGTGACGACTACGTGGCGAAGCCCTTCAACATCGAGGAGGTCCTGCTCCGCATCGAGGCCATCCTGCGCCGCACCGCCGGCGACCCCGAACCGCCCGCGCCCGTCGGCGTGCTGCGCTACGCCGACGTCGAACTCGACGAGCTCGCGCACGAGGTGCACCGGGCCGGTCAGTACGTCTCGCTGTCCCCCACGGAGTTCCGGCTGCTGCGCTACCTGCTGGTCAACGCCGGGCAGGTGGTGAGCAAGACCCAGATCGTCGACCACGTCTGGAGCTACGACTTCGCGGGGGACCAGCGCATCATCGAGACGTACGTGAAGTACCTGCGCCGCAAGATCGACCGGTTCGACCCGCCGCTGATCCACACGGTCCGCGGCGTCGGCTACTGCCTGCGGCTGCCCCGCGACCACCAGGAGGCGTCCGAGTCGTGAGGCGCCGTCTCGCCGCCGCCCTCAAGTCCCTGCGCGGCCGGCTCGTCATCGGCGTCACCCTGCTGGCCACCGCCGCGGTGCTCGCGTCCCAGCTGGCCGGGTTCGTCGTGCTGCGCTCCTGGCTGGTGGACCGGGTCGACCAGCAGCTGACCGGCTTCCAGCCGCCGTCGCGCGCGTTCCTGGAGGCACTGCGGAAGTCCGACACGGATCAGGGCCAGCAGTCGGCTCTGCCCTCGGACTTCCGGATCTACGTCTACGACGCCAAGAGCCACCTCATGAAGACGACGCTCGGCTCGAAGGACAAGCCCGGGCCCGAGCTGCCCGGATCCGCCCGGAACCTGAGCCTGCGGGAGGGCACGCCCGGCACCCTCCCCGCCGTCTCCGGAGGCGGCCACTGGCGGGTGGTCCTGCGCGACGGCGACGACGGCACGAAGATCGTGGTCGCCCTGCCGCTCGACACGGTCGACGGCGCCACGTCGAAACTCCTCTGGCTGGACGGCGTGCTGCTGGCCGTCACGATCGCCGCCCTGCTCGCCCTCGGCCGGTCGGTGGTACGGCTGGGACTGCTGCCGCTGACCCGGATGGAGCGCACCGCGGCCGACATCACCGAGAGCCGGCCGGACCTGCGGCTGCCCGACACCGACCCGCACACCGAGATCGGCCGGCTCGGACGGGTCCTGAACTCGATGCTGGACCGGCTCCAGCGGGCGCTGGCGGAGCGCGAGGCATCCGAGGCCCGGCTGCGCCGGTTCGTCGCCGACGCCGGGCACGAACTGCGCACCCCGCTCACCTCCATCCAGGGGTACGCCCAGCTCGCGCTGCGTCCGGAACGCCGCTCGGCGGAGGAGGAGCGGGAGGCGCAGCGGCTCATCGCGCAGAACGCCGAGCGCATGGGTCTCCTCGTCGACGACCTGCAACTGCTCGCCACCCTCGACAAGGAACCGGCGTACCAGTCGGAGCCGGTCGACCTGCTGTCGGTGGCGGCCGACGCGGTGAGCGGCGCCGCCGTGCACGGCAGCGGGCATCCGACCGACCTCGGCCCGCTGTGCGGCGACGGCGGGAACGGCGGGGAGCTGGACATAGTCCCGGCCGTCGGCGATCCGCACCGGCTGCGGCAGATCGTGGAGAACCTGCTGTCGAACGCCCGTACCCACACTCCGCCGAACACCCCGGTGCATGTGCGGGTCGGCGTCACCACGGCCGGCTTCCGGGCCGGCGGCACCAACCGCCCGGGACGCTACTCGGCCTCCGCTCCGCTGCCCCCGGGATCGACGGTGGCCGTCCTGGAGGTCGCCGACGAGGGTCCCGGCCTCGCCGCGGCCGACGCCGAGCACGTCTTCGAGCGCTTCTACCGGGCCGACCCGTCCCGCTCCCGCGCCCACGGCGGCAGCGGTCTCGGCCTGGCCATCGCGGCGACCATCGCCGAGGGCCATCGCGGCCGCCTCGAACTGGACACGGCGCCCGGCCGGGGCTGCACGTTCCGGCTGGTCCTGCCGACGGCGGACTGACCCGGCCGCGGCCCCGGAGCCCCGGTCGGAGGCCGCGGCAGGGGTCAGCGGCCGGGGTCAGCGGCTGCGGCGGGCCCGGCGGGCCTCGACCAGCAGCGGCAGCAGGGACAGGACGACGATCGCGCCGACCAGCGGCAGCAGATAGCGGTCGATGTGGGAGACCGAGGAGCCCAGGGCGTACCCGGCGAGGACGAAGCTCTGCGACCAGAGGATTCCGCCGACGGCCTGCCAGAGGGTGAACGGCCGCACCGGCACCCCGAGCGCCCCGGCCGCCGGATGCAGCACCGACCGGAGCATCGGCACGAAACGGCCGATCACCAGCGCCTTGCCGTATCCGTACCGGGCGAGCAGCAGCTCCGCCCGGGCGGCGCCCTCCCGCACCCGCGGCCGGGAGGTACGGGCCAGCAGCGGCCGCCCGCCGTGCCGGCCGATCAGATAGCCGACCTGTCCGCCCGCCACCGCACCGACGGCCGCGCACAGCAGTACCTGCCAGAGCTCCAGCCGCGGCGGCCGGTCCGCGGTCGCCGCGCACAGCACACCGGCCGGGAACAGCAGCGTGTCACCCGGCAGGAAGAAGCCGACGACCAGCAGCCCCGACTCGGCGAAGATCACCGCCAGGACGCCCAGCGCACCGAAGGCGGCGAGCAGCGAGCCGCTGTCCGTCGGATTGACGGCGATCACCACGCTCGCCTCCCCGCCCTGTCGCCGGCCGTCTCACTCAAGTGTCGCGTGCCGGCGGCCGGGGACCCGCCTTGAACACCGCGCGTCCGGGACGATCCGCCGGCGGCTTCCGCGTGAGGCGGGTGGCTCGATGCTGCGCGGGGCGCGGTGGGCTCCCGGGACGCGATCCGCGGCGGACGGCTCGCCGGCCGCCGCTGGGGAAGCGGGAGGGCGGCGCGGGTCAGGCCCCGGGCGGCCGCCGTGGTCCACCGGCCCCCCCGGGTCACCGGCCCCCCGGGACGCCGGCGCGGCCGGGCGCGGGCCGGCGATGGGTCACCGGTCCCAGATCCTCCGGTAGGCCTCGCGGTAGCCCGGGGGGTCCCAGGACGTGGCTCCGGCGCTGTTGGCGGCCGTCGAGACGTGGGTGGGGGCGACATATCCGCTGGCGGGACGGCCGGAGAAGGCGCGGTTGAACTCGTCGACGATCTGCCAGCCCTGCTGCGACAGCGGCTCGGGAACGGTGGCGGACTGGTACTGCCCGCTGTCGATGCGCTGGAAGGCGGACGGGTCGCCGTCCCCGGCACCGATGTTGAAGGGCGGGCCCGTCCCCTTCCGGCCTGCGGCGCGGAAGGCGGGGGCGGCGTCGGCGAAGTACAGGTCGTTGATGGCGACGGAGTGGGTCCACGTGTCCGGGAACCGGGCGAGCAGGGAGGCGACCTCGCGCGGGGTGCGGCTGCTCGCGTCGGGGATCGGGATGTTCTCGTACGCGAGCAGCCGTACCCCGGCGCAGGTGGCGAGCTTCGCCCTGATCAGGTCGGACTTCCGCTTCGCGAAGGGGACCGAGGCGTCGGTGAACAGGACGACCCCGGCCCGGCCGCCGGAGTGCGCGATGATCCACTGCGCGCTGATGCCGGCGACGTCCTCGACCCGGGTGGTGACGTTGGTGAAGAGCGGGGGCCGTCTGCTCGGGCCGGGGGCGGCGACCGCGTGCCAGCCGACGAGCGGGATGCCGGCCCGGCCGGCCGCGGCGACCTGCTGGGACGTCGAGCCGGGGTCGAAGCCCCCGATCACGATGCCAGAGGGCCGCAGGGCCACCGCCTCGCCCATGGCCGCCTGGATGCCCGCCGGGCTGCCGCCGCCGTCGATCACCCGGACCTGCCAGCCGATGACGCGCGCGGCCTCCCGCAGGCCGTTGGCGACCCCCGCGACCCCGGGGTTGGTCATGGTCTGCGCCACGAAGACGATCGTTCTGCCGGACACCGCCGCGGGGCCGGTGGTCGGTCCGTTCCAGGCGGTGTCGGACCGCTCCGCCCGTGCGACGGCGGCCCGGGCCCCGGCCTGGACGACGGGGCAGCCGCCCGGGCCGGTGGCGACGGGCGCGGGGTTGTCCGACGAGCCGTGCTGACAGCCGGTCAGGGCCGTGACGCCCGCCGCCAGCAACGCGAGGCAGAGGGACCTGGCCCGGCCGGTCCGGGAGGTGGGGACCTCGCGGGCGCGGCGCACGGAAGCCCCTCGCGCAGGCACGGACGGCAGGGCGTGGCGGGGGCCGGTGCGGGGGACGGAGCCGCCGGCGTGGGTCATGGCGCGGTGTCCGCGGTTCCGCCGCCGGACCCCGTCGGCGGCCGCGGCACGGCGGGCGGTGCGTCGCGGGCCGCGTCGGCCCCGGTGCGCAGCCGACGGGCGGAGTAGCCGGCCAGACCGACGGCGAGCAGCAGCGTGCCGCCGTAGAACAGGGGGACCGTCCAGAACGCGGCGCCGAGCTGTCCGATGCCGGTGAGGCCGACGGCGAGCACGGCGACGGCGACGAGCGTGCCCAGGGCGTTGGGACGGCCCGGTCTGATCGCGGTGGAGCCGAGGAGGGCCCCGACGAACGCGGGCAGCAGATAGTCGAGGCCGACGCTGGGGTTGCCGATCTGCTGCTGGGCCGCCAGCAGCACCCCGGCGAAGCCGACGATCAGCCCCGACGCGGCGAACGCGTAGACGGTGTACCTGCGGATCGGGATGCCGACCAGTTCGGCGGCGCGCGGATTGGCCCCGATGACGTAGAGGAACCGGCCGAGCGGCAGCCGCTCCAGCACCACCCAGAGGACGACGGCGAGCGCGAGGACGTAGAACGCGGGCAGCGGCAGGCCGAGGAGCGTGGCGTCGTAGAGGTCGGTGAAGGCGGCCGGCAGGCCCTGCGGGCCCGGGACGATCCTGCCGCCGCCGGTGACCCAGCCGGTCACGGCGTACAGCATGCTGCCGGTGCCGAGGGTGGCGATGAAGGAGTCGATCCGGCCGAACTCGACGACCACGCCGTTGAGGACGCCCACCACCCCGCCGCCTGCGATCACCACGAGGCAGGCCCAGGGCCAGGGCCATCCGGCGTGGACGACGAGCTGCAGCACCATGACGTGGGCGAGGCCGAGACCGTAGCCGAGGGAGAGATCGAAGGAGCCGGTCACGACGGGGACCATGGCGGCGAGCGCCAGGACGGCCGGGATCGACTGGTTGGACAGGATCGCGTCGACGGTGTCCCGGGTGGGGAACGTGCGCGGCAGCGCGAGGGAGAAGACCAGGACGAGCAGGGCGGTGAGGCCCAGCAGGCCGTAGGCGCCCGCGAGGTGCCCGGCCGCCGGACGCCGCCGCGGCGGCCGGGAACGGGGCGGGGCGGGCGAGGGCGCTGCCGTCATGATTCCGTGGTCGTTCCGGGGGCCGGCAGGGCCGACGCCGCCCGGGCGAGCGCCGTGACCGTGAGGTCCGCACCGCTCAGCTCGGCCGCCACCCGGCCGCGGACGAACACCAGGGCGCGCCGGCACACGCCCGCCACCTCCTCGAAGTCGGTCGAGACGAGCAGCACCGCGAGACCGCCGGCCAGCGCCTCGTCGAGCAGACGGTGGACCGCGGCCCTGGCGCCGACGTCCACACTCGCGGTCGGCTCCTCCAGGATCAGCAGGCGCAGGTCCGCCCTGAGCCACCGGCCGATCAGGACCTTCTGCTGGTTGCCGCCGGACAGGGCGGCGAGGGGGGCCTCGCCGTCGCGGGGACGCACCGCGAACCGTTCGATCAGCTCCGCGGCCCGGGCCCGCTCGCGGCGCGGGCCGATCCAGCGCGGCGCCCGCGGACCGCCCGCCCGGGGATTGGCCAGCAGGTTCTCGCGCACGGTCAGCCCCATGGCACAGCCCTCCCGCTGTCTGTCCCCGGGTACGAGGCCGACCCCGGCGGCGACGGCGTCGGTGACCGTACGGGGCCGGTAGGGCCGGCCTGCCAGGAGGGCCCGGCCGCCGAGGAAGGGCCGGGCGCCGGCCAGCGCGCGGCCCAGCTCCACGTGCCCGGCGCCCGAGAGACCGACCAGGCCGAGCGCCTCCCCGGCCCTCAGCTCCAGGGTGACCGGCGCCGTCCCGGCGGTCCGCACGCCGTCGAGGCCCAGGACGGCCGGGCCGCCCACGGGGGCGGTCACGGGGAGCGGGCGGCCCGGTGGTTCCTCGCCGACGATGTCGTGGACCAGCCGGACGGGGCTGTGGCCCGCCAGCGGGCCCTGGCTGACCAGCCTGCCGTCGCGCAGCACGGCGAAGGTGTCGGCCACCTGGTACACCTCGTCCATGCGGTGGGTGACATAGAGGATGCCGTGGCCCCGGTCGCGCAGGCTGTGCAGCACCCGGAAGAGCCGGGCGCAGTCCGCGGCGGGCAGCCGGGCGGTCGGCTCGTCGAGCACGAGGAGCCGCGCGCGGGCCGCGAGGGCCCGGCCGACGGCGACCAGCGAACGCTCGGCGGGGGCGAGCCGGGCGACCGGCGTCTCGGGATCGAGGTGCGCGGCGACCGTCTCCAGGGCCTCGGCGCAGCGCTCCCGGGTCCGCCGCCAGGAGATCAGTCCGGCACGGCGCGGATAACCGGCGGTCAGGGCGATGTTCTCGGCGACGGTCATCCACTCCACGAGCCCGAGGTCCTGGTGGATGAAGGACATGCTGCGGGCGGCGGCGTGGCTGCCGAGCGGGTGCCCGGCCACCGTGACCGAGCCCGCGTCGGCGTGGTGGACCCCCGCGAGCACCTTGATGAGCGTCGACTTCCCGGCACCGTTGGGGCCGAGGAGGGCGAGGACGCTGCCCGCCCGGACGTCGAGGTCGACCCCGTCCAGCGCGCGGGTCCCGCCGAACCGCTTGGCGAGCCCACGGATCCGTACCAGGGGGTCGGCTCCCAGGGCTCCGGAGGCCGTGCCCACCTGCTCGGGGGTGTCGGGAGGGTCGTGCACGGACATCTCCGGGGGTCGGCCTGGCGGTTTCTTCCCGACTCTCGCCGCGATATTAGTGCGACAAGTCATCTCATTACGTGTTCAACGCCCGCGTCATCACGGATTGGACGCCCGCGATGACACCAACGGGTCAGCCGCGTCCCCGGTCTCAGGCGGCGTCGGGCCCGCACTCGGCCCAGATGACCTTGCCCTGCCGGATGTAGCGGGTGCCCCAGCTCCGCGCCAGCTGGGCCACCAGGAACAGGCCGCGGCCGCCCTCGTCGGTGGTGGCCGCCCGGCGCAGGTGCGGGGCGGTGTTGCTGCAGTCGGAGACCTCGCAGATCAGGGTGCGGCCGTTCAGCAGTCGGACCCGGACGGGACCGGAGCCGTGGCGGATGGCGTTGGTGACCAGCTCGCTCAGCACCAGCTCCGCGGCGAACCCGGCCTCCTCCAGCCCCCAGTCGGCCAGCCGGCGCAGCGCCGACGAGCGGACCTCGCTGACGAGGGAGGGGTCGGCGGGCAGGTCCCAGGCGGCGATCCGATCCGGGGCCAGGGCGTGGGTACGGGCGACGAGCAGGGCGATGTCGTCACGGGGGTGCACCGGCGCCACGGTGTCCAGGACCGTCTCGCAGATCTCGTCGGGCGTGCGGCCCGGGTGGGAGAGGGCGGTCCGCAACCGGTCGAGAACCAGGTCGGCGTCACGGTTGCGGCTCTCGATGAGCCCGTCGGTGTAGAGGACCAGCCGGCTGTCCTCGGGGAGGTCGATGTCGACGGCCTCGAAGGGCAGGCCGCCGAGGCCCAGCGGGGGACCGGCGGGCAGGTCGGGGAAGGAGACCGCGCCGTCGGGGTGGACGACCGCGGGCGGCGGATGCCCGGCGCGGGCCATGGTGCACTGCTGCGTGGTCGGGTCGTAGACGGCGTACAGGCAGGTCGCGCCGAAGATGCCCGCCTCGCTCGAGGCGGGGGCCTCCCGGTCGAGGCGTCCCACCAGGTTGTCGAGGTGGGTGAGGACCTCGTCCGGGGAGAAGTCGAGTTCGGCGTAGCTGCGTGCGGCGGTGCACAGCCGTCCCATGGTGGCGGCCGAGAGCATGCCGTGGCCCACGACGTCACCGACCAGCAGGCCGACCCGGGTGCCGGAGAGCGGGATGACGTCGTACCAGTCCCCGGCCACGTCGGACTCCGCGGGCAGGTAGCGATGCGCCACGTCGACGGCGTCCTGGTCCGGCAGCCCCTGCGGGAGCAGGCTGCGCTGCAGCGCCAGGACCATGCTGCGCTCCCGTGTGTAGCGCCGGGCGTTGTCGATGGACAGGGCCGCGCGGCCGGCGAGTTCCTGGACGAGCGAACGGTCGTCGTCGTCGAAGGGCGCGGGATGCTGCCCACGGTAGAACGCGGCAACGCCGAGGGTGACGCCGCGGGCCACGAGGGGGACGGCGATGAGCGAGTGGACGTGGGTCAGCATCACCTCGGTGCGCTCCGGGTCGTGGGCGCGCCAGCCCACGGCGGTCCGCAGGTCCGGTTCCAGCACCGCCTGCCCGCTGGTCAGGCAGCGCAGGTGCGGGGTGGCCGGGTTGTAGTCGATACGTTTGCCGACCGGGTGGAACGGACAGTCGTCGTCGATGCCGTGGACCACCGTGCGGTACAGGTCGGAGAAGGGATCGGCGGCCTCCTCGCCCCGCAGTACGGCCTCGGGCAGGTCGATCGTGACGTGGTCGGCGAGCCGTGGCACCGCCGTCTCGGCGAGTTCCTCGGCGGTGCGGCGCACGTCCAGGGTGGTCCCGATGCGGGTGCTGGCGTCGGTCAGCAGCTCCAGACGGCGACGGGCCGCGAGGGCGTACCGCCCCACGTGCGGCTCTCCCACCAGCACCAGCCCCCTGGCCGGGGGCGGCGAACCGCGGCTGCCGGTCGTGCCGCCGGTCGTGCCGCCGGGTCCGCCTCCCGTGCGGTCGCCCCCGCCCGGCACACCCCCCGGACCGCCCGCCGACGCGTCGGCGCCGCGCGCGTCGGCTCGCAGGGGTACGAGGCCCCTCGCCGCGGTGCCGGGCAGCGGGCCGGGCACCGCGACGAGGGGGAAGGCCGCGGCCGGCGGGACGGCGGGGACCACGGGGAGGGGGGACGCCGCACCGACCTCGGGGGCGACGGGTTCGACGGCCGCGGCGGGTTCGGCGGGCACGGTGGTGTCGGCGGGCACGGTGGTGTCGCGGGTGGACTCGGCGAGCAGGAGGGTGCGGCGCGGCGGCGGCTCGGCAGGCTGTGGGACGAGGAGGGGCTCGTGCCGGGCGGGGCCGGACAGGATGGCCTCGGTGACGAAGCCCTCCACCCCGGTGGCGGTCGTCATCGGGCGGCTCACCAGCGTGACCCGCCGGCCGTCGGAGAGGGGCACGCGGACCGCGGCCCGCTGTGCGCAGGAGATCAGCTCCGCGGCCTTCTCCATCAGGATCGCCCGGTCGCAGGGGCGCATCCCGAGGGTCAGTTCGCCGACCCCGACGCTTTGGTGGGGCTCGGCGGCGGTCTCGGCGCCGGTGTCCAGGTAGGCGCGGAGCAGGGCGCGCTCGCGTTCGGAGCTCTGTCCGAGCAGCCGCTTCTCGATGGCGTGGGCCGCCCGGCGTATCACGGTGGCCAGCGCCGGGTCCTCGGCGCTGCGCGGGTAGCCGAGGCACAGGACGCCCTCGATACGGCCGCTGATCGGGTCACGGACGGGCAGTGCCCGGCAGGCGTTGCCCTGCGCGCGCTCGGCGAAGTGCTCGGCGCCGTACACCTGGACGAGTTGCCGCTCCGCCAGGGCGAGCCCGATCCCGTTGGTGCCGGCGTACCGCTCGGCGAACACGAACCCGGGGACGCGCTGGAACGCCGGGAGGCTGCCGGCCAGCGACGTCTCCCCGAAACGGCGCAGCAGGACGGTCCCGTTCGCATCGGCCACGGAGATGTTCATCCTGCTGCCGGCGAACCAGGACTGCAGCCGGTCGAGCACCGGCACGGCCGCGCGGACGATCCGGGCGTCCCGCTCGAAGTCGTCCCGGAAGGGAAGTCCGGGCTGGTCGGGGGAGAGGCCCAGGGCCCGGCAGCGCTGCCACGAGTTCGAGATGGGCGCGCGCACGCCGGCTGCGACCGCCTCGCCCTGCAGGAAGCGCTCACGCGAGCGGGCGGGCCCTTTGCCGTCCGGCGCATGCCCCGTCGGTATCGCTTTCCCACCGCCCCGAACCACGCTTCGCCTCACTCGCGCCTGCAGAGTTCGTTTCTTCTAAGTCATTTCCCCCGAAATAGTGATACATATGCCAAATTCGTAACATTGAGCACCGGGTATCCGGGGTCACAGCACGGCGACCGGGTTGACCGGCGAGCCCGTGCCGCCCGGGATGTTCAGCGGCGCCACGACGAGCAGGAACTCGTGCCGCCCCGCCCGGGCCGCCGCGTCCGACAGGGCCTCCAGATCGAGGTTGTCCAGCAGCGGCACCCCCATCGCGGCCACGACCAGGGCGTGGACGGGCGAGTGCACACCGTCCACGGGGGAGGGCCGTACGTCACTGTCGCCGTCACCGCCGAGCAGCGCGATGCCACGCTCGGCCAGCAGCGGTACGGCGTCCACGTGGAGGCCCGCGGAGGCCGTGCCCGGGTCCCAGGCACCGAGGTCCGCGCGGCGGCGGGGCTGCCCGGAGCGCAGGAGTACCGCGTCGCCGTCGCCGATCCGCACGCCGAGTGCCTCTTCCGCGGCGAGTACGTCCTCCGCGTGCACCGCCAGCCCCGGCTCCAGCCAGCGGATCCCCAGGACGGCGGGGAGGTCGAGGAGCACACCCCGGGTGACGAGGGGGCCGAGCGCCGACACCGCTCCGAAGCGGGCCCCCGCGGCGCCGACGACGTCCTTCGCCGTCCGGCCGTCGTACAGCTGCCCCCGGTAGGAGACATGGCACAGGGCGTCGAGGTGGGTGACGGCCTTGCCGTGGTAGTCGGCGGCGATGAAGTCCTTGTGGGTGGCGGGCTCCGGGCGCTCCACGTCACCGAGATCGGTCATGTGGTGCAGGGCGGGCCGGGGGTTGTCGGGGCCGGGCACGGTGTTCCAGGGCAGGCCCAGCGGCACGACCCGACCGGACCGCACGGCGCCCGTGGCCCGTCGTACCCGCTCCGGGGTCGCCCGGTTCCAGGCGCCCCGGTCGGCCGGGGTCCAGCGGCCCCAGGCGCGGACCGCCTCGAAGAGCGCGTCGAACTCCCGGCGGGAGACGGCGGGGCCGTTCCCGGCGCCGGGCGGACCGGGATCCCGGCCGTCCGCAGGGCTCGCGCTCATCCGTACCCACCCGTTCCCAGCGTCGACTCACGGCCCCGGTGGCCGTCATCGCCTCGCGGTCCGCCGGCGCCTCGCGGGCCTGCCGGCCGGATTCCCAGCCTGGCACGGCCCGCGCCGGATCGCCGGATCGCCGGGTCGCGGGGTCGCCGGGTCGCGGGGTCGCCGGGGCGCGGGGTCCGCGAGGACTGCGGCGACCGTGCTCCGAGGACTGCGGCGACCGCGCTCCGTGACGCCGCACGCCGGGCAGAGCCGCAGGACCGACCGTAGATTGAGGAGGAAGCCGTTGAGGCGGGAAGGAGCGTCAGCGGTGGCATCGCGGGTTGATCACACGGCGCTGTTCGCCGCGACACCGAGCCCGTACCTGGTACTCGGTCCGGACCTGGTCATCGTCGATGTGAACCGGGCCTATCTGGCGGCCACCGGACGCACCCGGGAGGACCTCCTCGGGCGGCACATCTTCGTCGCGTTCCCGGACAACCCCGCCGACCCGGACGCCGACGGGGTGAAGAACCTCGATGCCTCCCTGCACCGGGTCCTCGCCACCGGCCGGTCCGACACGATGGCGCTGCAGAAGTACGACATCCCCGTGATGGGCCGGCCGGGGGTCTTCGAAGAGCGCTGGTGGTCCCCGGTGAACACCCCCGTGCTCGGCGCGGCCGGGCAGGTGGACTACATCATCCACCGGGTGGAGGACGTCACCGCGTTCGTCAAGGAGTACCGGGCCACCCACCCCGAGGGCGTCCGCGCGGCGGAGCGCCCGCAGGAGACCCAGGCCCTGGAGGCGGAGCTGTACGCACGGGCGCGGGAGCTGCAACGGCTGAACGAGGAACTGCGGCAGGCCCACACCCGCGAACGCGAGGTCGCCGTCATCCTCCAGGAAGCCATGCTCCACGTCCCCGACCTGGCCCACCACCGCGACATCGCGGTGCGCTACCTGCCCGCGACCGGCTCCCTCAACGTCTGCGGCGACTGGTACGACGTCGTGGACATCGCACCCGACCGGCTCGCCGTCGCGGTCGGCGACGTCATCGGGCACGGCCTGGAGGCGGCGGCCGTCATGGGCATGCTCCGCAGCGCGCTGTCCGCCGCGATCCGGGCCCTGGAGCGCCCCGCCCAGGCGTTGGAGGTACTCGGTCTGTACGCCAGGTCCGTCGAGGGGGCGCTGGGCACCACCGCGGTCAAGGCGGTCGTCGACATGCGCAGCCGTCTGATCACCTACAGCAGTGCGGGCCATCCGCCGCCGATGCTCATCCACCCCGACGGCAGCTGCGAACTGCTGGACCAGGCGACCGACCCGCCGCTCGGCGCCCGTCCGCAGCACGTCCCGCGCCCACAGGCGAGCCTGCCGTACAAGCCCGGCGACACCCTCGTCCTGTACACCGACGGGCTCATCGAGCGGCGGGACCAGGACATCGATGTCGGTCTGGGCCAACTGGCCGACGTCCTCGGCGAGTTCATCCACCTGGGCACCGAGGAGCTCGCCGACACCGTGCTGGCCCGGCTGGGCGTCGCCAGCGGCGGCCGGGACGACATCGCGCTCATCGTCGTACGGCTCTGAGCCGCGGGACTCCGACGGGGGACTCCGGCAGGGCGTTCCGACGAGGGGCTCCGGCGGGGGACCGGCGCCCGCTAACGGCCGGTGCGCACCCCGTCCAGGGCGATGCCGAGGACGCGGTCACGCTGGGCGTCGTCCTCGAAGGCCGTCGCCGTGATGCCGGAGACCATGCGGAGCAGGTCGCCGATCTCCATGTCGGTGCGGACCACGCCCGCCTTCTGGGCCCGCTCCATCAGCGGGCCGCCGGCCGCGTACATCGAGTCACGGCAGGCCTGGAAGATCTCCGACTCGTCGTTCAGGGCCTCGCGCACCGCCCGCTTGGTGACCATGTAGCCGGTGAAGCGGTCCAGCCACGACGTCAGCGCCTCCCACGGCTCCAGCTCGGCCAGCTCCACGGCGGCCCGGCACAGCGCGTTGACCTCGTCCGCGTAGACGCTCTCGAAGAGGTCGCGGCGGGTGGGGAAGTTCCGGTAGAGGGTGCCGATCCCGACCCCCGCGCGGCGGGCGACGTCCTCCAGGGAGACGTCGGCGCCCCGCTCGGCGAACGCCTCGCGGGCGGCCGTCACCAGCGCGTCGTAGTTGCGGGCCGCGTCCTTACGGTGCGGTCTCCGGGACGCGACGATCTCACTGACGGGGAACGGGCTGTCCATCACTGTTGCCTCCCGTGTGACAAGGATGAACCGGAGGGTTTCCTCGACTTCGGTTGAAGCGGAGGGTCGCCTCCAGTAGAGTGGAGGGGTACCTCCACTTTAGCAGTGCGGAGCGGTATCGCCATGGTCGGACGCGGCCAGGTGTCCCCTTCCCGCACGCTCACGGACGTCTCCCTCAGCCTCACCCTTTCCCTTTCCCTCCGTTCCGATTTCGGAGAGGCCCTTCATGCCCCGGAAGTCCACCCGCCTCACCTTCGCGGTCCTCGCGACCGGTGCCGGCGTGTTCTCCATGCTTCAGTCGCTGGTCGCACCGGCCCTGCCGACCGTCCAGCACGCCCTGCACACCTCCCAGTCCACCGCGACCTGGGTGATGACGGCCTATCTGCTGTCCGCCTCGGTCTTCACCCCGATACTCGGCCGGGTCGGCGACCTGGTCGGCAAGAAGCGCACCCTCGTCGCCGTGCTGCTGGCCGTCCTGGCCGGCTGCCTGATCGCCGCGCTCGCGCCCAACATCGGCGTCCTGATCATCGCCCGGGTCGTCCAGGGCATCGGCGGCGCC
Organism: Streptomyces sp. NPDC058464; assembly: GCF_042721035.1. NCBI lineage: Bacteria > Bacillati > Actinomycetota > Actinomycetes > Kitasatosporales > Streptomycetaceae > Streptomyces > Streptomyces sp. NPDC058464. The sequence continues at coordinate 16,331 of NZ_JBHXMA010000009.1, forward strand.
CTGTTCCCGCTCTCCTTCGGCATCATCCGCGACGAGTTCACCCCGGCCGAGGTCAGCGGCAGCATCAGCAACCTGTCCGCGGTGATCGCGGCCGGCGGCGGCGTCGGCATCGTGGCCGCGGGACCGATCGTCTCGGCGCTCGACTACCGCTGGCTGTTCTGGATCCCGGTCGGCGTGGTCGCCGCGACCGTCCTGATCGCCGCCCGCTACGTTCCCGAGTCCCCCAAGCGGGCCGAGGGCAGCGTCAGCTGGCTCGGCGCCGGGCTGCTCTCCGCCTGGCTGGTGGCGCTGCTGCTGCCGCTGAGCCAGGCCGGGCAGTGGGGCTGGGGCTCGGCCAAGGTGCTCGGCCTGTTCGGTACGGCCGTCGTCCTGTTCGCCGTCTGGCTGCTCACCGAGTCCCGCTCCGCCACCCCGCTCATCGACCTGCGCGTGATGCGGCTGCCCGCCGTCTGGACCACCAACACGGCCGCCCTCCTCTTCGGCGCCGGCATGTACGCGATCTGGTCCTTCCTGCCCGGCTTCGTCCAGACCCCCGCCTCGGCCGGCTACGGCTTCGGCGCGACCGTCACAGAGTCCGGCCTGCTCATGCTGCCGATGCTCATCGCCATGTTCCTCTCGGGCGTCATCGGCGGCCGCCTGGAACCCCGCGTCGGCGCCAAGGCGCAGCTCACCGCGGGAGCCGCGCTCGGCGCGCTGGCCTGCGGCTTCCTCACCCTCTGGCACGACGAGCAGTGGCAGATCGGCGTCGTCGCGGGACTGTTCGGCCTCGGCATCGGCCTGGCCTTCGCCTCGATGGCCAACCTCATCGTCGGCAGCGTCCCGCCCGAGCAGACCGGCGCCGCGACCGGTATGAACGCCAACATCCGCACGATCGGCGGCTCCATCGGCGCCGCGCTCACCAGCGTCCTGGTCACCGGCCGGCTCCAGCCCTCCGGACTGCCGTACGCCTCCGGCTACACCCACGCCTGGGCCCTGCTCGCACTGTTCTGCCTGACCGCCGCCGGGGCCGCCCTGCTCGTCCCGGTCCGCCGCGCGACCCGCGCAGTGGACCCGGTCACGGAGCGGTCGGCCGCAGCACCCGTACGCGTGCGGTAGTGTTGACCTGCGTGATCACGCGGAAACCACCGCGTGACTCCGCAGCGGGACGTGGCGCAGCTTGGTAGCGCACTTGACTGGGGGTCAAGGGGTCGCAGGTTCAAATCCTGTCGTCCCGACGCAGCGAAGGGTCTTCGCGGGCGAAAGCCTGCGGGGGCCCTTTTCGCGTGGGGGCCGGCTTCGAGGTTGAGCGAGCCGCTCATTGGCACTTTTGTTCGATGTTGGCGAAGATGTCGCTCTTGGATTCGAACAAGGTCACTGTGGCGTTGTCGAGCACGGCGGCCGGAATCCGGACTGCACCGCGGGTGAGCGGTCGAGCCGGCTCAGGGTCGGTAGACCATCCCGGGCTGGGGCTCGGCGGGGGCGAGCAGCTGCGAGCAACGCTTCACGGACGTCGGCAGGACGTCGGCAGGACGTCCTCAGGAGTACCGCCGGCTAGTCGTCGACGAACGTGACCGTCTCGTCGAGCGAAGCTCGGCCCGTACGGGCGTACGGTACTGCGGTGTCCTCGAATCCGATCGACATGCCGCAGAAGAGGATGAGGTCGTCCGGCGGCGACAGGACCTCCGCGACGGACTTTCGGTAGACGGACCACGCCATCTGCGGGCAGCTGTGCAGGCCTTCGGCGCGGAGCAGCAGCATCACGGTCTGCAGATACATGCCCACGTCGGACCACTGGGGCCGGCCCAGGTCCCGGTCGATGTAGCAGAACAGGGCGGCGGGTGCGCCGAAGCACTGCCAGTTGGCGGAGGCGGCTCTCTGCCGGGCCTCCCAGTCCTCGTGCGCGATGCCGAGTGAGCTGTAGCGCTCCGCGCCGAAGGCGGACCGGCGCTCGCGGTACGGGGACTTCAGTGTCTGCGGGTACATCTCGTACTCCCGCTCGTCCCAGGGATCGCTCGCGGTCACGCGCCCGCCCGCGAGCTCCTTGAGTTTGCCCAGCGCTCGGCCGGTCAGCACGTACACGCGCCAGGGCTGGAGGTTCGACCCGGACGGCGCCCAGGCCGCACCGGAGAGTACCCGCTCCAGGACCTCCCTCGGGACGGGCCGGTCGATGAATCCGCGTACGGCTCGTCGGCTCGTGACTGCCTCGTAGACGTCCAAGATCACCAGTCTCCCTCATCCGCTCCACGCGCCTTCCCCCTTTCGGCGGTTGGAGGATTCCAGAATGTAAAGATATGTGTAAAACGGCAGAAACGGCGCTGATGTCGGGACGCGTCCGCACAGCCGACGACGGGGGCGCCCGGTGCGGCGCTCCGATCGTCGCGAGCTCGGCTCCCGCTCACCCGGCGAAGGGAGACGTGGCGGTGGCGGCGACGCGGGAACGTCATGACGGAGTCCTAAGCCGGCCGCACGGTGGCGTTCGGGAGTCGTGGTGCGCCTGTGAACCCGGCAGTCGACAACTGACCGGGAAAAAGCGGTCAGTGACCTGGCGCAGCCGGTTGATCCGATGGTGAGCCGCTCGCTGGAAGGTGGTCTTCCGCCCACAGGAACAGAACGGCGAGGGGGATGAGGAAGGCTTTGCCGTGCGGAGAGAGCGTGTAACGGGTTCGTGGGGACTGCCCTGGCCGGACGTCCTGGGCGACCAGATCGATCGCGGTCAGTTCCTGGAGTCGCTGGGTGAGCATGCGGTTGCTGATGCCGGGGACGCGCTCCCGGATCTGTGCGAAGCCGGCCGGGCCTTTGGCCAGTGCCATGAGGATCGGGCCGTTCCAGCGTCTGCTGAGCAGGGTGAAGGCCCCAGTGATGGCTGGAGAGGCATCGGCCGACTGCGGATGAGCGGTCCGGCCGAGCGGCCTGGGCTGTTGTGGGGCAGGCATGGTGGGTATCCGTTCCGGTACGGCGTGAGCCGAGGTAGCTCGGTACCTTGCGTACTGCTCGATGGTCCTATTGGTGTGGGGAGTCGGCCCTTGGGTCTGCCGGGCCGCACCCTCGGTGTGTCGCAGGCGCGCGTTGACGGCCAGGACCGCGACCTGCCCCGGCCGGACACGCCGCCGCCCGGCCAGGGCCTGATCGCGCTCAGGAAGCACTCGGTATCAGCCGTCGCCGTCATGGCGACGGGCGTGTGCGTGCGCGTGTGCGTGACGCCGAACCGGCAAACCGGTGCCGGACCCCGTCAGGGCCGGCAGCAACTCTCCGGAGGGCGGCGCATCGGTCTGCGCGCCGCGACCATCCCTGATGACCCAGTGGCCGTACATGACCGCTGCGAGCCCGCAGACGCTCCACAGGGCGAGCACGGCCAGATGCCCGGCGTCGGCGTTTCCGTCGAAGTACGTGGTGTCGCGAAGCAGACTGGCTCCGGCGCCCGGGGGCAGCCACTGGCCGACATGGTCCACGCCCTTGGGAAGCATCTCCGGAGCGGAGGTGGCGCCCGAGAAGGCGTTTCCGACGAAGACCATGAGCGCGGCGCTGAGTCCGAGGCCCGCCGGCCCGAGGAGCCGGACCACGCCGGCAGCGGTGGCGCTGATGGAGAGCAGGACGAGCGACAGGATCGCCCACGTGGCCACGTGGTTGTGGGGCAGTGCCCCGAGGAATCCCTGAGCCACCAGATAGACACCGAGGGCGGCGACGCCGCAGGCGACGAGAAGCGTCATCACTCGGTGCCGCGGGCGTGCCAGGCCGCGAGCCATCGTGACGAACGCCCCGATCAGGATGCCGCAGATCGTGAGCGGGAAGACCGACGAGCTGAACACCACGCCCCGCGGGTCCTCTGTGGCGACGGGCACCACGTCGACGGCCTTCACCAGGACCTGCACCGAGGAGCCAGAATCGGCGGCGGCTTCCTGCCCGGCGGCCTTCGACCGGGCGGCGTCCTGCTGGCCGGCCGCCTGTTCGTGGACCTTCTTCCTGGACTTCGCATCGCCGGCCTTCTGCGCGGCGGCCTCGGCCTTCTGCGCGGCAGCCTCAGCCTTCTGTGCGGCGGCTTTCTGCCGGGCGGCCAGCTCCTGGGTGGCCCTCTGGGCCACCTGCTGTCCGACATCGGTCAGCAACTGGGCCACGGAGGGGCTGGCCGCGGTGGCCTTCAGAACGGTGATTTGGTGGCCGGAGATGGCGAAGGCGCCGTAGACGTCCCGGTTCTTGATCGCCGCCCGCGCGGCCTGCTGGTCGGGGTAGAGGCGGAAGTCGAACGCGCCGGGCTTCTCGCGGGTCAGCCCCTCCACCGCGTGCTGGCTGGCGGGCCCCGTGCCCACGATCCCGACCGGGACGTCGCGCGGTGAGATCCGCCCCGCCGGCCAGGCGAACGCCATCACCGCCAGAGTGATCGCTATGGGCAGCCCAAGGGCCGCAATGGCCACTTCCCGCCATGCCCGGTGTCCTGACAAGGGGTTTCTCACAGCCCGGCCTCGCAAAAAAGAATGGTCGTTTTTCTTAAGCTCTCAGTCTGGCCCTGCGGCTTGGCGGACGTCAACACGAATGTTCGTTTTTGTTGTTAGGCTGGCCTCATGCCCAAGGTCACCCAGCAGTACATGGACGCCCGTCGCGAGCAGATCCTGGACGCCGCGCGTCGTTGCTTCCTTCGTGACGGGTTCCATTCCACGTCCATGCAGGACCTGTTCGCGGAGTCGGGACTGTCCGCGGGCGCGGTGTATCGGCACTTCACCAGCAAGGACGAGATGATCCTCGCGATCGCCGAGGAGAACATGCGTGATGTCCTCGACATCACGCTCGCCGTCGCCACGGACCGGCAGGGTCAGTCCATGGGGGCGTTCCTGGCGGACCTGCTCGACGTGATTCGCGTCAAGTCCGTCGAGGAAGACGTGGCCGGCCTCGCGGTGCTGGTCTGGGGAGAGGCCATGCGCAACCCCTCTCTGGCGCGCAAGCTCGACCAACTCATGGGCCGCATACGCACCAATCTGATCGCCTTGGTCCGTGACCACCAGGAAAGCGGCTGCCTGCCTGCGAACGCGACGGCCGAGGGGATCGCGTCGACGATGCTCTCCGTCCTCCCCGGTTACATCCTCCAAGTGGCTCTGCTCGATCGGGCTGTTGTGGCCGAGGTCCCTGACGCGGTGCGGGCGTTGTGGCCGGGGCCGGCCGATGAGCGCTGAGCGGTCCCGCCGCCGAGTGCCGGGGTACTGAGCGCTTCTGCGGCGATCGCGCAGAACGCGTCGAACGGCCGCCTCGTTCTGCGCAGGCGCTGCCGCCGTCCGTCTCGGTGGGGACTGGCGCGCTGCTTCTCGACGCGCAGGTGCACAGTGACGAGTGACGCTCACGCGTGCGTGCGCAGGCTCAAGGCCGGGCCGGGCGGAGGTTGCCGCCGACATGCTGCCGAACGGGATCGTCACCGACAGGAAGGCCCGCCTCGCCCTTACCCGTCGCCCTTACCCGGTGCACCGACCGAGGGGCTGCCGAGGCGCGGTCGCCTGCGAGACCGAGATGGTAGGCCGACGGTGGACCGAAAGCCTGGCGAGCCGTCATCGCCGGGGACGCGAGCCGGCCCTGTCCGCATCCGTGGCCGAGCTTGGCGGCGCGCGGCGGCCGCAAGCCGTTCACACCCGCTCCTGCCGGCAGGACTCGACAGGATCGGCGGGGAATCCTCCGCCGTACCCGGGGCCGGTCGCGCGCTGCACAGCGCGTCACGTCCGCCGTGGTCTCGTCGGCCGGGGGCCGCGGTTTCATGGCAGTACCGCCATGGCCGGAGCCATGGCGGTACTGCGGGAGACGGCCGGCTGGGCTGTGCCATCGGGGTTCCCGTGACGCGGCAGCCTGCCGCGGTGTGCCGACGGGAGGTCAGCCGGTGGGGCGCGGGGCGCGCAGGTGGGCCCGCTTCTCCAGTTCCTCGTCGTCGACCAGGGTGAGCATCGGCTGACCCGGGGCGCACATCATGAACACGATGTACTTGGCGGGCGCGTCCGACGAGGCGTTGCCGTTCTGGTAGTGGATCACCTCACCGCCCGGCTCCCAGAACGTCTCACCTGCCTTGATCACGTGCTCCGGCTCGCCCTCGAGTTCCCACCGGACCGCTCCTTCGAGGACATAGCCGAAACACGGCCCCGAGTGGCGGTGCGGGGGAGTCCCGGGGTCACCGGGAGCCCACTCGACGAGCACGGTCATCCCCGAAGCGCCCTCGGGGATGAACGGCGGCTTGACGTCCGCAAGCATCTTGGGTCCGAAGCCGTCCTCTGAGTGCATACCGTGCATTTCGTGCATTGTGTCAAACCTCCGTGGATCGAGCCCGGAACGGGCGAACCGGCGTCGGCGGTTCCGGGCTCACGACAACTTGCTCTACAACGAAGACAAAGCGCGGCTCACACCTGTGACACGCCGTGAGAACGCCGTGAGGTGCCTGCTTTGCGCGCAACGAGTCGGCGGTGGCCACCCTTAGGCCGGCTGCACCGGCGAGAGCGTCGCCTGGTGTCCTGCAGCAAGCGCGGCCGAACGTCGTCATGTCGAATGCCTGGCCGACGTCCCTTTGATGCTTGTCGACACGCGTCCACGCCGTCCGGGCCCCGGGGAGGAAGCCGGCTCGGTAGACCACCGGATGGAACCCGATCGGCCGGCGTCTGAAAGCCGTTCCCTCCCCGCGCCGAAGGCTCGGCCCCGACTCAGCCGAACATGCCGACCTTGTAGCCGCCGGCCGGCTGCTGAGTGATGATGTTGATGCGGTTGTAGGCGTTGATGATGCCGATGAGGGTCGTCAGCGCGGCGAGTTGGTCCTCGTCGAAGTGCTTGGCGGCGTTCGCCCAGGCCTCATCGGTGACACCACCGGCCGCGTCCGCGACGCGGGTGCCCTGTTCGGCCAGCTCCAGCGCGGCGCGCTCGGCCTCGTCGAAGACCGTCGCCTCCCGCCAGGCGGCGATCAGGTTGAGCCGCACCGAGGTCTCCCCGGCGTGGGCGGCCTCCTTGGTGTGCATGTCGGTGCAGAAGCCGCAGCCGTTGATCTGGCTGGCGCGGACCTCCACCAGATACTGAATGGTGGCCGGCAGTGTCGAGTCCGACAGTGCCTTGCTGGCCGAGAAGAGGTGCTTGAGCACCTTTCCCGCGAAGGGATTGCCGTAGTAGTTGAGGCGTGCGTTCATTGGCCCTCCTGGCGGAATCGCTCGTACGCACTACTGACCGGACAGCCCGGCAAGGTGTGACACCAATACGGGGCGTGATGCAGGTCTCAGCGATCAAGGTATTGCCTTGCGGCCCTGGCTGCGCGCCGTGTCCGGAAGGACTGCGGTCGTCTCGGGGCAGACGTACTCGCATACTTCGCGCAGTACCTGTCCGGTATGTCCAGTGCGGTTCAGCTTTGCGTGCGCCGGGCTCGCAGTGGTGGTTGCGGTGGAACAGTCGGCAACGCTGAGCGAGCACCCAGGTGCAGCGAGGGCGGCTGGGCGGGCAATGCGCCCACCCCGTCGGCGGCGATCAGCGATCAGCGATCCGGGGGCGCACCAGGCCAGAAGGGTCCGAGACGGCGATGGCCGCGGCTGTGCCGACATGGAGCCGTGCCGATCCCGGAGGCGGCGGACGCGACCACGCGGGGGAGTGTGCCACGGTGCCTGCCTGGTGTGCCGTGCCGGATGATCGATACGGTTTCACTCGAAACTGGATGTACATCCGCAGAAAGGTGTCCGCCAGGCGCCCACCCTGGTCGGCCGGCCGGCTTCCGGCATCCGGAAGGGGTCCTGACGGCGGTGACCAGAGCTTTGGCGGGCCCGCTGTGGCGGGCGTCGGGGCGGCTGTCCCCGGGCTCGTAACACCCCGATCTGCCGGAGCAGGCGAGGACCTTTTGAACCCGGTCGCTGAAGTGCGCGGAGGGCGCCGCCCCGGCGGCCGTGATCTTGTGTACGTCCGGGTGCAGGTAGCGCTGGGTGGTGGTCAGGGGCCTGCGGGCCGGTTCTGCCCTGCTCGAACGACCTCGCGTGGGGGCAGCCCCATCGCCCCCGCGCGGCCCGGCCGGGAAGAACCGGCGTCACAACCGACCTGATCCGCCGGACGACCCCTGACCCCGGCGTGCCCGGCCCCGGCCGATCGGGACGTGCAGCAGGTCTGCCCCCAGGACCACACGGCCGCCGTAGCGGGCGCGGTCGGCGCTGTCGTGGAGCAGGCGTCGCCAGGTCGCGTCGGACACGGTGGCCGGGTTTCCCGGGCTGAGGTGGGTGGCGACCAGGGCGCCGACACCGGACTCGGAGGCGATCCGGCCGAGTTCGGCCACATCGGTGTGCGTGGCCAGGATGTGGTCGATGAGGGACTGCGGCAGGCCCAGAGCGGCGAGGCCGGCGGGGTAGAGAGCCTCGTGGACCAGTACGTCCGCTCCCTGGGCCAGCGTGACGATGTTGGGGGTGAGCGCGGTGTCGCCGGAGAAGACGACGCTGCCGTGGTCGGTGTCGAAGCGGTAGGCATAGGCGGGGAACACCGCGCCGTGCGGCACGAGGACCGCGGTGACCTTGACGTCGTCGTTCTCCATGACGGTGAACGGCCGCATGACGGGAGCGGTGTTCGTGGCCGAGGCGCCCGCCGCGGACGGCGGCAGGACGTCACGGACGTCCAGCAGGGTCGCCGGATCGATGCCGATGTGCTCGGTCATGAAGAAGGTGGGAGCGGCGGCGTACGCCTGACCGGCCAGCCTCGTCATCTCGACGGTGCCCGGCACGGGACCGGGGGCGCCGGCCACCGTGGACGGGACTCCGGCGGGGCCCGGGCCGTACACGGAAACGGGTGTCCGGAACCCCTGCGCGCCCGACGCCCCGGCGGCCAACAGGGGGAAGGCGTAGTAGTCGACGATGTGGTCGGCGTGCAGGTGGGTGAGGAAGATCCCGGTCAGGGAGGGCATGGACAGTCCCGCGCGCAGGTACTGGCTCACCGCTCCGCGGCCGCAGTCGACGACATACGTCCTGCCGTTGACGACAAGGGCCGACGAGATGCCGTACCGGTCCGCGAGGGGCGGTGGTCCGCTGTTGGTGCCGAGCAGCACCAGCGACAGGGGAGCGGCGGAGGCGGATGCGGCAGCGGCGGGTGCCGCGGTGAGCAGCGGAGCGGCGGCGACGGCCGAGGCGGCCACCGCGCCCAGCAGCGTTCTGCGGGACGTCTGCCGCGTCTCCTCCGATGGCGGGTTGCTTGCCAGGTCCTGTGTCGGCTGGTGGTTCTGGCACATGGCGGGCGGCTCCTCCGTGCTGTGCTGGGCTGGACAGGACGCGGTGGGGGCGGCCGGAGGAGGACACGCGGGACCCGACCCACCCGTCGTCCTGGCGCGGCGCGCGGCGACCGCGATCACTGGACGGGATGCTGGTCCGATTCGAGCCGGAGGGGGAGAGCGCGTAGCGCAACCTAAGGTGACGATCGGTCTCCTTGCGTACGAGCCGTCCACGGCCCGGGCGCCCTCACGTCCGGATGGTCGGGACGGGGTCCTCCGTGTCGCCTTCCGCCGTGCCGGTACCGGGGCTGGGGCCGGTACCGGGGCCGGGGTCTGCGCCCGTGCCCGTGCCCGTGTCGCCGGCGGCGGGCGCCGTGGCCGTGCCGTGCAGGAACACGCGTACCGCGGCGGCGATGCTCTCCCGGACCTCCGCGTCGTCCGGCTTGTGCGGGGAGTTGGTCAGCAGGCGCATCTGGGCGTCGCCCAGCATCGCCTGGTAGAGCTGCGCCGCGGCACGGACGGGGTCGGTGGCGAGCTCGATCTCGCCGGCGTCGCGCGCCTGCCGCAGGTACTTGGCCAGCACGGCCTGGCCGGCCGACGGGCCGTGCTCGAAGAAGGCCCGGCCCACCTCCGGCATGCGCTCCGCCTCCGAGGTGACCAGCCGGTGCAGGGCGATGGCCTCAGGCGTGAGGACCAGGGCGGCGAAGTGTCCGCCCAGGGCCGTCAGGGTCTCGGTGAGGTCGGTGCCGGGGGGAGTGAAGGTGTGCACCGGCTTCGACCACTCGTCGCACAGGGCCTCCACCGAGGCCTGGAACAGCTCGGCCTTGTCCGCGAAGTGCCGGTAGAGCGTCCCCTTGGAGCCGCCTACCTCCGTCAGGACGTCCTCCATCGTGACGCGTGAGTAGCCCCTGGCGATGAACAGCTCGCCGGCTGCGCGCAGGATCAGGTTTCGGCGCTCCGCGGATCTCGTTCTCGGCACGGTCGCCATCGTAGGGGCCGCCGCCGGGGCCCCCTGTCCTGCTTGCCTTGTTGTTCCTCTTACCTGTTGACGACTCATAACGGTACCGTACAGTACGGTACCAGCGTCGATCGGGGCCGCTCCTGCTCGACGCTCCCGCTCGACGCCCGCGCGGTACGCGGAGCCGAAGACGTTCACCGCGCGCACTCGCCCGGCCGTACCGGCGACATCCCTCCCCTGATTTCGCGTTCCCCTCTCCCGCTCACCGGCGCGGCATCCCTATCCGCATCCGCAGCCGCACACGCACGACATGGAGGAAGCAATGGCACAACTCAAGGACCAGATAGGCGAGGCCGGCGGCCCGCTGGCACTGCTGCGCGGCGGCCGGTCGGGGGCGTACCCCTTCCCGATCCGCGCCGAGTTCACCAACTGGCGTGACGAGCAGGAGAGCTGGCGCAACAGCGCGGCGCTGATGGACCTCTCCCACCACATGACCGACCTCACGGTGGAGGGCCCCGACTGCTACCGCCTGCTGGCCGCGCTCGGCGCGAACAGCTTCGAGGGTTTCGGCCCCATGCAGGCCAAGCAGTTCATCGCGGTCAACCACGACGGCTACCAGATCGGCGACTGCATCCTCTTCTGCCTCGCCGACCACGTGGTCCGGCTCGTCGGCCGGCCGCCGGCCCTCAACTGGGTCCAGTTCCACGGCGAGACCGGCGGCTACGACGTCACCCTGCGCCGCGACGAGCGCACCGCGCAGAACCCGAACGGCCGTGAGTTCTACCGCCTCCAGCTGCAGGGCCCGCACGCCGCCCGCATCTTCGAGGAGGTCAACGGCGGCCCCATGCCGGGCATCCCCTTCTTCACCATGGGCCGCTTCCACATCGGCAAGTACGAGACCACCGCCCTCAACCACCGGATGAGCGGCTTCCCCGGCCTGGAGTTCTTCGGCCCCTACGCCGACCTCGACGGCATCCGCGACACGATCCTGGAGGCGGGCGAGCCGTACGGGATCCGCCAGGTCGGCGGCCGGGCCTACGCCTCCGTGGCCACCGAGTCCGGCTGGATCGCCTCCACCGTGCCCGCGGTCTACTCGGGCGAGAGCATGCGGCCGTTCCGCGAGTGGCTCGGCGCGCGCTCCTTCGAGGCGAACCTCTCCACCGGTGGCAGCTACACCCCGGACAAGGTGGAGGACTACTACGTCACTCCCTACGACCTTGGTTACGGCCACATCCTCAAGTTCGACCACGACTTCGTCGGCCGCGAGGCCCTGGAGCGGATGCGCGGGCGCAAGCACCGCAGGAAGGTGTGGCTGTCCTGGCACCGTGACGACGTCGCCCGCGTCTTCGCCAGCATGTACGAGCAGGGCGACCGGCGGTTCAAGTACATCGAGATGCCCGCCGCGTTCTACTCGGCCTCGCACTTCGACCGCATCGAGAGCGTCGACGGCAACCTGATCGGCCTGTCCACGCTGTGCAGTTACTCGTCCAACGTCCGCGGCTGGATCTCCGTCTGCATGATCGACGCGGACGAGATCGGCTACGGCCGCGAGGTCAACGTGGTGTGGGGCGAACCGGACGGCGGCTCCGCCAACCCGACGGTCGAACGGCACTCCCAGACCACGATCCGCGCCACCATCTCCCGCAGGCCCTTCGCGAGCGACAAGCGCTGACCTGCCCCGACCCGTCTCGACCTGTCCGTAACGCCGAAGGGCCCCGGGGGCCCGTACCCAGGGGCCCGACGGTCGTCCCCGTGCCGCCGAAGGCGACGACACTCAGGGACTAGAACGATTAAGCAACTTTCCTGTATTGTCGGCTACCTAATCGATTTAGTTCTCCTGTTCCTCTCCCGCGGCGGGACGCGGGACCAAGGGGGTTGCCACTGATGTCAACCATGGAACGAACCGCCCCGGTCGGGCGGTCCGGAAGAGCGGCCGAGGTGAAGGGGCTGCCGGGTCCGGGCCGATGTCTGGTCATGGGCATCCTCAACGTCACGCCGGACTCCTTCTCCGACGGCGGCCTGTACGCGGACAGCCGGCGCGCGATCGACCGGGGTCTTGAACTCGCCGCCCAGGGTGCGGACATCGTGGACGTGGGCGGTGAGTCCACCCGGCCCGGAGCGCGGCCCGTGGGCCTGGACGAGGAACTGGCCCGGACCGTGCCGGTGGTGCGGGAACTCGCCCGTGCCGGCGTCCGTCCGAGCGTCGACACGATGCACGCCCCCGTCGCCAGGGCCGCGGTCGAGGCGGGGGCGTGCCTGGTCAACGACGTCAGCGGTGGCCTGGCCGACCCGGCCATGGCGCGAACCGTCGCCGCGGCGGGCGTGCCGTACGTCGCCATGCACTGGCGGGCGCCGAGCCGGGACATGGACCGCCACGCGGACTACCGCGATGTCGTCTCCGAGGTCACCGCCGAACTCGCCCAGCGGCTTTGGCGGTTGGCCGAGCAGGGTCTCGACCCGGACCGCGTCGTCCTCGATCCCGGCCTGGGCTTCGCCAAGCGTCCCGAGCACGACTGGGCGCTGCTGGCCGGCCTGGGGTCGCTGTGCCGACTCGGGCGTCCCGTGCTCGTCGGCGCTTCGAGAAAGAGGTTCATCGGTGCCGCTCTCGCGAGCGGGGGCGCCGGTGAAGTGCCGCCCGCGGAACGGGACATGGCCACGGCCGTGGTGTCCGGGCTGGCCGCCGTGGCGGGCGCGTACTGCGTTCGGGTCCACGATGTCCGCGCGGGCCTCGACGCGGTGCGCGTGGCGTCCGCCTACCTGGACCACGGGCGAAGGCGCTCCGTGGCTTTCGCTAGATCGTCTTAGTGTCGCAACTCGCCTTCAGGGTCCTTGAGTTGGTGGCCCCTATGGGTTCACTAGATCGATTAAGTACTCACGGGACAGATCACCGACATCACCACCACAGACAACCACCACCGCAAGCAATGAAGGAGCCGCAATGGCAGTCCCCTCCCTCCAGGACGGCATCGACAAGGCCGGATCCCCCGTCGAGCTGCTGTGGCAGCCGGACGCCGAACCGTGGACCCCCGAGGTCGTCGCGCGCGAGTACTCCGGCTGGCGTCAGGAGCAGGCCGCCTGGCACGAGGGCGTGGCCCTCCTCAACCTCTCGCACCACATGTACGACATGTGGATCGAAGGCCCGGACGCCACCCGGGTGCTGGCCGACCACGGCGTCAACAACTTCGAGAAGTTCGCGATCGGCCAGGCCAAGCAGTACGTGCCGGTGACCCGCGACGGACTCATCGTCACCGACGGCATCCTCGCCCGGCACGCCGAGAACAAGTACCTGCTCAGCGGTATCCCCGCGGCCCAGCACTGGGTGCGGTACCACGCGGAGAAGGGCGGCTACGACGTCGCCTTCGAGACCGACGCGTCCTCCGCCTTCCGCCCGGGCGGCGGCGACCCGAAGCTGTTCCGGTACCAGGTCCAGGGCCCGCTGGCGATGGACCTGATCGAGAAGGTCTTCGGCGGCCCGCTGCCGGAGACGAAGTTCTTCCACGCCACCCCCGTCACCCTCGACGGCCGCCCCTTCGAGGCCTTGCGCCACGGCATGGCAGGACAGGCCGGCTACGAGTTCATCGGCCCGTGGGAGCACGCGGCCCACGTCCACGAGGCGTTCCTGAAGGCGGGCGAGCCGCTGGGCCTGATCCAGGTCGGCGCGCTGGCGTACACCACGCCGAGCGTGGAGAGCGGCTGGATCCCCTCGCCGGTGCCCGGCATCTACACCGATGCCGACCTCGCGGAGTACCGTGCCTGGCTCCCGCTGTTCGGCATCGAGGGCAAGCGCCCCCTCAACGGCAGCTACTTCTCGCGGGACATCGAGGACTACTACGTCTCCCCGTACGAGCTCGGCTACGGCAGGCTGATCCACTTCAGCCACGACTTCGTCGGCCGGGACGCCCTGCTGAAGGCGAAGGACGGGCCGCTGCGCAGCAAGGTCACCCTCGTCCTCGACCCGGACGACGTGCGTACCGTCCTCGGCGGTGGCGAGGACCCCGGCTTCGTGCTCTCCTACGCGCGCCACCGTGTGGAGACGGACGCGGGTGGCCTGGCCGGTATGACCATGCAGAGCGCGTCGATCGACCCGGTCGGGACCGTGCTGGCGCAGACCCTGGTCGACGCCGAGCACGCCGTACCGGGCACCCGGGTCGAGGTGGTCTGGGGCGAGCACCCCGGCGCCGGCACCGACCCCGAGGCCGACCTGGGCTTCCCCCGGATCAGGGCCACCGTCCAGCCCTCCCCGTTCGACGAGCACGCGCGGACCCTCTACCGCCGCGACCGCTGACGACGGCCGTACGACGAGCGAGGCGAGAGAGATGAATCCCGTGAGCACGGTACGCACGGCGGCCAGAACGTCGCTGCTCGACGACTTCTCCCTGGAGATGACCGGGAAGGACGTCCCGAAACTGGAGGAGGCCCGCGACACCATTCCGCAGGGCACCCGCATCAACGTCACCTTCCTCGGCAACGAGGACCTGGAGCTGCGGCTGGCGGCCGCCCGCGCGGTCAAGCGGCTCGGCTTCGTGCCCGTACCGCACATATCCGCCCGCCGCCTCGGATCGCGCGACGAATTCGAGCGGTTCCTGGCCGGACTCAGGGCCGACGGCACCTCGGACAGCGTGTTCCTCGTCGGCGGCGACCCCGCCGTCCCCGAGGGGCCCTACGCCGACTCCCTCTCCCTGATCGACACGGGCCTGCTGCAGGAATACGGCGTCCAGGACGTCGGCATCACCGGCTACCCGGAGGGCCACCCGGCCATCGACGCCGGCGCGCTCTGGTCGGCGCTGCGGGACAAGCACACCGCCCTCGCCGCCCAGCCCCTCCAGGGCGGCATCATCACCCAGTTCGGCTTCGACGTCGACCCTGTGCTGGCCTGGGTGGAAGAGGTACGGAGCCGGGGCGTCGCGCTGCCGATCAGGATCGGGGTGCCCGGACCGGCGGGCATCAAGCGGCTGATGACGTACGCCTCCCGCTTCGGCGTCGGGACCAGCGCCTCTGTGGTCAGGAAGTACGGGTTCTCGATCACCAACCTCATGGGCACGGCGGGCCCCGACCGCTTCCTGCGTGCTCTCGACGCGGCCCACGATCCGTACCGGCACGGCGAGTTGAAGATCCACTTCTATACGTTCGGCGGGCTCAGGGCCACTTCCGAGTGGGCCGCCCGGTTCCGGAAGGACAGCGCGGCATGACCCTCACGCAGGACGCCCCGGCCCGCACCACCACGAGCGGGACCGCCGCCCAGCAGGCCGCGCTGATCGTGCAGGGCGCCGACGCGACCGGCATCGTCGCCGCCGTGGCGTCGGTCCTCAGCGGGCACGGCGCGAACATCGTCTCCCTCGACCAGTACTCCGACAATCCGCAGGGCGGTGCCTTCTTCCAGCGCACCGTCTTCGGACTGGACGGCCTGCAGGCCGCGCTGCCCGCCCTGCGGGCAGACCTGGACGAACGGCTGGTGGACGGCTTCGGACTGACGTACACGCTCCGCGACCTCTCCGCGCCCAAACGGGTCGCGATCTTCGCCTCCAAGTCCGACCACTGTCTGCTCGACCTGCTCTGGAGACACCGTCAGGGACAACTCCCCGTCACCGTCGCCATGGTGATCTCCAACCACCCCGATGTGGCGGAGGAGGTGCGGTCGTTCGGCATCCCCTTCTTCCACGTGCCGTGCCAGGGTGCGGACAAGTCGGCGGCGGAGGCCGAACACCTGCGGCTCCTCCAGGGCAATGTCGACTTCGTCGTCCTGGCCCGCTACATGCAGATCCTCTCCGGCGACTTCATCGAGCGGGTCGGGGTGCCGATCATCAACATCCACCACTCCTTCCTGCCCGCGTTCATCGGTGCGGGACCGTACGCCAAGGCCAAGAGCCGCGGGGTGAAGCTGGTGGGAGCCACCGCGCACTACGTCACCGAGGACCTCGACGAGGGCCCGATCATCGAGCAGGACGTCGTCCGGGTCACCCATGCCCACACCGCCGCCGACCTCACCCGCCGCGGCGCCGACGTGGAGCGTGCGGTGCTGTCGCGGGCAGTGCTGTGGCACGCCGAGGACCGGGTCGTCCGGGACGGCAACCACACCATCGTCTTCGCCTGACGAGACGGAACAACAGCTCGCGGCACAACAACCGCCCGGTGCAGGGATAGGCGGTCTTGTCGTGCGCCATCCCCTGTGACCCGGCCGGCCACCTGTGAAGACCGGCGGCCGGCCGGGTCACGGCGCCGTACAGCCGCGGTCACACCGACCGCACGCAGCACCACACCCCTCTCACCCGGGCGAATCGTTCCTCACGAACAGAAAGCGGTTCGCCACCATGACAACCACGATCGACGGCAGCGGAATCGCCCGGCGCATCCGGGCCGAAGTCGCCGAGGAGGTCGCCGCGGCGGCCGGTCCGGGGCCGGTCCCCGGGCTCGCGACCGTCCTCGTCGGCGACGACCCGGCCAGCGCCGTGTACGTCGCCGCGAAACGGCGTGCCATCAGGGAAGTCGGCATGCGCGACTTCCACCGGCATCTGCCCGCACACGCCACCCACGACCACGTGGCCACCGTCATAGACGAACTGGCCGCCGCACCGGAGGTCTCCGGCATCCTCCTCCAACTTCCGCTCCCCGCGCACCTGGACCCGGCCGCACTGATCGACCGTATCCCCGTCACCAAGGACGTCGACGGCCTCACCACCGCCAGCCTCGGGCGCCTTGCCCGAGGGGAGCGCGGGCTGCGCCCCTGCACCCCCAGCGGTGTCATCGAGCTCCTCGACACCGAGGGCATCGCCCTCCAAGGCGCCCGGGTCGCGGTCGTCGGCTGGGGCGAACTCGTCGGCAGACCCCTGACCCAGCTACTGCTGCGGCGCGGGGCGACCGTGTCCGTCGCCCACGAGCACACCACCGACCTCGCGGCCGTCACCCGGCCCGCCGACATCGTGGTGGTCGCCACCGGTGTCCGCGGACTCGTCGGCCCCGAACACGTCCGGCCCGGCGCCGTCGTCGTCGACGTCGGCATCCACCGCACACCCTCCGGCCTGACCGGCGACGTCCGCTCCGCCGAACTCGACGGCATCGCCGGCCGCATCACCCCCGTCCCCGGCGGCGTGGGCCCCATGACCATCGCCATGCTGCTGGTCAACACGCTGCGCGCCGCCCGGTGGGGCGCCGAACGCGAGACCGTCGCGGCGTGAGCGCTTCCTCAGGGGCGCGATGGGTCGTTGTGCGAGTGCGGGCCGTGCGGGCCGTGCGGGCCGATGGGGGCCGGTCGCGCAGTTTGTCCCCCAGCCTTCGGCCGGGGGCACCGCCGGCGCCCCTGAAGGGCGCTGCCGCGCAGTCCCTGCGGCAGACAGGAGGCGTGTCATGACTCATTTCCCTCCCCTCGCCCTCCTCGGCGGACGCCTCGCCACCGGGCTCGTCGACGTCACCAGCGACCCCTCGGCCCTGGACTCCGCGGGGTTCTGGGCCGTCGTCGCCGACTTCGAGGGGCGCCTGACCTGCGCCCGTTTTCGCGACGTACGGCGGATCGACCGCCGATGTGTCGTCCCTGCGACACCGTGGCGCGGACCCCGTCCCGATGCCTGGGCCACCTCGCTCGACCGGGACGCCTACACGAAGGGAGTGACCCGCGTCCGTGAGCACATCGCCGCCGGCGAGGTCTACCAGGCCAACCTCTGCCGGGTGCTGTCCGCGCCGGTGGCGCCGGACGCGGACACCGTGGCGCTGGCGGGGCTGCTGAGCCGGCACAACCCCGCACCGTACGCGGGCGTCGTCCGCCTCCCGCGGCACGGGGTGGAGGTGGCCACCGCCTCCCCGGAACTCTTCCTGCGCCGCGTCGGCCGGGACGTGGCGTCGGGCCCCATCAAGGGCACCGGCCGCACCGAGGCCGACCTGCAGGAGAAGGACCACGCCGAGAACGTGATGATCGTCGACCTGGTCCGCAACGACCTCGGCCGGGTCTGCGTCCCCGGCTCCGTCACCGTGCCCGGCCTGTGCGCCGTGGAGAGGCATCCGGGGCTGGTCCACCTCGTCTCCACGGTGCGGGGGCGCCTGCGCGACGGCGTGGGCTGGCCCGAGGTGCTCGCGGCGAGCTTCCCTCCCGGCTCGGTCACGGGGGCGCCCAAGGAACGCGCCCTGCGGATCATCGAGGCGTTGGAGACCTCGCCACGTGGCCCGTACTGCGGTGGCATCGGCTGGGTCGACGCCGACCGCGGCCGCGGCGAACTGGCCGTCGGTATCCGCACCTTCTGGTTCGACCGCGCCGAAGGGCTCCTCAGGTTCGGCACCGGCGCGGGCATCACCTGGGGGTCGGAACCCGAACGGGAATGGCAGGAGACCGAGTTGAAGGCACGCCGACTGCTGGCCATCGCCTCGGGCGCCGACCGGCCCGGCTTGGCGCACGATAGGTCGGCCGGCTCGGCGCACGGCAGGTCGGCCGGCCCGGCGCACGGCGGTCCGGAGACAACGCTGAAACGATCTGGTGGCGTAGAGTAGCGCCGGATGCTTAATCGTTCTAGAGCCCGGACGCGTTCCTTCGCCGAAGCAGCCGGCCGAAGAGGTCGACCGGGGACGACTCCGTCGACCGAGAGGGAGAGTGCCGGCATGGGGCGTTCGGGCCGGGTGACGCTGACCGACGTGGCGAAGGCGTCCGGGGTGTCGCGGGCGACCGTGAGCTTCGTGCTGAACGACGATCCCCGGCAGACGATCTCCACCGCCACCCGGGAGCGGGTCATGGAGGCCGCCCGGGACCTGGGCTACGTCCCGCACGGCATCGCCCGCGCCCTGCGTGAGGGGTCCTCGCGCATCGTCGTGCTCAACGTCGACTGGGGCATGGAGGGCAACTTCTCCCGCAGCTACGTCCGGGGCCTGGACGAGGAGCTGGCCGAGCACGACCACATCCTCCTGGTCCGGCACGGCCACGCGATCCCGGAGGCCACGCAGAAGGTCCTGGACACCATCGCGCCGCGCGCGGTGCTGCGGCTCGGCGAGGCCTACATGCGGGGACACGGGCCCGTAGAGGAGGACTGGGAGAGCGGTTTCGCCTTCAACGCGGCCCTGCAGATCGGCTACCTCGCCGAACGCGGTCACACCCGGATCGCGATGGCCCTGCCCGACCACGACTTCCCGCTGACGGAGGCCCGGCTCGGATTCGCCCGGGAGGCCGCCCGGCGGCTCGGGCTGCCGCCCCTGGAGCGCTTCGTCGTGCCGCGGCCCCGGGAGGCGGGCGCGATCGCCGTCCGGTCGTTCCTGGCGGTCCACTCCGACGTGACCGCCCTGGCCGCCTTCGACGACGACATCGCGCTGCGGGCGCTGACCGCCCTGCGCGACCTCGACCTGCGGGTGCCCGAGCACGTGGCCGTGATCGGCTTCGACGAGATCGAGTACGGTGCCCTGTCCACGCCCGCGCTCACCACCGTCCACATCGACGCCGAGATCCTGGGCCGGATCGCCGCCCGCAACGCCCTGGGCATCGACGCCGGGGGGCTGGCACCCGTGCCGGGCCGGATCGTGGTCCGCGGATCGGTGTGATCACGCGGCGGCGTGACCGGCCTCGCCGTGATCGCGCCCGCCGCGCCTGCCGCCGCCCGACCTGCCGAGGCCCCCGAAACGATCTACGTCACCACCGTCCCCGGAGCCGCGATCGTCTGCTAGCGTGCAACTTAAACGATCTAGTTGCGTGATCCGGCTGCCCGGTCCGGTCGCGCGATCCGGGCGCTTCCTCGTCACCGGACGACCGAACGAACGCCTTCACGATTCAGCTGCTCCGGACGTTCCGCCCCTCGCCGAGGCGGTCGTGTCCGGCACCCGCCCGCGCGCCAGCGCGCGACGCCCGTACCGCGCCCGTGCCGTACCCGGAGCAGCCGAGAGCCCATGAGCATGAGCAGGAGGATCACCGTGGACACTGCCGAGACCCAACGCGCCACCTACGAAGAGGTCCTGCGACTGAAGGACGCCCCCTTCGTAGCCCAGCGGCCGGCGTACTTCAGCCCGGCCGCTGCAGCCCAGGACGAGAGCAACTCCCTCGGCTCCTACGGTCACTTCGCCCAGACCTTGCTGCCCCTCGAATACACCGACTGGGTCGAGGAGTGCGGCGCGCACGTCACCTCCTGCTACCTCGGCGACTGGCCCAGCCTCCACAAGGTCGTGGTCCGCGGGAGCCAGGCGCTGGACTTCCTGGCCCGGCTCGGCATGAGGGACCTGACCCGCTTCGAGAAGGGGCAGATCAAGCATCACGTCCAGCTCGACGAGCACGGCTGGGTGGCGTCGGAGGGAATCCTGTGCCGTCTGGCCGAGGAGGAGTTCCTCTACACGGCCGGCAGCGGCGACTGGCTGATCTGGCAACTGAGCCAGGGGAGTTGGGACGCGGAGGCCGAGGACGTCAGCCCCGGGCGTTTCATCTTCGGTGTCCAGGGCCCCGCCTCCCTGGACACGCTGGAGAAGCTGACGGGGGAGAGCCTGCGCGACATCGGCTTCAGCCGCAGCCGGACGGCCGCCGTCGCCGGAGTCCCGGTACGGGTGCTGCGGACGGGCATCTCGGGCGAGCTCGGCTACGAACTCCACGGACCCGCGGGGCATGCCAACGAGATCTGGTCGGCCACCGTCGCCGCCGGCGGGCAGTTCGGGATCCGCCAACTGGGCCTGCGCTCCCAGCCGGTACAGCACATCGAGGCGGGCATCGCCACGAACGGCCTGGACTACCTCCCCGCCGCCATTCTCACGCCCGGCGCACCACGCCAGTTCCGCAGGGGACGGCCCGGCGGCAGCTTCGTACCGGACAACGGCATCACGGACTACTTCCGCAAGCCCGGCGAACTCGGCTGGGGCTTTCGCAGGGGCGTTCCCGACCGTGACTTCCTGGGCCGGGACGCCCTGGCGGCCGACGCCGCCAAGGGGGAGCCGCAGCGTACGCTCATGGGCCTGCGCTGGAACACCGAGGACGTCGCCGCCATCCTCGCCTCGCCGCTCGGTGCCGGGGACCTTCCCGACCCGATGGAAGTCCCGCGCGGCCGCGGTCCGGTCTTCGACCAGGTACTCGCCGCCGGCCGACGCGTGGGTGTCGCCACCGGCAGGACGGTCAGCGTGAACCTGCGGTCGACCATCTCCCTCGCCGTGCTCGACCGGACCCATGCGGCCCCCGGCACGGACGTGGTGGTCCTGTGGGGAAGGCCGGGGACCGCGCAGCGGGAGATCAGGGCGACGGTGACCGCGCTTCCCTTCAAGCAGGACAGGCGGCGAACGGACGTCTCGGCGCGGTAGGAGGCTGCGACCGGCTGCTGTTCCTCCGACCGTGGCACGTGCGCTTCGCTGTCACGACGGCATCCCGTTGGGGGAGGGCAGCAGGTCGTCGGGTCACTGCTCCCTGAACGGCGACCTGCGTCCTTGACCGGGGTCGGCGGTCACGGCGGGCACCGCGTCTCCTCGGAATCGGTGAGGCCGGTGACTCGCATCGTGATGTTCAGGCGGCCGGAGTCCAGGCCGCAGGCGGGGTCGGCGGTGCCTGCGTGGACCCTGGGGACGCCGCCGCGCGGCAGCCGGGTGTGCCGGATGGGGACCGGGCCGCCGGCCCAGGCGCGGCAGGCGGCGACGAGCTCTCGCTGCTCGTCGGGGGCGAGCCAGCCCGGCACGTGTACCGCGCCGGGCGCGATCTCCATGGCGGGCCGGGGAATCAGCGCGCTCACGCGGTCACCCCCGACGGTGGGTAGGAGGTGACCCACGCCCCGCGTACCTCCCAGACGCCGCCGTCGGCGCTCGCACCGCGCAGCCCGCTCAGGGTGTCGGGGCCGGCGAGCGCGGTCAGGAGGGGGGTGTTCGGCGAGGAGAACGCGACGGTGCGGGCCGGGTCGAAGTCGGTGGACCGGCGCAGGCGGCGCGCGAGCTGGGCGAAGCCCAGCACAGCGGCGGCGATCACCCATGCGTCGGGGGTTTCGGCGGTCAGGCGCCTCGCCGGGCGCAGCCAGGAGGCGGCCGTCTCCGGCCAGTCGACCACCGTGAGCACCTGTCCGCCCCGGGCCGTCCACGCGCGCGCGAACGCCCGGGCCGCGGCGCGGGAGGCGTCGTCGCGGCCGTGCCCGATCGCGACCGTCTCGATCTGCGACTTCGGCCCGGTCAACAGTCGGATGAGCGTGGCGAGTTCGGCTTCGGTGTGCGGCTGGGGCGCGGGCAGCCGGCCTGCGTACGCGACGAGGTCGGCCGCGTCGATCAGGGGCGAACGGGGGCTGTCGTGCTGCTCGGTGGGGGAGCTCATGAGGTGGTGATGCTTTCTCGGTTCGCTTTCCAGCGGGCGTACTCGGCGGGGAGGCACACGGCGCAGGGCCGGTATCCGGCGGCGATCGCGGTGGTCTCGTCGGCGAAGAACACCCGGTGCCCGACGTAGTGGCCGCGGGCGATGGCCCGCAGCGCGGACGGGCAGTCCAGTCGCCCGTACAGGCGTCCGCGGCGGTGCCCTCCGAGAGTTCCCGGTGTCGGGCTCGGGTAGGGCTGTCCGTCCGGGCCGAGCAGGGTGTACGTGTGCCCGGGCTCGTCGGCGACGGGGCGGGCGGGCGTCATGCCGCGTCGTGGAAGACGATGCCGAGCGTGTGGCGGCGGCCGGAGCGGACGGTGCTCACGCCGTGCCGCATCGGCCCGTTGGACCAGCCGCGCCTGGTCGCCACCGGCCGGTCGCGGGTGGTGAAGACCAGGCCGTGGCCCTGCGGCAGGGTCGTGGCCGAGCCGCGCGACTGCGCGCGCGGTCGCTGCTCGGTCATCAGGAACTCCCCGCCGGTGAAGTCCGTGCCGGGGGCGTCCAGACCGATGACGACCTGGAGGGGGAAGATCATGTCGCCGAACACGTCGCGGTGCAGGGCGTTCCAGTCGCCGGGACCGTAACGCAGCAGGATTTGCGCGGACTTGGCCTGGCCCGCCTCGTGGCACAGCTGAAGCCACTCCGCCAGGCTGTCGGGCCAGGGGGCCGGCTTGCCGAGCTTGGCCGCCCAGTCCCGGGCGACGGGCAGCAGACGCGGGTAGAACGCCTCGCGCAACTCCCGCACCAGGTCGGGCAGATCGTGGGTGAAGTAGCGGTACTGGCCGGAGCCGAAGCGGTGGCGGGCCATGTCCACGGTCGTGCGGAAACGGGCCGGCTCGTCGTAGAGGGCGGCGATCTCGTGGCACTCGGCGGGTGTGAGGATCTGCCCGGTCAGGGCGTTGCCGTGCCCGTCGAGTTCGTCGGTCAGGGCCGCCCAGTCACTGCGGGCGACCCGGTCGGCGACTCGGTCGGCGGCCGGGTCCGCGAGCCGGGTGGTCTCGGTCATGGTCGGGATTCCTTGTGTCGAGGGTGGGGCCACCCCGGTTCCGCCGTCGCGAGGAGGACGGTGCGCAGCCGGGGGTGACGGGGTGACGGTTCCTCAGGCGGCCTGGTGGACGTTTTCGAGGTCCAGGAGCTGCTGCTTGCGCTCCAGGCCGCCGGCGTAGCCGGTCAGCGTGCCACCGGTGCCGATCACGCGGTGGCAGGGGCGGACGACCAGCAGCGGGTTGGCTCCGATCGCGCTGCCCACGGCTCGAACCGAGGCCTTCGGTGCGCCGATCCTGTCGGCGATGTCGCCGTAGGTGAGGGTGGCGCCGTACGGGATGGCTTCCAGGGCCGTCCACACCCGCTGCCGGAAGTCCGAGCCGCTGGTGACGTACTCGATGTCGAAGCGCGTCAGCCTGCCGTCGAAGTAGGAGTGCAGCTGGGCGACGATCTCGGTGAACGCCTCCGGCTTGCTGATCCAGCCGTCCTGGACGACGGCGCCGTTCTTCTGGCCGGGCACGGACAGCGAGGCCAGTGCGGTGCCGCCCGCGGCGGTGGCCGATTCCTCGCCCACCAGCAGCAGTTCACCCAGCGGGCTGTCCATGGTCGTGTAGACGGTCATCGGTCCGGTGTCCTTTCCTGAAGACTGTGCAGTGCCGTTCATGTCATCCACTTTGCGGCTTGTGCGGTGTCTTGTCCGGCGGGATTCGGACACCGCTCTGCGGGCCGCGGGGCGCTCTCGTGAGTGCGGTGTGCCGGTGGGCCCGCTCGCACAGGGACGGGCGCGGGGCTCCGCGGTTCAGCGGGCGTTGTGGAAGATGAGGCCGAGGGTGGTGCGCCGGCCGGTCTCGACGGCGTTGGTGCCGTGGCGCATCGGGTGGCGGCGGAAGCCGTTCTTCCCGCGGATCGGGCGGTGGCGCACGGGGAAGATCATCCCCTGGCCGAGCCGGGGTTTGACGACCATCGCGCGGGACTGGAACCGGGGCCGTTGTTCGACGAAGACGTTCTCGCCGCCGGTGAAGTCCTCGCCGGGCTGATTGAGCATGATCGCGATCTGCAGGGGGAAGACGATGTCGCCGTAGATGTCCTGGTGCAGGCATGCGTAGTCGCCGGGGCCGTACTGGAGGATCAGCGGGGTGGAGCGGTGCTGGCCGTTGTCCGCGCACTCGGCCAGCAGCTCCTCCAGCGAGTGGGGGAAGGTGCGTTCGTTCAGCTGCGGTGCCCACTGGTTGGCCATCCACGCCATCGGCGGATACAGCCGCTCGCGCAGGGTCTGAACGAGCGGGACGGTCGCCGGGTCGGCGTAGTACTTGTAGGTGCCGCGGCCGAACTGGTAGCGCTGCATGACGACCGTGGAACGGAACAGGCCGGGCTCGTCGAAGGTGTCGATGATCTCCTGGCACTGCGCGCGGGACAGCAACGGCGGGGTGAGGGCCACGCCCTCCTCGTTCAACTGGGCATACAGCCGCGCCCAGTCGAGTGCGCCGAGCGCGGGCAGATCGGTCGTCGGGGGTACGTGCGGTGCCTGGCCGACCGGTGCGGCAGAGGGGAACAGGGTGTCGGCGGCGGGGGTGGTCTGGTTCATGAAGGGTCTTTCGTAGCTCTGTGGCACCGGAGCGGGCCTGCGGGCCACGCCGAGATGCGCGCGGGCGGGCGCTGCGCCGTCAACGATCATCGCGCCGGAGCCGCCCGGTCGCTGGCGGCATTCGGACGTGGCGTTTGCGTGCCGGCCTCCGGTGCTCGTCGGGGCCCGGCGCCGCCGCGCCCCAGGGGCGACACGCCCGAGCCTCGACCACCGGGCGGCCCCGGCCGGAGGCCGCGGTGACGCGCGCCGGGTCTTTCACCTGCTGCGTGAATACGACGAGCGGACGGCCGCGACGGAACCCCCGCGCCGACGGGGGGCGACGTCGGTCTTGCACCCGGTCTTCCCGCAGACGCCGGGGTGAAAGTAGGCGACCGCACGCGGGCCGGAGGCGCGGGCGGCGCGGCTCGGTCCGAGGTGTGGTCGAGGTGTCGTCGCGATGTGGTCGAGGTCCGGTGCTTATGTCTCCGCGCTTGGTCAGTCCTGCGTGGGTATGAGTACCGCGCGGCCGACCAGCCGTCCGTTCTTGAAGTCGTCGTACGCCTGCTGCGCTTCGCTGAGCGGATAGCGGTCCACCAGGATCTTGAGTCGGCCCAGGGCCGCCAGGCCGACCACTTCCTGCAGGGCGACGCTGCCGCCGTTCAAGCTGGTCGCCAGCTGGGTGCCCGGCGGAATCTTGAAGAAGTCGAAGGGAACCGAGCCGCCGCCGGCCCCGACCATGGTGAGGCTGCCCCGCCAGGAGAGGAGGGCGACCCCGAGGGCGAGCGTCGCGTCCACCCCCACGCAGTCCAGCACGAAGGTCGCGCCGAGCCCGCCGGTGAGCTCGCGGATCTGCTTCACGGCGTCGGGACCGTTGAGGGAGACCTCGTCGGCCCCCAGTTCGCGCGCGAGCTTCAGCCGGGCCTCGGACGAGTCGACCGCGACCACGCGGGCGCCGGTCAGCAGGCGCAGGAACTGGACCGCGTAGAGACCCAGGCCGCCGGCGCCGATGACGACCGCGGTGCTGCCCGGCCAGATCTTCGCAAGGGCGGGCTTGATCGCGGCGTACGTAGTGATACCCGCATCGGTGAGCGGCGCCGCCTGGACCGGGTCCAGGTCACCGATCGGAACCAGGAACCGTGCGTCCGGGACGAGGATGTACGGCGCGTGGCCGCCGTCGAAACCGACACCGGGCGCGCGAATGCCCTTCTGGTAGAGGCAGTGGTTCTCCTCGCCGGACCGGCACAGGTGGCAGTGCCCGCAGCTCGCCCAGCCCGGGTCGATCGCGACGGCGTCGCCCGGGCGGAAGTTCGTCACACCGCTGCCCACCTCCTCCACCCAGCCGGCGACCTCGTGCCCGAGGGTGAAGGGCGGCGGATTGTCCTGCCAGTAGGACGCGTCGCGGCCGATCACGGTGAAGTCCGTGTGGCAGAGGCCGGAACCGGCGACCTTGACGACCACCTGGCCCGGTCCCGGGTGCGGGTCGGGCACCTCCTCGAACTCCGGTTGCTTCTGCGCCTGCAGAAGTCGGTAGGCAAGCATCGTTCTCTCCTCTTGAAAGGGGTTACACGCAGCCGAACTTCAGGCGCAGGCGCAGGCGACGGCGGCCGGCGGACCGCGGGCTCGGGGTGTACGGACCCGGGGGTGTGCGGGCCCGGGGGTGTGCGGGTGGTCACGCGTGACGGCTGTTCGTGTCAGCCGCTCGTGGGAGATGTTCGTGTCAGATGTTCGTGCTGTTCGGGATCAGCGACGGCCGCAGATAGTCGTAGGCGTGTGTGCGGTGACGGTTGCGTCCGACTATCTCGTCCTCGGCGGCGGAGAGGTTCTGCTGGAATGCGTGCAGCCGGTCCGCGACCGGGGTGTGCTTGAAGTCGTCCTCGTAGTGGCCCAGCTTCGTCTCGTGGATGACGCCGAGAAAACGCATGGTGCAGAGCTGTTGGACGGCCACGTCGAGCGGCGGCAGATTGGCGAGCCAGTCCTGCAGGGTGTGGTCGCGGCCGCGCGGCTCCTGGGTGAAGCCCGCGATCGGGTTGGCCGGCAGATAGCTCAGGTGTTCCTCCTGAGTGAAGTTGACCGCGGCGTGCTGCGGGCCGGCCGTCCAGATCACCATGGTGAGGATCTCGGCGAGGTCGGTGCGGTCGGCGATCGTCCCCGCACCGGCACCGAAGTCGCGGATGGCGCCGTACTCGGGCGAAGCCACCTCGGCGGCCCACGCCTGCAGTTCGTGGTCTTCGCGGACCTCGGCGTCGGACCGGTAGTACGCGTCGACGAACTCGTCGGTCCACCGCCGTATCGCCGTCCACACGAGCAGGCCGTCGTCGCGGTACGGGTAGTGGGGCAGGCCGCTGAGGCTGTCGGTGCCCGAACGGGCGAGTTTCGCCGGGAGGTAGTTGCCGGTGAACGAGAAGTTCTTCCGGTGCTCGGCAATGAACGGGTAGGTGCTCTTGAGGTCCGAGCCGATCACGTACTCGACGGCCCGGCCCGGCTGGATCAGCACCTCGACCGCGAGCTTGTTGATCGACATGGTGCCCTCGAAGTGGCGCCGCAGCAGCACCGCGACCGGGTGCACCGCCGCGAGGTTGCGCACCGCCGCCAGGAGCACGGCCTCGCTGATCAGATGCGTGAAGGCGAGATGGCTCAACACCCCGTGGTACGTGTTGTGCGCGGCCAGCACGCAGTTCTTGGCCAGCTTCCAGGAGTAGCCGTCGGCGGGCGTGTAGATCTCGCGCCCGGCCGGGTCCTGTCCGCACTGGATGGCGAAGGGCCGGAGCGCACCGCCCGTACGCGGAACCGCGAAGGCCACCATCGGGCTGTATATGTACTTGGGGTCCTGGTAGTGATGTCCGTTGTTCAGAACGGACATCGACTCGTGGTCCACCCAGCAGACCCGGCCGGCGGCCAGGGCGGACTCCAGCGTTTCGTGCGCCAACTCGGGCACGCTGTGCAGGTGTTCGCTGGTGATCGGGAACTTGCCGGGCACCGTGTCCAGCCGGGTCAGCCGTGTCGGGTCCGGCCCGGCGACCATCATCTCGGCGAAGTACTCGTCGGTTTCGCACCAGCTCACGACGTCGGGCGGTTTGACGACCGTGAAGATCTCCTGGAACTGCTCCAGCGTGTTGGCCGTGTCGGCGTCCGTGCGCGGGCCGGGCGTGGGCATGAAGTAGTCCAGGAGCCCGGCCACGTCGTAGTCGTGCACCATCGCGGCCAGCTTGCGGGGGGCCAGCGGCTGGACTTCGTTGACGAAGTCCCACTTGCCCCGGCGCCTGAGGTTCAGCAGGTTGAGCCGGATCCGCTCCTGCTCCTCGACGGCCTTGAGCTGCCAGGCCGCGCTCGGACCGTTGCCGTCGTCGGCCCCCGCGGCCACCGGGAATCCGTACGCCTTGTCGTAGGTGTGCGCGGCCTTGACCGCGGCCATCTGCTCGGGTCGCTCCCGGCGTGGGTCATTCTGGGAGATGAGGTATTCCGGCATTACCCTTCCTTTCCATCCTTTTCATGCGCCCGTACGCATCCCGCGTCGATGACGAAAACGGCTATCGGAGCGTCATTCGCGGCCCGGCAGAGACAACACTTCGTCCGCGCTGACGGGCTCGCGCTGCGGCTGGTTGTTGATCTCCCGGCGAATCCTGGCCGACTCCGAATAGACGCGTCGCACGTCCATGATCTCGCCCAACGGCCGGTGGTCGGACGTGACGCGCCATTGGTTGAACGCCAGGGCGTCGGCCTGCTCGGGATTCGCCGTGGTGATGTCCTGACGCGGGAGATGCACCCGTCCGACCGTGACGAAGGGCGACAGTTTCTCCGGCCATTCCACCGTCGTGTCGTTGACCGGCATCGCCTTGAGGTCCGTGCACAACTGCACCTGGAGGTCGAAATCGAAGGCACGTGCGCGCAGTTCGTCCACCAGGACCGGACCGAACACATCCGGACCGTTGCCGAGGTCGAGCTTCCGATGGATCACGTGCTCGGCGTTCTCGGCCACCGCGGCGACCCGGACCTTGGCGAGATAGTCGCCGTGGCGTACCGACGCCATCGTCCAGTACGTACTCTGCAACGGATTGCGCACCGGCGTCTCGGCTGCCGTCTTCACGAAGGCGAACAGCTCCTCCCATGCCCAGCCCGACTGCTCCAACGTGCCCTTGCCCGTGAGGTAGTCCGTCAGAAGCTGGTGGAACCCGGCCCGCCCCTGCGCCAGGTAGTCACCGACCCGGTCGCCGATGTCCTCGATGAACAGATAGTGCTTCGCCGTGTTCGCGATGAAGGTCGGACTGTTCTTCAGTACGAGGTCGAACGTGGTCGCGTCCGGCTCGTCATCCACCAACTTGGTCCCGTCGACGTCGAACATCTTCATCGCGAAACCCACGACCGGTCCGAGCTGTGCGTCCGGCCCCAGGTGGTTCGAGGAACTGGAGAACCGGATCAACGCGTCGTGCCGGCCGGGCTTCGCATAGATGCCCTGCGCATAGGCCGCGGGGACCTCGCTCAGGATCTCCACCTCGGCCCTGACGACTCCGAATGTCTTCGCATGGGCGCCGCGCACGGCCCGCCCGCCGCCCTCCTTTTCCGGCGATTCACCGACCTTCTTCACCCAGTAGTCGATAATTTCGGTGAGATGCTCGTTGAGCATCGGATCGAAGGTCTCGATCTCCGGCGAATAGCGGACGAAATCCGATGACATGGTGAACTCTTCTTTCTGAGTCGGGTGACACCGAAGCTCCTGGACCCGTCAGCGGGTGGCGGCGTCCGCCCGCTCGATGAGACGGGTCGTGATGCCCGGGTGGCTGATGAAGACGACGTGGGAGGCGCCGGGGACCTCCAGCACGGCTTTGGCGCCGGCTCGCTCGTACTCGTAACGCTGGAGGGCCGGCGGGATCGCCTTGTCGGCGCCGGCGACGAGACCGAAGGACGGGATGTCGTGCCAGGCGGCGGCTGTGGTCGGCTCGTCGAATCCCGCAGCGGTGAACGGGCGCTGCTCGGCCTGCATCAGACGGGTGGTGGACTCGGGCAGGTCACCGGCGAAGGCGCTGCGGAACTTGTCGGGCTTCAGGTACAGGTCGGTTCCGGTGGTTCCGTCGGCGGTCGAGTACGGCACCGGGTTGAGCGCGTCCGGGATCTCGCTGCCGGGGAACTTGTTGAGCAGGTCGCCCTGCAGCTCTCCCTTGGCGGGGACGAACGCCGCGATGTAGACAAGGGCCTTGACGTTCGTGTTGCCGGCCGCGGCGTTGGTGATGACGGTGCCGCCGTAGGAGTGCCCGACCAGGATGATCGGGCCCGTGATCGACTTCAGCACGCTGGAGATGTAGGCCGAGTCGTTGGCCACGCCGCGCAGCGGGTTGGCCGGGGCGATGACCGGATACCCGTCGTGCTGCAGGCGCTTGGCGACTCCGTTCCAGCCGGACCCGTCCGCCCAGGCGCCGTGTACGAGAACGACGGTCGGCTTGACGGCGGAGCCGGAAGACGGTCTCTGCTGCGAGA
The DNA here is from genome assembly GCF_042721035.1 of Streptomyces sp. NPDC058464. NCBI lineage: Bacteria > Bacillati > Actinomycetota > Actinomycetes > Kitasatosporales > Streptomycetaceae > Streptomyces > Streptomyces sp. NPDC058464. The sequence continues at coordinate 46,716 of NZ_JBHXMA010000009.1, forward strand.
CCGAGGTCGAGACCGAGGCCGAGGTCGAGGCCGGCCCCGAGACCGAAGCAGAGGCGGACGGGGTCAGAACCGCGGCGCCGAGGACGGCGGCGCCGGCGGCGACGGCGGACCTGCTGCGGAGGGTGAACCGGGAGACTCGCATTACTTCCTCCATGCTGGACTTACGATGCTGGGTGCGGCGCATCCGGGTCGTGGACCAGGAGGCGGTGGCAGCCCGCTTGATCACGTCGACCACCGCGTCGGGCGGTGAGACGTGGACGGAGTGGCCGCCCGGGGCTTCGACGACCGCGGCACGACGCGCTCGGCCGTGAACTGCGCCCGGATTCCCCGCAGTTCACCAGCGAAGGAGGCGCGGAACCTCCCGCGGCCGAGGAGGAAGCCGCCGTTCTGGGGCAGCGGAGTCGGCGGGACGGGCGCGCCGGATTCCGGATCGGAGATCAGTGTGTCGGCCGACTCGCCCTTGTCCCGGGCGACTGGACGCCCTGCCGGCCGGATCCGGCCACCGACTCGCCGTCCACGAGAACCACGTTCCGCACGTCAATTGGCATGGTGATGCCACTCCCTTGATCAAGGAATGGTGATGCTGTTCGGACGCGCTCAACGTATGCGTCTGCCAGGTGCGCCACTTCGGTCAGATGACCTGGATCCGCGACCCGGCACCATGGACCGCGCCGTCACCGGAACGTGTGATCGTGCGGCCAGGTCCCGCGGGAACCCCGACCGGGATCCCGCGGGCGCCAAGACGGTCCCGTCGAGCCGGACTCGCCCCGAAGCCGGGGCCGGGCCCACTACCGTCGGCAGTATGAGGATCCGCCACAACGTTCGCGCCGTCCTGTTGGAAGACGGTCGACTGGTGTTCCTGCGCCGAAGATGGCCGGGCTGCCCGCCCTACAACACGACGGTCGGCGGAGGCGTCGAACCCTACGACGTCGACCTTGAAGCAGCCCTGCGCCGAGAGGTCATGGAAGAGCTCGGCGCCACGATCGGCGCTGCCACCGAATTTCTCACCCTGACCGAGCCGGGCGCGAAGGTCACCGTCGTGCGGCACTTCTTCCGCGCCGAGGTGGTGGACATGGACCTGAACCGTCGCGGTGGTCCCGAGCCGGACGATGCCGACACCGGCGACTTCTCGCCGGTCCGGGTCGCGCCGGACGCGTCTGCCGTGGCGGCACTCGAACTCCAACCGCCCGAACTCGTCGACTACCTGTGCGGGCATGTCCAGACGTGGGGCGCCTGAGAGGCAGCGCTGCTCGGCGGCTCCCGTGGATCACCGTCGGACCTGCGATGCCTGGCGCGTCCCATCTGCGCGTCACAGCCCCTCGGGGCGAAACTCGAGCCACGTGCCGCCCGGACGTAGGTGATCGACGACCGTCGCCCTAGTACACCGCCTCGAGGATCCCGAGGATCTGCTCCTCGGTGGGCTGCCGGGGCGCGTTGCGGGTGACCGCGTCCGCGAGGGCGCCCGCGGCGATGGGGCGCAGCAGGTCCGGGCGGGCGCCCAGGTCCCGCAGGGGCCGCTTGATGCCGAGCGCGCCGGAGATCCCGCGGACGGCGTCGATCGCGGCGCGGGCCCAGTCGCCGTCGGCGGGCGGGGCGAGGCGGAGCGCGCGGGCGGCCTGTTCGTACGCCTCCCGGGCGGCCGGGGCGCCGAACTCCAGGACCTCCTCCAGGACGGCGGCGAGCGCGACCCCGTGCGGGGTGCCGGTGTGGGCGGTCAGGGCGTGCCCGATGCCGTGGACGAGTCCGAGCCCGGAGATGGTCAGGGCCTGGCCCGCCAGATGGGCGCCGAGCATCAGCCCCGCCCGCGCCTCCAGGTCCGAGCCGTCGGCGTGGGCGACGGGCAGCCAGCGGCCGACCAACGCCACCGCCTGCGTCGCGTATGCCACCGAGACCGGGTTCGCACCCCGCGAGGCCAGCGACTCGATGCCGTGCACGAGGGCGTCGATGCCGGTGGCCGCCGTGATCGGGGCGGGCAGGCCGAGCGTCAGCTCCGGGTCGAGCAGCGCGATCCGCGGCTTCACCGAGGGGTGGCCGAGGTAGACCTTGCGGCGGGCACCGGTGTCCTCGATGACGCCGAAGCCGTTGGTCTCCGCACCCGTGCCCGAGGTGGTCGGGATCGCGATCAGCGGCAGCCCGTCCAGCGCCTCCCACAGCGCGTCCGCGTCGGCCGCCGCCGCGTCCGCGTTGCCGACCAGGAGCGAGATGCCCTTCGCCGCGTCGAGGACCGAGCCCCCGCCGAGGGCGACGACCACCGCCGGGCCGAACTCCCGCGCCCGGGCGGCGCCTTCGTCGACGTTGCCGGTGGAGGGGTTGGCGCCGACCCCGTCGTACACCCCGTGTTCGACGCCCGCCGCGTCCAGCACCTTGAGCACCTGGCCGGCGATCCCGGCGGCCTGCAGCCCGCGGTCGGTGACCACGAACACGCGGCTCATGCCGAGGGAGGAGACCAGGTCCGGGAGATGCGCGAGGCGGCCGGGGCCGAACTCGATACGGCAGGTGGGGTCGACGGTCAGCTGGCTGGTGAGGGACTCGCCCATGGCGTACGGCTCCTGAGGACGCGAGGGAAGGGGGGACGGGGCTGCTCAGGCGGGTGTGCTCAGCAGGGCCTCCTGCGGGCGCGGCAGCCGGAACTCCCGTCCGGCCAGGGCCTCGTAGAGCCGCACCGGGCTCATCTCCCCGGCCAGGTCGCCGTGTTGTGCCTTGGAGCGGCGGTAGATCTGCTCCACGAGCGCGGACAGCTCCGTGGCGACGCCCAGGTCGCGGCCGAGGTCCACGGCGAGGCCCAGGTCCTTGCAGGCGAGGACCATGGCGAACGAGTCGTCGTAGTCGCCGTCGACCAGCACGGACAGCAGGTCCTGCTCCAGGAAGTGCGAGGCGGCCGGGCTGGCCAGCAGCGAACCGCGCAGCACGCCCAGGTCGACGCCCGCCTTCGTGCCCATGGCGAGCACCTCGGAGGTGGCCACGAGGTGGGTGAACCAGAGCAGGTTGATCATCAGCTTGACCGTGTAGCCGGCTCCCAGCGGGCCCACGTGCAGCACCTTGTCGGGGTCGCCCATGGCCTCGAAGACCGGCAGGCAGGTCCGGAAGTCGTCCGCCTCGCCGCCGACGAATATCTGCAGCCGCCCCGCCTCGGCGCCGCGCGCCATCCCGCTCACGGGCGCGTCCAGCCGGCGTACCCCGTGCCGGTCCAGGACGTCGGCGGCGATCCGGTTCGCGACGGCCGGGGTGGAGGTCGACATGTCGATCCACAGGGCGCCCTCGGACAGTGCCTCGGCGGCCCCGCCGCGCAGCAGTACCTCTTCGACGATGCGCGGGTTCGGCAGCATGGTGATGAGCAGTTCGGCGTCGGCGGCGCATGCGGCAGGGGTGTCGGCCCAGCTCGCGCCGAGCGTCAGGTGTTCGGCGGCGGCCTCGGGCCGGCTGTCGTGCACGGTGACCGTGTGCCCCGCCCGGATCAGGTGGCGGGCCATGTGGCGTCCCATGTTGCCCAGGCCGATGAAACTGATCCTCATCGTTGTCCTCGCTAGGTGATGGTGAAGTACGGGGAGGGGCCGCTCAGGCCAGGTTGATCCAGGTGGTCTTCAGCGCCGTGTACGCGTCCAGCGCGTGCAGGGACTTGTCGCGTCCCGCGCCGGTGGCCTTGAAGCCGCCGAACGGGGTGATGACGTCACTCGCGTCGAAGGTGTTGATCCAGACCGTGCCGGCCCGCAGCCGCTTCGCGGTGCGGTGGGCGACCGTCACGTCCCGGGTCCAGACGGCGGCGACCAGCCCGAAGTCGCTCTCGTTCGCGAGCCGTACGCCCTCGTCGACGTCGCCGTCGTACGACACGACGGCGAGCACCGGGCCGAAGATCTCCTCCTGGCCGACGACGGACGTGTTCGCCACGCCGTCGAGCACGGTCGGCTCGACGAAGCTGCCCCCGGTGCCGGTGAGCGTGCGCCCGCCGCCCAGCAGGACCCGCGCGCCATCCGCCCTGCCGCGCTCGATGTAGCTCAGGATTCCGGCGAGTTGGGCCTCGTCCACCACGGGTCCCATGACGGTGGCCGGGTCGAGCGGGTCGCCGACGCGGAACGTCTCGGCGGTGATCCGCCGTACGGCGTCCAGGAGCCGGTCCTTGACGGAGGCGTGCACGACGACCCGGGAACCGGCGTTGCAGGTCTGGCCCGCGTTGTAGAAGATCCCCCACGCCACGGCGGACGCGGCGGCCTCGATGTCGGCGTCGGCCAGGACCAGTTGGGGCGACTTGCCGCCCGCCTCCACGGCGACCTGCTTGCCGTTGGACTCGCCCGCGTACACCTGGAAGAGGCGGGCGACCTCGGCCGAGCCGGTGAAGGCGATCTTGTCGACGTCCGGGTGGCGGCCGAGCGCCTGACCGGCGACCTCGCCCCGACCGGGGACCACGTTGAACACGCCGTCGGGCAGCCCCGCCTCGGTGGCCAGCGCCGCGAGCCGGAGCGCGGCGAGCGAGGTCTGCTCGGCGGGCTTGAGGACCACGCTGTTGCCGGTGGCGAGAGCCGGGCCCAGCTTCCAACTGGCGATCAGCAGCGCGTAGTTCCACGGCACGACCGCGCCGACCACGCCCAGCGGCTCGCGGGTGATCAGTGCCAGCGCGTCGCCGGGGGTCGGGGCCACCTCGTCGTACGTCTTGTCGATCGTCTCGGCGTACCAGGCGATGGTCTCCGCCGCCTTGGCCACGTCGATGCGCACCGACTCGGTGATGGGCTTGCCCATCTCCAGGGTGTCGAGCAGGGCCAGTTCCTCGGCGTTCGCGAGGATCAGTCCGGCCCACCGCTGCAGGATCCGCTTGCGCTCCTTCGGCGCGAGGTCACGCCAGCGGCCGTCCTCGAAGGCGGCCCGCGCGGACCGTACCGCCCGGTCGACGTCCTCGGCCCCGGCCGCCCGCACCTCCGCCAGCGCCGCGCCGTCGCGCGGCGAGACGCTGGTGAAGGAGTCGCCGGAGGTGGCGTCGGTGAAAGTGCCGTCGATGAACGGGCGTGTCTCGAAGGCGAGTTTGTCCGCCGCGGCCAGCCAGTCGTCGTACGAGCGCGCCAGCAACTCGTCGATGGTGTATGTCACTTGATCCTCCAGCGATCGATCGCGTCCTCGTCCAGCTCGACGCCGAGACCGGGCAGGTCCGGGACCTCCAGATCGCCCTCGGCGTTCACCCGCACCGGCTCGGCGAGCATGAAGTCACGGCGTTCGGGGGTCCAGCCGGGCGGGTCGTACGGGAACTCGAAGAAAGGGCCGCCGCCGACGCCCGCCGCCACATGGAGGTTGGCGAGCACGCCGATGCCGTTGGTCCAGCTGTGCGGGGTGAACTGACGGTGCTTCAGCTGGGCCAGCTCGGCCAGAGTGCGGGCGCGGTGCATGCCGATCGCCAGCACCACGTCCATCTGGTAGATGTCGAGGGCGTCCGCCTCGAGGTAGCGCAGCAGCTCGGTGGGGGAGTGGTGCATCTCCCCGGCGGCGATCCGCACCCCCGGGTTCTCGGCGCGCAGCTGCCGGAAGCCGTTCAGGTCCGCGTACGGCAGCGGCTCCTCCACCCAGAACACGTCGAGTTCGGCGAGCCGGGCGACGGTCTTGCGGGTCCTGGCGAGATCGGAGGCGTTCGCGGTGTCACCGGCCATCCGCCAGGACTGGTTGAGGTCGACCATGATCTCGAAGCCCGGACCGAGTTCCTCCCGGACGGCACGGACCGCCGCGATGCCCTCGTCGATGCGGTTGCGGTCGATGCGGATCTTCATGGCGCGGAAACCGGCCTCGCGTACCTTCAGGGCGGTCTCGACCCGCTCGTCCGGGGACTTGAGCTCGCCGGAGGAGGCGTAGGCCGGCAGCTTCTTCGCCGCGTTGCCGAAGAGCTCCGACACCGGGCGGCCGTGCACCTTGCCGATGACGTCCCACAGCGCGGCCTCCAGCGGCCAGTAGTGGGCGCCGTGGAAGTTGGCGGTCTCGATCGCCCGCACATGCCGGGTGATGTCGAGCGGGTCCTCGCCGACGAACAGGTGCTTGTACGTCTCGAAGCCGTCCATCAGGTCCCCGGAGCCGATGCCGGTGACGCCCTCGTCGGTGTGGACGCGCACGATCGTCGCGTCGAAGACGCGGCGCGGCTCCGGGTCCCAGGCGGCACGGAACGGCGGGTCCAGCTCCAGTCGCAGCCGGTCCAGGACGATGTCGGTGATCTTCATCGGGCGAGCACCTCGGCGGTCGGCGTGTAGAACGGGTTGGCCGGGCCCTCCTTGGCGGCCGCCAGCACGTCGGACACCGTCGGCGTGCCGGTCACGGCGGCCCGGACCGCGCCGTACGCGGCGGCGCGCTGGTTGCGGAAGGAGGCGTCCAGGTCGCCGACCGCCGGGTTGACCCACACCGCGGCGATGATCAGCAGGTCGTCCGCCTCCGCCGCCGGGATCAGCCCCTCCTCGACCGCGTCCGCGACCCCCTGCGCGAGGCCGGCCTGGGCGGAACCCCAGGTCGCCCGCTCGTGCAGCTCGCCCGCGGCGGCGGCCTTGGTCACGAACAGCGTCAGCGGCTTCACCGGCACCGACGGCCGGACGACCGTCAGGAACGGGACGTGCCCGGCGCTGGGGGTGGCCAGCGCCGTGGCCCACGCGGTCTCGACGGGACCGCCCTTGCGTCCGATCACGATGTTCGTGTGCGCGGCGTCGACGCCGTCGCCGACGAACGACTCGCCGATCAGCGCGGTCGCCGCGAATCCGGGCGGGCGGGTGGGGGAAACCGGCGTGGGCATCGGATCTCCTGGGCCTGGGAAGTGTGCTTCACCGGGCGCAGAAGGACGAACCCCGTACAAGGGCGAACCTCGTATTCGGTGCAGTTCATCCGGCCCGATGCGGCGAATCTAGGTCGGCGGCCACCCCCTCGCAAGGCGCCGGCGGGAATCGAAATGCCGGTTGCTCTGCTGACAACTTCCGCTCTGACCTGGAGGTTCCGCTGTCGCTGTCCGTGCCTACGATGACTCCGTGACCGACTCCTCCGCGGCCTCCCGCGGCCACGGCCTCCGCCGCGACATCGACCTCCTCGAAGCGCTCGCCTCCGACGAGGCCCAGAACGCCGGAGGCCTCGGCGTGGTACGCCTCGCCCAGCTGGTGGGCCGGGAGAAGACCCAGATCTCCCGGGCCCTGAAGGCACTGGCCGCCGAGGGCATCGTCGAGCGCGACCCCGACACCCTGGAGTACCGCCTCGGCTGGCGGCTCTTCTCCCTGGTCGCCCGTACCTCCGAGAGCCGGCTGGTGCGGGTGGCCGAGCCGGTCATGCACGCGCTGTCGGCGGACCTGGAGGAGACCAGCCACCTGTGCGTGCTCAGCGACCGCGACGTCCTCACCCTGCTGTCCGTCTCGGGGCACTCCTTCCGCGTGCACGGCTGGGAAGGGCGCGGAGTGCCCGCCTGGCGGCTGTCGGCGGGACGCGTGCTGCTCTCCGACGCGACCCCGGACGAGCTGTACGTCCGCTTCGGCACCAGCGGTGAGATGCCGGTGCAGGACCTGTGGGCGCTCGTCCAGGACGCCCGGCGGCAGGGCTACGCGCGGGTCAGCGAGGAGTTCGAGGAGGGGCTGGTCGGGGTGTCGGCGCCCATCCGGGACTTCCGGGGCCGGGTCGTCGCCGCCATCAACATCTCCGCCCCGAAGTCCCGGTTCGGCGACCGGCTCGACGAGGCGGGGCGCACCACGGCACGGGCCGCGACCCGGGTGTCCGCCCTGCTGGGCTGGGAGCCCCGGCGTGCCGCGCCGGCCCGGACCCGGCTCACCTGACGGCGGTGCTCGGGCGGCCTCCCCGCATGATCGGCGAGTTGCCCTCACAGCAACCACCGTTGCGATCCGCAGAGGGTGCCTTGTCGGCCCCATGACGCGCTCGTAAATTCACCGCCCATCGGACGAGCCTCGTCCGGAACGGAGAAAAGAGCAGCTCATGAACCTCGCCGGCATCGACCTCCTGGCCAAGGCGCCGTTCGCGGAGGGCGATGTGTTCCTCGGCGGCCGCTGGACCGAGGCCGCCGACGGACGCACCTACCCCGTGTACGACCCGGCCACCGGCGACCTGATCCGCCAGGTCTCCGCGGCGGGCGAGGAGGACGCCCGCGCGGCGATCGGGGCCGCGGAGTCGGCCGCGGCCGGCTGGCGCGCGACACCGCCCCGGCGCCGTTCGGAGATCCTGCACGACACGTTCGAGCTGATGCGCGAGCACACCGACGCCCTCGCCCGGCTCATCGTGCTGGAGAACGGCAAGGCCTACCGGGACGCGGCGGCCGAGGTCGGGTACGCCGCCGAGTTCTTCCGCTGGTTCGCCGAGGAGGCGGTCCGGATCGACTCCTCCTTCGGCGACGCCCCGGCCGGCGGCTACCGGCACGTCGTCCGCAGACACCCCGTCGGCGTCACCGCGTTCGTGACCCCCTGGAACTTCCCGGCCGCCATGGCCACCCGCAAGATCGCCCCGGCGCTCGCGGCCGGCTGTCCGGTGCTGCTCAAGCCCGCCCCGGAGACCCCGCTCACCGCCCTTGCGGTGGCCGCACTGCTCACCGAAGCCGGCCTGCCCGACGGCCTGTTGAACGTCCTGCCCACCGACCGCGCCGCCGAGGTCGGCTCCGCCTGGCTCGGCGACGAACGGGTCCGCAAGTTCTCCTTCACCGGCTCCACCGCCACCGGCAGACTCCTGCTGGAGCAGGCCGCCGCCAACGTCGTCAACGTGACCATGGAACTGGGCGGCAACGCCCCCTTCGTGGTCTGCGCCGACGCCGACGTCGACGCCGCCGTACGGGGCGCGATGGACGCCAAGATGCGCGGCGGCGGCGAGGTCTGCATCGCCGCCAACAGGTTCTACGTCCACGCCGACGTCGCCGCGGAGTTCACCGAGAAGTTCGGTGCCGCGATGGTCGCCGTACGCGCCGGATCCGGCCTCGCGGAGGGCGTCACCCTCGGCCCGATGATCAACCAGCCGGCCGTGGACAAGATCCGCGACCTGGTCGCCGACGCCCTGGCGCGCGGCGCGCGCATCGCCGCACAGGGCGAAGTGCCCGACGGACCCGGCCACTTCCACCCCGCGACCGTCCTCGCCGACGTCCCCGACGACGCCCGCATCCTGCACGAGGAGGTCTTCGGGCCCGTCGCGCCGCTCACCACCTTCACCGACGAGGACGAGATGCTGGCCCGCGCCAACGCCACCGTCCACGGCCTGGCGTCGTACGTCTACTCCCGTGACGTCGGCCGCGCCCTGCGCCTCGCCGAACGCCTGGAGGCCGGCATGGTCGGCGTCAACCGCGGCCTGCTCTCCGACCCCGCCGCGCCCTTCGGCGGCGTCAAGCAGTCCGGCCTCGGCCGGGAGGGCGGCCGCGAGGGCATCGAGGCCTTCCTGGAGACGCAGTACATCGCCCTCGACTGGCCCGTCTGAGCCTTTGCCCCTTTGCCTCTTTGCCCCTTTGCCCCTTTGAACCGCTGTCCGTCCGTGTCTTGAACCTCTGCCCGTCCCCGCACCCGCTCACCCCAAGGACCGCTCATGGCAATGACGCCTGCGACCCAGCAACCGCCCGGCACCCCGGAAGTGCCCGCCGACCGCGCCCGCGAACGCCGCCGCCTGCACACGAAGCTGAAGCTCGCCACCCAGATAGGCGAGGGCATCGACGGCTACATCATCGGCGGCATCGGCATGGCGATGACCGCCCTCACCGCCGATCTGCACCTCTCCACCCTCATGGAGGGCCTGGTCGGGGCGTCCCCACTGATCGGCATCTTCGTCGGCGGCCCGCTCTTCGGCCGCCTCGCCGACCGCTTCGGCCGCCGTCCGGTGTTCCTCGCCGACATGCTGATCTTCCTGGTCGGCTCGGTGCTCCAGTTCTTCGTCACCGACGGGCTGCAGCTCTTCCTCATCCGGCTGCTGATGGGCGTGGCGATCGGCGGCGAGTACGCCATCGGCGCCCCGCTGCTCTCCGAGTACGCCCCCAGACAGGGGCGCGGCCGGCTGCTGGCCAGCCTGGAGATCAGCTGGTACGTCGGCTACGCGCTCGCCACGGTCGTCGGCGCCCTGTTCGCGGACGTCGACGGCGGCTGGCGCTGGTCCCTGGCCAGCAGCGCGGTCATCGCCGTCGTATGCGTGTCGTTGCGCGGCGGCATCCCGGAGTCGGCCCGCTGGCTGCTGAGCAGGGGGCGCCGGGAGGAGGCCGAGGCGCTGATCGAGAGGTACGGCATCGAGATCGACGTCGACGCGGAACTCGACGAGCGGAGCACGACCGGACGGACCGGGTTCTGGGCGCTGTTCAGCAAGGACCACCTGCGCAGCACGGTGTTCGCGAGCGTCTTCTGGGCGGCCCTGGTACTGCCGTACTTCGCCATCGGCACATTCTGGACGCAGGTCTTCGACGCCCTGCACATGGGCGACAACGCGGTCGCGGCGCTGCTCGTCTACTCGTTCACCGCGGTCGCCGGGGTCACGGCCGGCTGCCTGGTCGTGGACCGCATCGGCCGCCGCAGGCTGCTGATCCCGCCGTTCTGGATCACCGCGGCCTGTCTGGCCCTGGTCGCGGTGTGGCCGCACTCGACGCCCGTCATCGTGGGCGGCTTCCTCTTCTTCATCTTCCTCAACGCGGCCTCCAGCGCGCTCACCGCCGTCTACCCGCTGGAGGTCTTCCCCACCTCCCTGCGGGCCACCGGCGTCGGCTTCGCCACCGCGATGAGCAGGGTCGGCGCGGCCGTCGGAACCTTCCTGCTGCCGATGGGCCTCGACCGGTTCGGGGTGGAGTTCGTCCTGCTCGTCGGCGCCGGGGTGCTCGCACTCGGCGGCCTGGTCTCCCAGTTCCTGGCCCCCGAGACCACGGACCTGGACCTCGCGAAGGCGGCCCGGACGGCCCGTGGGCCGGCGGGCGGCTGACGGCTGACGTCTCCCGACGTCGTGACGCGGCTACGGCTTCTGCGTGAGTACGGTGACGCCGAGGCCGTCGGCCGACTCGATCTGCGAGAGCCTGTGGAAGTACATCACCGCGTCCTTGTGCTGGGGCTCCTCCTCGTTGGGACCTCCGCCGACGAGCATGCCCAGCAGGACGGCGTTGCCCTTGTCGTCGAGCCGGTACACCGGCGAGCCGGAGTCACCCTCCAGGGGGCCGGACGAGACCTGCTTGGTGGCCGCCGCGAGGCCGACGGTGCAGTCGTCGGTGTGCCCCGGTTCCGTACTGCACAACGTGCCGTGATCCGGGGTCCGGACCTCGAATCCGCAGTTCACCTTGGTGACCATCCCGCTGTAGCAGACCATGTCCCCTTGCGCGACGGACCCTTTGCCGACCACCCGGACCGCGCTGGGGACCTGGGGATCGACCCAGATCGTGGCCGCGTACGTCTGCGGTCCGGACTGCAGACGTACACCGGTGATCAGCTCCATGTCGTGGTGTCCGTCGGGAACACCGTCCTCGAATCTCACGACCGTGACCGTGCCGAAGTCGATGGCTCCGCCGGACCGGTCGTGGCCGGAACCGAGGTCGGTGTCCTTCTTGAAGCAGTGCCCGGCGGTCACCATGCCCTTCTTCCTGCGGTCGGCGTTGAACCGCACGGCGAATCCCGAGGTGCAGTGGTAGTCGCTCTCCTGCACGGTCGGGAAGACGGAGAGGGCGGCGCCGCCGAAGTGCGGTTGTACGTCGTTGGCCCGGCCGTAGGGCGCCGGTTCGGCCAGTGGGCGTGGGGTGTGGAGCGCCGACGGCACCAGGCTGAGACAGCCCACGGCGGCAAGGGCGACGGCGTAACCGGTGGATGTCCGCATCCGCATGGGCCGCCTCACAGTTCGATGTCGATGACGATGCCGCCGAGCAGACCGCGCCTCGCGGGCACGTAGTCGGCGTGCACCAGCCGGCGGGCCACCGGGACGGGCGTGCCGCCCACGGTCACGGTCTCGGTGGCGGTGTCCGCGTCGCTCTGGTGGAGCTCGTGTTCCTCGACCAGGAACCGGTAGCGGGCGAGCAGTTCGGTGGGCCGGTCGGGGAAGTCGACCGACCAGGCGAAGCCGGTGCCGTCGGCCCGGCAGGTGAGCTCGACCGGGTCGCCGACCGGTGTCCAGTCGAGTTCGTCGCCTGCGGTCAGCTTCTGCAGGGTGGCCCGGACCCGCCGGCTCCCGGCCACCGCGGCCGGTCCCGTGCCGATCCGCTGGCCGAGGTCGTTCCAGGTGGTCGGGCCGGACAGCCGCAGCCGGGCACGGTTGTCGACCGTGCCGGCGGTGACGGTCCGGGGCGGCGGCAGCTGGCCGAACTCGGCGACCACCGCCTTCGACAGCTCGAGACCGGGCAGGGCGAAGGGCTGGTAGCGGGCGACCGCCGGCCGCAGGAACGGGAAGTAGGCGGTGGCCCCGGCCGCGCCCAGGTCCACGTCGATGTCGACGTACCAGAGGCGGCGGTCGGTGTCGTACACCGGTGTGTAAGCGGCGACGGACACCGTGACCGGGGTGGCGCCGGTGGACTCGGCGAGCGGCAGGCCGGTGGCGGTGACCGTCGGGTTCGGGAAGGCGGCGGCCGAGGGCGGGGGCAGGGGTGTGGTGTCCGCCCACACCGGGTCGATGCCCCAGCGGGTGGCGTACTCGTCGGGCAGCGTGCCGGCCGGATCCAGGAGTACGGCGAGGAGTTCGTCGTCGCCGGAGGAGTACCACGGGCGGTTCAGGTAGAGCCGCAGGCCCGCGAGGTGCCGGGTCCTGGTCACCGTCCGGGTGTCCCGGTCGACCGCGGTGGACCAGCGGAACGTGGGCACCAAGTGGCTGACGTCGGGCGGCTCCGGGCGCCGTGAGCTGGGCACGGGCACCGCGACGCCCGGGCCGGTGCGGGTGACGAGTTTCGGGTCGTCGGTGATGGTCGGGTGGAAGTACTCGCGGAACCGGGTCATCGCCGTCGGCGTGTAGGTCAGGTTCCGGTGCCGGGTGTCGCCGAACTCGTGGGAGACGGAGGCGAATCCGAAGTCGGCGTCCGCCGGGATCGTGGTGTCCTCCAGGTGGGCGAGGTGGGTGAAGCGCTGCGGGCCCGCCTGCGTGACGTCGTCGACCCACTCGCTCCAGGTGCCCTCCACGGCCACCGTCGCGGTGCTCTCCACGTGCACCAGCAGGGTGCTCGCCAGCAGCGCGGACGTCTGCTCCGGACCCCGGTCCACGCGCGGCCGGTCCAGCTCCGGCGGGCGCAGCGGCTTCTCCACCGCGTGCACCAGGTCCAGTCGCACCCACGGGGTGAGCAGCCAGTTCTCGCCCGCCACGCTGAGCCGCGCGACCAGGTCCCGGTCGCGCTGCGGGAGTCCCGCCCAGTAGTCGGAACGGGTCAGCAGCGCCCACTGGTTGAACAGCGGCAGGTCGGCGGGGTCGAGGTAGCAGCTGACGTAGACGCGGGCGGTCTCGCCCTTCGTGAGATACACGGTCAGCCGGCGCCACAGCGGGTTGTCCTCGACCCGTGGTTCGTCGTCGCCCTCCTCGATGCGCAGCACGAACGGCCTCGCCTGCGGCCAGGGGCCGGTGAAAGGGAAGAGGTAGTCGCCGGTGGTGCCCGGCAGACCGCGCAGACAGACACCCCGGGCGAGCGGGTCCGGCAGGTAGGGCAGCAGCAGCTGATCGCGGTCGTGGATCACGAACTCGCCGGTCTTCAGGCCCGCGCCCCGGTGGGCCAGCGGCAACGCGGTGAGCGGCTCGGTGTCCCGGACGCTGTGCTTGGCCACCCGGATCTCCCGGAACCGCAGCAGGTCGGTGGTGGAGTCGGGGTCGTCCGGGTCGCTGACCACGGTGTCCAGGAACGACCCGGACTCCCGGGCGGCGGAGGCGAAGTAGCGTCGGCGCACCTCCTCGGCGACGTCCGGGCCGAACGCCGCGTCGTAGCAGCCGTGTTCCTCCGCCATCCGCAGCGCGCACTTGGGTGGTGCGATGTGCCGCTCGTCGCGGTAGCCGTAGCTGCGGTCCAGGTGGTCGACGCCGGTGTCGGTGCCGTGGTCCGGGACGTCCGAGCGCCGCACGCTGTACGCGAGCGCGGAGACCTCCGTGCCGTCGTCCTCGACGGTGCTCCTGATCACCAGCCGCTCCGCCGACTCGCCTTCGTTGAAGGGCTTCGACGGTACGACCACCGGCTGCGGCACCGGCTCCCAGCGCCGGTAGGTGACCGCCGGGGTGGCCGTCTCCGCGGGGGTCTCGGCGGTGTGGTCGAGGCTGTTGCCGGCCAGGTCGACGGCGCGTGCCCGCAGCCGGTAGGTCCGGCCGTAGCGCAGTGCGGGCAGGCTGCCGGGCTGGGCGGTGAACCGGGTCTCCAGCGGTACGTCCGGGGAGACCTCGGGGGCCACCGCCTCCGGCCGGTCGCTCAGGCCGATGGTGCGGCCCGGGCGGGCGGCGACCAGGCTCCAGCCCTCCCAGCCGAACAGCGCCTGGTGGCCGTAGAGTTCGTCGGCCCCGGGCGACTGCCTGGTCACCGCGCTGGTCTTCACGTGGCCCTCGTCGGGCCGGACGGCGAGCGGCACGGGCGCCTCACCGGGGCGGCGGACGGTGTAGGTGCCCTGGCGCCGGCACAGGGAGTGCCAGCTGTGCACCTCTCCGGTCGGGTCGGCGACACCGACGTCCACCCGGTAGCCGCGTACCAGGTCCTCGGCGTGCAGGACGGGGTCGGCGGTGCCCGCGGTGCGCTCGCCGTCGGCGCCGATCCGGCCCGCAAGCCGGTGGTCGCCGTCGGCGCACAGCACGGTGAGCCCGCTGCCGCGCGCCGCCGGGGTGCCGGTGCCCAGCTGTTTGCGGGCCGCTGCCGAGTCGTCGAGCGGGCCCTGGTCCAGCGCGTCGAGCGCCCGGGCGTAGTCGACGTGCTTGAGCGCCGCGCCGTCCACGTCGAGGTCGGTGACCCGGAAGGCTTCGGAGCCGAGGTCGAGCATCCGGCCGCGCAGGACGCCCTCGTCGGCGGACAGGGGCTCGAACCGGTTCCCCGCCCGGTAGCGCAGCCTGGTCGCCGGGCGCAGTCCGGGGGCGTGCAGCCGGTCCTGGTCGGGGTGCCCGGCGAAGGAGACCTGGACCGCGCCCTCGTCCGCCAGACCGGGTGGTGCGGTGAAGACGAGGTCGACGACCAGCCCGAACCTGCGCTGCAGCTCGGGGTAGTCGGCGAGGAGGGCGCACGCCTCGTGGAAGTCGACCTGGTGCGGCTCCGGTGCGGACTGCGCGGCGGTGGTCCGCGCCGCCGAGGCAGGGGTGCGGTCGAAGAAGCGGTGGGCCTCGGCGAACGCGAAGGTCCTGGCCTGCGCCTCGTAGTCCGGGTTGCCGGTGCGGCGCATGACGCGCGGGGTGTACGGCGACGAGCCCGCGGCCGCCTCGGCGCTCCCGGCGCCGAGCAGGGTGTCGAGCGCGCGGTAGGCCTCGCCGGGGTCGAGCGCGAAGTCCCGCACGCCCGGTCCGATCAGGTCCAGGACCGCGCCGGGCGCCGGGAACTTCCAGCCCTGGTCGAGGTCCGGGTCCGGCGGGCCGCACTCGCTCAGCTCCTGTGCGGCGGCCTCCAGGCGCAGGCGCTGGGCGGTGGTGGCGACCGCGACCTCCCGGTACAGGCCGGTGACCTCGGTGTGTACCGCGGCTGCCGGATAGGAGCGGAGGGTCTGCTGAACCGGACCAGTCGAACCAGCTGAACCAGCTGAACCAGCCGAACCAACCGGACCAGCCGAACCAACCGGACCGGCGGTGGCCCCGGTGGTCTGCTGCCCCGGCGGCCGTACCGGGGTGCTGTCGCGGAACAGCGCGGTCCAGGCCCTGCTGTCCGCGGGCGGGAACCGGTCGGCGCGGGCGACGGAACCGGCCGTGGCGATCACCGGGCCGCCCGGACTGCCCGGACTGCCGTAGAAGTCGAGGGACAGGTGGTCGACGAGGCCGTGCAGTGCGGTCGGCCAGTCGCGCATCCCCTCGTAGTCACCGAGCCGCGCGGACCCGGTGAGCAGCGGGGTGACCAGGACGGAGACCCGCAGGACGTCGTGCCCGGCCGGGTCCTGGCCGGCGATGCCGTCGGGGAGCACGGTCCAGCGCAGGGCGCGTGGTGCGGTCACGGGGTCACCTTCGCGAAGGCGGTGCAGTACTCGGACACGGGATCCCGGTCCGCTCCGCTCACCGGGTCGGGGTAGACGGACATCAGGTCGGCGAACGAGGGCGGGACGAGCGGCGGGGGATCGGCGGCCGAGAAGAACCCCCCGGCCAGGGGTGCGGGAGCCGTGCCCGAGCCCGCGAACCGCTTCTCGCAGGTGATCTCCACCGACGCGGAGAAGAACCCGATCTCGATGCTGATCGACAGGGTGGCCCGGCCGACCGCGTAGCCGTCGCTGTAGCCGAGCTCCAGATACAGCTCGATGGAGGCGGAGACCAGGCCGAGCACGTCGACCTCGCCGCGGGCCCGCAGATAGCCGACCAGCTTCACGCCCTTCGCGGTGTCCAGCCGGAAGTACACCCCGGCCATCACCGAGAGACTTCCGCTGGCCACCCCGAAGTTCATGGACACCGCGGCGCCGAACTCCAGGGCCGCCTCCAGCACCGTGATCTCCTGGGCGGAGAGCACGATGCCGAAGTACCCGCCGCCGCCCAGCATGGACACGGTCAGCCGGAACGGCGCCTCCCGGCGGCAGAACGCGAAGCCGACCTCCAGCGCGCTGCCGAGGAACGGCACCTGGAGGGAGGCGCCGAGCGCGAGGTTCTCCAGACTGAAGACGCCGACGGCCAGGTTCGGCAGCGGCATCGAGTAGTTCGCCGTGATGCCCGAGGAGGTCACCTCGACGGCCGGCGGGTCGCTGAAGCCGTCCAGCGGGATCAACTGCCGCAGGGT
Source organism: Streptomyces sp. NPDC058464 (assembly GCF_042721035.1). Classification (NCBI taxonomy): domain Bacteria; kingdom Bacillati; phylum Actinomycetota; class Actinomycetes; order Kitasatosporales; family Streptomycetaceae; genus Streptomyces; species Streptomyces sp. NPDC058464. The sequence goes on from NZ_JBHXMA010000009.1 coordinate 63,487, forward strand.
CTCCACGAACGACAGCTCGTTGACAAACCGGACGTGCCCGAACTTCACCTCGATGTCCGGCTTCTTGCCGATCCGCATGGTGAAGCGGATCAGCTCGAAGTGGAGTTCCAGGCCCTGGAGCACACCGGGCACCAGGAGCAGATCGAAGTCGGACAGCGTGCAGGTCACGTCGGCGCCCTGCGGGACGCCCTCGCTCAGCGCACCGCGCCGGTCCACCACGAGGGTGAGGTGTCCTGCGGCCTGCCCGTCGGACAGCCGGAAGAGGGTGTTCGGGGCGTCCGGCCAGTCCTTGAGGTCCGGGGCCCATTCCATCCTCGCGTTCACCACCTCGGCGAGCTTGGCGCCCCTGGCGGCGAGCTGGACCGCGTCCTTGAGGGCCAGGGCACCGCCGACCGTGTCGTCCCAGGTCGCCACCTGCTGCTGGACCCGTTCCAGGACGGCCCGGACACCGGGGTCCGTGGCAGCGGGCAGCACGGTGCGGAGGTCGGTCAGCGCCGACGAGAAGACGTGGAACGCGTTCTCGACGTCCTCCAGTCCCGGTGCCTGGTCGTCGCCCTTGAGCGCGCCGACGACGAACTCCACCAGCGTGTCGGCGAAGATCGCCGCCGCGTCGGTCGTCCTGATCACCCGATCGGCGATCTCCGGGAACTGCCGCTCCAGCGCCGAGGTGAGCCCGCGCACCCGGCGCAGGTCGCCCAGGAACCCGGTGACGGCGTCGACCGTCTCGGAGAAGAAGTTGGGTGCTTGGAGGTTGTCCAGGCCGGTCGCCTCCAGCAGGTCCACCAAAGGGATGACCCCGAACAACCGGGCGTTGGCGCCGAGCAGTTGGCCGAAGAACGCCGTCGGTTCGAAGCGGCCCGCCGCGATCGCGGACCAGTCGTGCTCCAGAACGTCCGACGCGTCGGCGCCCGCCGCGTCCGCGTCCGACGCGTCGGTGCCCGCCGCGCGGGGCAGTTGCGGCGCGGCGACCGGTCCGGTCAGCCGGGAGACGCCGGCCACGTCGAAACTCGGCGTCACCAGGGCCCCGGACCGGTCGGCGGCGCGGTGGAAGGACAGGGGTGCGGTGTAGAGGACGAGTTCCGCGAACAGCTCGCCGCGGTTGCCGTCCTCGAACGCGTGCTTCGCGTACGGGGCCGGGTAGCGCAGGGGCAGCGCGGACCGGAATCCGCTCAGCGACCGCACCTGCGGCAGCACCGCGCGCGCCCAGCGCAGCCGGGGGACGAAACGGGGGGCCTCCTCGCTGTCCCCGGCCAGCAGTTCGTCGGTGGTCTCCATGCCCCAGACGGCCTCGGCGAGTTCGAGCGCGGTGTCGCCCGGCGTGGTGCTCGGTGCCATCGCCACCGACTGGCCGCGCAGGGCCGCGGTCACGCGGCCGACGGTCGTGGTCTCGTCCGGTGGGCCCGAGGTGGGGCCGGTGTCCTGGCGGTTGTAGTGGTCGGCGACGGCGGTCACGGCGTCGGGGGACTCGTGTGCCGTCTTCCCCAGGAACAGCAGCGGGACCTGGAACTCGACGAGCCTGCCGTCCCGGTCGACGGCGCTGACGGCGAACCGGAAGGCGTCCTCGGGGCGCGCCGGGTCGTTGCCGCTCGCGACCGGGAAGAAGGCGTGGTCGCCCGGCAGGATGCCGTCGAGGTTGACGGGTTCGGCGAGATCCGGGGTCACCTGGGTGAGCAACTGCACGCTGGTGAAGGGGAACAGCAGATGCAGCCGGTCCCGGGGCTCGGCACCGGGGCCGAGCACCTCGCGGTCGTAGGTGACGACCGGCTCCCGTACGACGACGAACATCCGCTGGCAGAGATAGGCGCCGTGGTCCGGACGGCCGGGGTCGAACTTGCGCTCGGTGACCTTGACCAGCTCGGCCCGGTGTCCGAAGGGGCACAGCCGCCCGGCGTACATGACCCGTACGTAGTGGTCCCGGCCGAGTGCCGCGCGGTGCCGCCACTGGGTGACGTCCAGCCCGGCCGGCGGTTTCGGCCAGCGGCCGAGCGAGTCCAGGCCGCCGCCGAGGGCGGACAGGGTCAGGCCCCGGACGTCCACCGGCTCGGGCGGGCGGTCGCCGGTGAGCGCGAAGTCCGAGGTGAGGTGGACCAGTTGGTGGCGGTCGCGGGAGTCCAGCGGCATCCGGAACTCGTACTGGCCGGGCGGGGGCAGGCTGATCCGGCCCGGTACGAAGTCGGGGTCCCGGGTCCACACGGCCCTCGCGGTCTCCTGCCGCAGCCGGGTGTACCAGAGGGCGATGCGCTCCTGCGGCTGCGCCGGGCCGAGCGCGGTGGTGTGCGTCCAGCGCGCGTCCTGGGTGGGGGACAGCAGCAGCCGGTACGGCAGTTCGATGCCGGTGCGTGGGTCGGCGGGGTCGGCGAAGGGGTTCTGCGGGCCCGGCGGTGGCTGTGGCGGGCCGGAGTGCGCCGACTGCGGCGGGCCGGCGTGGGCCGACGGCACTGGGGCGGGGTGGGGAGTGCCGAGGGGGCCGGTCAGTGCGGCCAGCGCGGTCTCCTCGCCGTACCGTGCGGTGAGTTCGGCCAGCGCGCGGACCGCCCGCAGGACGTGCTCGGCGGGCCGGCTCGCGAGCGCCTCGGCGAGCCGGGCGGTGGCGGCGGTGGGCGCGGCCGGTGCCACCGCGGCGTCGACCACGCGCAACGGCAGGGTGCGCATCGCGGTCAGCAGGCCGGTGGCGGAGTAGTCGATCCGGTCCTGTGCGCCGACCACGAAGACCAGCGTGCTGCGCCCGGCGATCCGCGCGAGCACGGGCGGGGCCGGGTGGGGTTCACCCGTACCCGGTTCGCCCTCGGCCGGCAGTCCGGGGGCGGCCTCGAAGAACGCCTGCTCGGTGAGGTGCTGCGGTCCGAAGTCGACCACCAGCCGGCCCTCGACCGCCGGATCGGCTCGCTGGAGTGTTCGCCTGCCGAACGGGGAGGCGTCCAGGCGCAGCCCCGGGAAGCTGAATCTCAGATCCAGCAGATCGTCCGTACGTAACAGCCTGATGGGTGCTGGAGTGGGATTCGTTGAGGTCACCAGCCGCTCCTGCCCAGGTGAAGGGAGTCCGCCCCGGGCGATGACCGTAGCCTCGGTCCGACATGTAGATCAATGTGTAAATTCACCCGTAAGGGTGATCGTGTGGTGATGTGCATCCGGATGAGTGAATGAGGTCCGTGGGTCTTGACAGCTTCGGTGACGCGGCCCGAATGCAAAGCTTGCGGTGTCCGGTACGGCGCCGCACCCCCCGCCCGGACGTAGCGTGAGCCCGTCACCCATGCCCGTCCTCGCAGCAGCACCGGGAGTCCCAGATGGCCCGCTCCGAAGCCCGCGTCCCCACCGACCGCCCCGCCCGCTATGCCAAGCAGCTCGCCTCGCATCTCGGCCGCCGCTCGCAGACCACCTGGGACGAGGAGACCGGCACCGGCGGCATCGTCTTCCAGAACGGCACCGGCACCCTCACCGCGACCGAGGGCGCCCTGCTGCTCACCGTGGAGACGGACCCCGAGAACCTCGAACTCCTGGAGGGCGTGGTCGGCCGGCACCTGGTCCGCTTCGGCACCCGTGACGAACTCGTCGTCGCCTGGCACCGCGACAACGGGGAGCCGGGCACCACCCAGAGCAACCCCGGTGACCCGATGCCCCACTGAGCCGACCGGAAACGGGTTTGACGCTCGTCGGCGGCAGGCGGTCGGATGACGTCGATGAACACAGAGCAGATGCATCCCGGTACGCATCCCATCGACGACGACCTCGTGCGGCGGCTGATCGCGGGGCAGTTCCCGCAATGGGCGGGGTCGGCCGTCGAGCGGATCGCGTCCGGTGGCACGGTCAACGCCATGTTCCGGCTGGGGGACGACATGGTCGTACGGCTGCCGCTGGTGCAGGGTGGGGCCGGGGACGTGTCGACGGAGCGGACCTGGCTGCCCAGACTCGCGCCGCAGCTGCCCACGTCCATCCCTGAGGTGCTCGGGAACGGGGAGCCCGGCGAAGGGTATCCGTGGCCGTGGTCGGTGTACCGGTGGCTGGCGGGGGAGAACCCCCGGGCGGGAGCCCTGAGCGAGCCGGTGCTGCTGGCCGGGGATCTGGCCGCGTTCGTGGCGGCGATGCGGAGCGTCACCCTGCCAGGTGCGCCGCGGGCCCATCGTGGCGGGCCGATCGCCTCGCTCGACGCGCAGACGCGGGCCGCGATCGAGGAACTGCGCGGAATCCCGCAGGAGGGCGTCGACTGCGATGCTGCCGCCACCGTGTGGAAGGAGGCGCTCGGGGCCCCGGACTGGGACGGGCCGCCGGTGTGGCTGCACGCCGATCTCATGCCGGGCAACCTGCTGGTGGACGGTGGCAGGCTGACCTCGGTCATCGACTTCGGGTGCGTGGGGGTGGGCGATCCGGCCTGTGACCTGTTCCCGGCGTGGAATCTGCTGCCGGCCGACGCGAGGGAAGCCTTCCGCGAGGCGCTGGACGTGGACGACGCGACCTGGATCCGTGGCCGTGGGCGGACGCTCTCGCAGGCACTGATGGCCCTGCCGTACTACCGGAGGACGAACCCGGCGATGGCCGCCAACGCCCGGCACGTGATCCGGACGGTGCTGGCAGAGGGCTGAGGCCGGACCGGCCCTAGTCGAACTGGCTCGGCAGCGGCGCCGGGGTCTTGCCGGACAGGACCTGTTCGAGGCGCTGTGAGCCGTTCTGCACGGCCAGGGCGGTGCTGTCGTGGTCGACGCCGGAGAGGCCGCCGTTGGTGACCGCAGCCCCTGAGGCGCCGACGCGGAACGCCACGACGTCCAGGGTGGTCGTGGCGGGCTGCCCGTTCGAGGTGCCCTGGACGGTGACCGTGAGCGCCGCCAGCGCGTCGGCCACCTTGGGCGGTTCCTTGTACTCGACGACCTGAACGGTCCGCTTGCTGCCGTCCGAACCGGTGGCCGTGAACTGGTTGCACTTCTCCGGGAGCCCCTTCAGCCAGTCGATGGTGGCGTCCATCTGGGCCTGGCCGTAGTCCCCGACCTGGTACAGCATCCGGGAGTCGTCCGAGGTGAAGCCGCGCAGTCCGGAGGCGCCGGTGGCGCGGCCCAGCAGGGTGTCGGAGTAGAGGCTGTCCAGCAGCCGCTGGCAGTCGGCGGCATCGGCCTTGCCGGTGAGGAAGTCGGCGACGTCGACCTTGCCGACCAGCATCTGGTTGCGCCAGGTGGCGGCGTCGTTGGCCAGCTGCCAGTCGTCCTCGATGTCGGCAGGCGTGATCAGCGCGGCCTGCGCGCCCGCGCCGGTGAGGGCGGGGGTCGCCGACGGGGAGGCGGGGCGCTCGGCGGCGGGGGAGACGGCCGCGGCCTCGGGGGAGCCGCTGTCGCCCGAACAGGCCGCCGCCGTGGCGAACAGGGTCCCCGCCGTCAGGGCCGTGGCGAGAACACGCGCGGGTCGGGACGGACGGTTCATCGCGACTGCCTCCTCGGGAACGCGGTAGGTCCCTCCACGCCACCACCGCCCGTGAGCGCCGACCACTCGCGCGTGCCATTCGGGTGAGTGTCATGATCCGGCCGCCGCGATCCGTACCCGCCGGCTGCCGCAGCGCGGGCACACCGCGTCCGTGAGCGGCGACGGTACGGCCCGGCCGGCCTCGTCGACGTACTCCAGGGTGCTCTGCAGGTCGGGGTCGGCGACCGGGTCGGTGAAGAACACCGCCTGGAAGGTGGCCTCCCAGCCGTGTCCGCACCGACCGCAGTGGAACGCGAAGGTCTCGGGCACGGCGCCGGGCACGGGCCCGGGACCCGGGGGCTCGGTCATCGGTTCCGGCTCCTGTCACTCGGCCTCCGTCACCCAGCGCACCGCCCCTCCCGTCGGGCGGCAAGTCGGGGCCGGGTGTCCCAGGCGTGGACGCCCCCTTGACGCCGGGCGGAGGCCGATCGACACTCCAGATGGGAATCCTAGTGAAAAGGTAGGGAAAGATGGGTCGCCTGCGCACGCTCACCGGCAGACACCGCCGCGAGAGCCCCGCGCCCTGGGCCGGCCCCCTGCTCACCTCCCGCCGCCACATCGACCTGCTGCGGGTGTGCGGCGCCACCGGCCGCAGAGGCTGAGCACCCGATCCCGGCCGTACGGGCCGAGCGCCCGTCCGCCTGGACTCACCAGGACGCACCGGAACCCACTCAGATCCCACTGAACCCACCGACGAACGCTTCCGCCGCGCGTACGTCCGCGCGCCCGCCCCTGGGGAGACGCATGTCCATCGCTCCACTCACCGCCCTGCCCTCCGTCCGCACCGCCCCCGCCTTCCGGGGCCGCATCGGCCGGGACGCGCGCAGCGGCCACTACGCCGTGCCGCGCCGCTACCGGCTCCACCTCTCCACCGCCTGTCCGGACGGCCTCCGCATCGCAGTCGGCCACAGCCTGCTGGCCCTGGACGACTGTTGTCCGGTCACCTTCCTGCCCGCCGTCCCGGACTGTCCCGACGGCAGCCACCCGGCACTGCGCCCGCTGTACGAGGCCAGCGCCCACCACTACTCGGGACCGGCACTCGCGCCGGTGTTCAGCGACGACTGGTCCGGACGGATCGTCAGCACCCACAGCCGGGACATCCTGCGCGACCTGGACCAGCACTTCGGCGACGGCGTCGCCCGGCTCTACCCGTGCGGTGCCGAGGCCGAGATCGAGGCCGTCGAGCGGCTCTGCGCCGAGGACATCGAGCAGGCCGCCCAGCGGGTCGGCCGCGAGGGCGGCGACCCGGAGGCGCTCGAGGTGCTGCTCACCGCCCTGGACGGTCTCGAGCGCCGGCTGACCGGTGTGGAGTTCCTGGTCGGGGGTCAACTCACGGCCGCGGACATCGAGTTGTGGGTGACCCTGGTGCAACTCGACACCGTGCACCGCAACCACCTGGACGCCGCCGCCGTGCACGCCATCGCCGGCCACCCGGTGCTGTGGGCCTACGCCCGGCGGCTGGCCGCCCACCCGGCCTTCGGCGCCCACCTCGACCTCGACGGCATCGCCCGCCGCCACCACGGCCGTTGCCAGGGCCTGGAGGCCGCCGGCGCGGCTGTCCAGATCCTGGACTGGGCGGGTCACGCGGCGGACGCTCCCGGCGTTCCGCGCAGGTGAGAGCGGCCCGAACCGTTTCGCCAGTCGGACAGGCGTTGACATTCGTTCGGGCAACTGCGTTACTTACGGACCAGAACGGTCAAGAGCGTCAGCGTCAAGCCCTGGCTTGCTGACCGGCAACCCTCGCATCGCGGTGGGGTGCCCCAGGTGACGACCGGACCGACGACGTTTCGGCAAGCGACGATTCGGTAAGCGCGAGGCCCCCCGGGGCCGGCACGACAGTGACAGGTGACGGACATGTACGCAGCTTCCAGGACGGCCCAGCGCCGCGCCGAGGGCTGCGTACGCCCGTACCCGAGCCCGCTCGTCGCCGACCGCGCCGTCGACCTGCTCCGTGTCAACAGCGCCCTGTGTAGCGCGTGTACCGCACCGGGCTGTGCCCGCTGTCGGGTCTGACCAGGCCTTTCCGCCGGTTTCCCGCAGCTCCGCACCCCAGCGTCCCCGTCGAGACACCGGCCGCCCGGTGTGCCGCCGTCCGCCCAGCCCCCGTGCCCGCGCGCCCCCGCGCACCGCGCCGTGCCCGAACACGGCCCGGTGCGCGGCCTCCGCCGTGGGACACGTGGGCGTCCGACTCCGCCGGAGCCCGCCATGAGTGAACCCCCAGGCGCCACGATCGCCGCCCCCGAGGCGCCCCCTGCAGCCGATGAACCGTCAAAGCCCCTCGCCGCACAGCGAGTTCTCCCGCTGCGCAGGCCCGGACGATGGATAGCCACCGCCGTCGTCCTGGTCCTCGTCGTCCAGTTCGCCCATGGACTGGCGACCAACCCCTTCTACCAGTGGGACCGTTTCGGCTACTGGTTCCTGCGGCCGACCATCCTCGACGGACTGGTCATCACCCTCGAAGTCGCCGCCTACAGCGCGGTGTTGGGCCTCCTCGGCGGAATCCTGCTCGCCCTGGCCCGGCTCTCCAGGAGCCCGGTGCTGCGCGCGGTCAGCTGGACGTACGTCTGGGCGCTGCGCTCCATACCGCTCATCGTGGTCCTGCTCTTCCTCTACAACTTCAGCGCCCTGTACAAGACGTTGAGCATCGGAGTCCCCTTCGGGCCGGCCTTCTTCTCCTTCGACGAGTCGAAGCTCGCCACCGACATGGTCGTCGCCGTCATCGGCCTCAGCCTCAACGAGGCCGCCTACGCCGCCGAGGTGGTCCGCGGCGGCATCCTCTCCGTGGACCAGGGCCAGCACGAGGCGGCCGCCGCACTCGGCCTGCCCAAGGGCTACCAGTTCCGGAAGATCGTGTTCCCGCAGGCGCTCAGGTCGATCACCCCGAACTACGTCAACCAGCTGATCGGCCTGATCAAGAGCACCTCGCTGGTCTTCTACGTCTCCCTGCTCGACCTGTTCGGCTCCGCGCAGAGCATGGGCTCCACCTACCCCGGCGACATCGTGCCGCTGCTCCTGGTGGTGACCGTCTGGTACCTGATCCTGACCAGCGTCGTCTCCGTGATCCAGTTCTACGTCGAGCGGTACTACGCCCGGGGCGCCACCCGCACGCTGCCGCCGACCCCCCTGCAGAAACTGCGCACCGGTCTCACCGACCTGCGCGCCCGCATCCGCCGGGAGGCCGCGGTATGACCATCACCGACACCCTGGAGACGGCCCCGGCCGCCCTTGAGATCAACGGCGTCCACAAGTGGTACGGCACCCACCGCGTCCTGGACGGCATCGACCTGACCATCCGCCCCGGCGAGGTCACCGTCGTCCTCGGCCCGTCCGGCTCCGGCAAGTCCACTCTCCTGAGGGTCATCAACCACCTGGAGAAGCCCGAGATCGGCCATGTCAGCATCAACGGCGAGCCGATCGGCGTGAAGCGGCAGGGCGACCGGCTGAAGGAGCTGAGTGAGCGCGCCATCCTGGCCCAGCGCGGCCGGATCGGCTTCGTCTTCCAGAACTTCAACCTCTTCCCGCACCTCACCGTGCTGGAGAACGTGGCCGCCGCCCCGGTCGCCACCGGAAAGCTCGGCAAGCCGGAGGCCCAGGCCCTGGCCAAGGAACTCCTGGAGCGGGTCGGTCTCGGCGAGCGTATCGGCGCCTACCCCCGCCAGCTCTCCGGCGGCCAGCAGCAGCGGGTGGCCATCGCCCGCGCCCTCGCCCTGCGCCCCGGCGTGATCCTCTTCGACGAGCCGACCTCCGCCCTGGACCCCGAACTCGTCGGTGAGGTCCTCGCCGTCATCAAGGACCTGGCGACCAGCGGCACCACCCTCGTCATCGTCACCCACGAGATCGGCTTCGCCCGCGAGATCGCCGACCGTGTCGTCTTCATCGACGGCGGCCGGATCGTCGAGCAGGGCCCGCCCTCCCAGGTGCTCGACAAGCCGCAGCACGAGCGGACCAGGGACTTCCTCAGCAAGGTCCTCTGAACCGCCGTACCCCCAGATCTCCCCCCACGTCTCTCTCATCTCACCCAGTCACAAAGGACGACCATGCCTGCCCACTTCACCCGACGCAGCCTGATACGCGGCATCACCGCGGCGACCGCGGTCGCCTCCCTCGCCACCGGGCTCGCCGCCTGCGGGGGCGACAGCGACGCGGCCACCACCACCTCCGCCGCCAAGACCGGCGAGGTCGTCGTAGGACAGGTCTCCAACGGCGCCGCCACCCAGACCACGATCAAGGTCTCCGAGGTCAAGTCCATCAGCGCCGAACTGCCCGACTCCGTCAAGAAGAGCGGCAAGCTCGTCATCGGCGAGGGCGCCCTGCCCGCCGGGTTCCCGCCGCTGGCCTACGTCGGCAGCGACCAGAAGACCCTCACCGGCTCCGAGCCCGACCTCGGCCGCCTGGTCGCCGCGGTCTTCGGCCTCAAGCCCGAGATCCAGAACGCCACCTGGGAGAACATGTTCGTCGGCATCGACAGCGGCAAGGTCGACGTGGCCTTCTCCAACGTCACCGACACCGAGGAGCGCAAGAAGAAGTACGAGTTCGCCTCCTACCGGCAGGACAACCTCGCCTTCACCGTCCCGAAGAAGAGCACCTGGAACTTCGACGGCGACTACGAGAACCTCGCCGGCAAGACCGTCTCCGTGAGCGCCGGCACCAACCAGGAGAAGATCCTCCTGGAGTGGAAGAAGAAGCTGGAGAGCGAGGGCAAGAAGCTCACCGTCAAGTACTTCCAGGACAGCAACAGCGTCTACCTGGCCCTGTCCAGCGGCAAGATCGACGCCTACCTCGGCCCCAACCCCGGCATCGCGTACCACAACAAGCAGACCGAGAACACGCCCAACGCCACCCGCACCGCGGGCACCTACTCCGGCGCGGGCGCCAGCCTCCAGGGCCTGATCGCGGCCACCGCAAAGAAGGACAGCGGCCTCGCCAAGCCCCTTGCCGACGCCATCAACTACCTGATCGAGAACGGCCAGTACGCCCAGTGGCTCAAGGCCTACAACCTCTCCAACGAGGCCGTCGCCAAGTCCGAGGTGAACCCGCCCGGGCTGCCGCTCGACAACTCCTGATCCCTGTCGAAGAGCAGACCTGCTGGTTGAGAAAGGACTTCGCCTCCGTGACTCTGCACACCGGCCTTCGCGGAGGCGGAGCCCCTCCCGCTCCGTGCACGTCCCCGCTCGACAACGCCGTCTGGTCGGCCCTCGCCGGCCCGCACGCCCACCTCGCCGAGCGAAGCGAGATGGGGGTCCCCCCGGCCGAAGGCTGGGGGAGGGTCGGCCGGGCGGCCCGCTATCCCGACGACGTCTATGCCTACGCCGCCCTCGCCGACCCCTCGGACCCGGCCGCCTGGGCCGACCTGCGCACGCTCGTCGGCCCGGGAACGACCGTGAAGATCAAGCCGGTCGAGGCGGCACCGCCCGGCTGGGAGGTGGTCGGCGGTGGGACGGGCGTCCAGTTCGTGGACACGGCGCTCCGGGCCGAGCCCGCCCCCGAGGCAGAACGGCTCGGGCCGGGCGACGTGCCCGAGATGCTGGACCTGGTCGCCCGCACCGAGCCCGGCCCGTTCCGCACCCGGACCGTCGAGATGGGCACCTATCTCGGCATCCGGCAACGCGGCCGGCTGATCGCCATGGCGGGCGAGCGAAGCGAGATGGGGGTCCCCCCGGCCGAAGGCTGGGGGAGATTGCGGCTGCCCGGCTGGACGGAGATCAGCGCCGTCTGCACCGACCCGGAGCACCGGGGCCGGGGCCTGGCCACCCGCCTGATCCGCGCGGTCGCCGCCGGGATCCGGCGACGCGGCGACACCCCGTTCCTGCACGCGGCCCCGGGCAACGCCAACGCGATCCGGCTCTACGAGTCGATCGGCTTCACCGAGCGGCTGCGCGGTCGCACCCTGCTGCTGCGCAGCCCGGGAACAACCACGGAAACCGGTCTGTTGTGACTCACGACGAGATGTACGCGGAGCAGGCCGGAAGAGCGGGGAGGTGCGGGACATGACACGTGTCCCCAGCCCCAGCCGCCGTACCGTCCTGCACTCCCGGCCGCACATCGACCTCCAGCGCGTGGCCGGCGCGCTCTGTTGTTCCTGACCAGTCGTCCCCGCAGCGCCCCCGTCTCCGGCGCGCCCTCGTACGGACCCTCAGGAAGGCACCCCTGTGTCCTCATCTCCCGCTTCCCACCTGCACCTCGCCGTCGCCCTGGACGGCACCGGCTGGCACCCCGCGTCCTGGCGCGAGCCGGTCGCCCGCCCCCGTGAGCTGTTCACCGCCGGCTACTGGGCCGACCTGGTCGCCGAGGCCGAGCGCGGCCTCGTCGACTTCGTCACCATCGAGGACGGCCTCGGCCTGCAGTCCTCGCACTACGGCGAGCTCGACGGCAGCACCGACCAGGTCCGCGGCCGCCTGGACGCCGTCCTGATCGCATCCCGGATCGCGCCCCTGTCCAGCCACATCGGCCTGGTGCCGACGGTGATCGCCACCCACACCGAGCCGTTCCACATCTCCAAGGCGATCGCCACCCTGGACTACGTCAGCACCGGCCGCGCCGGGCTGCGGGTGCAGATATCCGCCCGCCCGCACGAGGCGGACCACTTCGGCCGGCGCGCCTTCCCGCCGATCGACCTTGCGTCACTGCGGTCCCCGGCCGGGCAGGAGCGGCTTGCCGAGCACTTCGACGAGGCCGCCGACCACGTCGAGGTCGTGCGCCGGCTCTGGGACAGCTGGGAGGACGACGCCGAGATCCGGGACGCCGCCACCGGCCGCTTCGTCGACCGCGACAAGCTGCACTACATCGACTTCGAGGGCAGCCACTTCAACGTCAAGGGCCCTTCCATCACCCCGCGCCCGCCGCAGGGCCAGCCGCTCGTCACCGCCCTCGGCCACCAGACCGTCCCCTACCGGCTGATCGCCCGCCAGGCCGACGTCGGCTACGTCACCCCGCAGGACGCCGCCGACGCCCGCGCCATCGTCGCCGAGATCCGCGCCGAGCAGGAGGCCGCCGGACGGGCCGGGGACACCGTGCACGTCTTCGGCGACCTCGTGGTCTTCCTCGACGACGACCGGGCCACGGCCGTCGCCCGCAAGGAGCGCCTCGACGCCCTCGACGGCGGCGAATACCTCAGCGACGCCCGGATCTTCACCGGCACGGCGGTCCAACTCGCGGATCTCCTCGAAGAGTTCGCCGCCGAGGGCCTTACCGGCTTCCGGCTCCGCCCCGCCGTCCTCGGCCACGACCTGCCGCGCATCACCGCGGACCTGGTCCCCGAACTCCAGCGCCGCGGCCGCTTCCGCACCGCCTACGAGGCGGACACCCTGCGCGGCCTGCTCGGGCTCGCCCGCCCCGCCAACCGCTACGCCGCTGCCACCGCCTGAGCCGGAAGGACCGCACCCGACATGAGCAAGCCGCTGAAGCAGATCCACCTGGCCGCGCACTTCCCGGGCGTCAACAACACCACCGTGTGGAGCGACCCGGCCGCCGGCAGCCACATCGAGTTCAGCTCCTTCGCGCACTTCGCGAAGACGGCCGAACGCGCCAAGTTCGACTTCCTGTTCCTCGCCGAGGGCCTGCGACTGCGCGAACAGGGCGGGAAGATCTACGACTTGGACGTCGTCGGCCGCCCCGACACCTTCACCGTCCTCGCCGCGCTGGCCGCCGTCACCGACCACCTCGGTCTCACCGGCACCATCAACTCCACCTTCAACGAGCCCTACGAGGTGGCCCGCCAGTTCGCCAGCCTCGACCACCTCTCCGGCGGCCGGGCCGCCTGGAACGTGGTCACCTCCTGGGACGCCTTCACCGGCGAGAACTTCCGGCGCGGCGGCTTCCTGCCGCAGGACGAGCGCTACTCCCGCGCCAAGGAGTTCCTCGCCACCACCCACGAGCTCTTCGACTCCTGGCACGGCGACGAGATCCTCGCCGACCAGGCCACCGGCACCTTCCTGAGCGACGCCAGGGCCGGCTCCTTCGTCCACAAGGGCCCCCAGTTCGACATCCACGGCCAGTTCAACGTGCCGCGCTCCCCGCAGGGCCGCCCGGTGATCTTCCAGGCAGGCGAGTCGGACGAAGGCCGTGAGTTCGCCGCCTCCGGTGCCGACGCTATCTTCAGCCGGTACGCCACCCTCGACGCCGGCCAGGCCTTCTACACCGACGTGAAGTCCCGCCTCGCCAAGTACGGCCGCCGCCCCGACGAACTGCTGATCCTGCCCGCCGCCAGCTTCGTCCTCGGCGACACCGACGAGGAGGCCGAGGAGATCGCCCACCAGGTGCGCCGCCAGCAGGTCAGCGGGGCGACCGCCCTCAAGCACCTGGAGTTCGTCTGGAACCGGGACCTGTCGTCGTACGACCCGGAGGGCCCGCTGCCCGACGTCGACCCGCTGGTCGGCGAGGACCACATCTCCCGGGGCCGCGCACAGGTCCGGATGTACCGCGACCCGATCGCCATCGCCCGCGAATGGCGCGAGCTCGCCGAGGCCAACAAGTGGTCCATCCGCGACCTCGTGATCAACACCGGCAACCGGCAGACCTTCGTCGGCTCCCCGGCCACCGTCGCCCGCACCATCAACGACTTCGTGCAGGCCGACGTCTCCGACGGCTTCATCCTGGTCCCGCACATCACCCCCGGCGGCCTGGACACCTTCGCCGACACGGTCGTGCCGCTCCTCCAGGAGCAGGGCGTCTTCCGCGCCGAGTACGAGGGCACCACCCTGCGCGACCACCTCGGCCTCGCCCACCCCGACGAGCCCCGGGGCGAGCGGGTGGCGTCGTGAGGTTCCTCGCGATCACCCTGATCGTGCACCGCCCGGATCCGGTCACGGGGCGACAGAAGTCCACCCACGACCGGTTCCGCGAGGTCCTCGACAACGCCGTGCTCGCCGAGGAGTTGGGCTTCGACGGCTTCGGGGTGGGGGAGCGGCACGAGCGCCCGTTCATCTCCTCCTCCCCGACGGTCGTGCTCAGCCATGTCGCAGCGCTCACCCGCCGGATCCGGCTCTTCACCGCGGTCACCACCCTGAGCCTGCTGGATCCCGTCCGGGCGTACGAGGACTACGCGACCCTCGACCACCTCTCCGAGGGCCGCCTCGACCTGATCATCGGCAAGGGCAACGGCTCCGCCCAGCGCGAGCTGTTCCACGTCACACCCGAGGACCAGTGGGACCGAAACGCCGAGAGCTACGAGGTGTTCCGGCAGCTGTGGCGGCAGGACAAGGTGACCGCGAAGACCCGGTTCCGGCCGGAGCTGACCGACGCCGAGGTCTGGCCGCGCCCCTACCAGCGGCCGGTCCGGGTCTGGCACGGCAGCGCCACCAGCAAGGAGTCCGTCGACCTCGCCGCCCGCTACGGCGACCCGCTGTTCTCCGCGAACGTCACCAACCCCGTCGAGCCGTACGCCGAGTTGGTCCGGTACTACCGGGAGCGCTGGGAGCACTACGGCCACGACGCGGCGGACATCGCGGTCGGCGCGGGTTCGGCGGGCCTCCTGGTGGCACCCACCAGCCAGCAGGCGCTGGCCGCCTACCGCCCGGTGTTCGAGGCGAACCTGGCCTTCTTCCGCCGGGCCGGACTGCCGGTCGTCTTCGAGTCCCTGGAGGACTTCGTCGAGCGGAGCTCCGCGCTCATCGGCAGCCCGCAACAGGTCATCGAGAAAGTCCACCGCTACCACGAGCAGTTGGGGCACACCGTCCTGCATCTGCACGCCGACGCCGGCGGACTGACGGACGCCCAGCACCGCGACTCGCTGGAGCTGTTCCAGTCGGCGGTGGCCCCGGCCCTGCGCAGGGACATCCCCGACCCACCGTTCCCGTGGGCGCCCGTACGCCCGGCCGCCGAGGAGCCCGCCCATGTCTGACATCCCGCTCGGCGTCCTCGACCTGGTGCCGATACCGAGCGGTGCCACCGCCGCCGACGCCCTGCGTAACTCCGTCGAACTCGCGCAGCGCACCGAGGAGTTCGGCTACGCCCGCTACTGGTTCGCCGAGCACCACCTCAACCCCGGGGTGGCCGGCACCTCCCCCGCGGTGGTCCTGGCGCTGACCGCCGCCGCGACCTCCACCATCCGGCTCGGCTCCGGCGCGGTACAGCTCGGACACCGCACCGCGCTGTCCACGGTCGAGGAGTTCGGCCTCCTGGACGCCGTGTACCCGGGCCGCCTCGACCTGGGCCTCGGCCGCTCCGGCGGCCGTCCGCCGGGCGAGAAGGCGGCCGCGCCGACGGCGACCCCGGTGGTCGACGGCCGGGCCCCCAACGGCCTGGTCGTCCCGCCCCGCTTCTCCTTCGCCCACCTCCTCCGCTCTCCCCGGTTCGCGCTCCACCGCAGACTGCTCCTGCTGCCGAACGCCGAGTCCCAGGACTACGCCGAACAGATCGACGACATCCTCGCGCTGCTCGCCGGGACCTACCGCACCGAGGACGGCGTCGAGGCCCACATCGTCCCGGGCGAGGGTGCCGAGGTCGAGGTGTGGATCCTGGGCAGCAGCGGTGGCGAGAGCGCACAGGTCGCGGGCGAACGGGGGCTGCGCTTCGCCGCCAACTACCACGTCAGCCCGGCCACGGTCCTGGAGGCGGTGGACGGCTACCGCGCGTACTTCCAGCCCTCGGACGTCCTCGACAAGCCGTACGTCAGCGTCTCCGCCGACGTCGTGGTCGCCGAGGACGACGCCACCGCCCGCGAACTCGCCACCGGTTACGGCCCCTGGGTCCGCAGCATCCGTACCGCCGAGGGCGCCATCCCCTTCCCCACCCCCGAGGAGGCCCGGGCGCACGTCTGGACGGACGAGGACCAGGAGCTGGTCCAGGACCGCCTCGACACCCAGTTCGTGGGATCTCCGCAACACGTCGCCGACCGCCTGGAACAGCTCCAGGAGGCCACCGGCGCCGACGAGTTGCTCATCACCACCATCACCCACGACCAGGCCGACCGCGTCCGCTCGTACGAACTCCTCGCGGCGGAGTGGCGCCGGCGCTGAGGCTCACACCTGCGCGGCCACCAGCTCCAGCAGCCGGTGGCCCGCCCGTCCCGAGAACCACTCCGCGTGGCCGACGTAGTACTCGTAGGCCAGCCGGGCGTTCTCCCGTGACCGGGTGACGCCGTGGAAGTAGTCCAGCTCGGACAGGGCGAACTCGGCGTGGACCAGGGGGAGAAGGGCGGGCAGGGCAGCCGATTCGGCGGCGGTGAGCGGGCGTACCGACTGATATCCGTGGAGCAGCTCGATCGCGTGCTTCTCCTGGACCGGACGGTCGGGGTGGAGCCACTGCACGGTGTTGCGTTCCAGGGCGGTGGCCAGGTCGTGCACGGCGGTGGTGCGGTCGCTCATGCCGAAGTCCAGGACCGTGGCGACCCGGCCGTCCTCGTCCCAGAGGAGGTTGGAGGCGTGCCAGTCGTTGTGGGTCCACAGGGGGGTGAGACCCGTGAGGTGCGGGGCCAGCCGCTCATGGAGCGGGAGCAGCACGCGGTGGGTGTCCTCGCGCCAGGGGCAGTCCGCCAACGCCCGTGCCAGTCGCGGACGTTCGGACAGGTACGTGTTCAGCGCGGCCCATGGGTCAGGGGCCGCGAACACCGTGAAGGAGGCGACCAGGGGCTGTGGCGAGCGGCGCGGTGCGGCGAAGCCCTCGGCCGCCAGGTGCAGCCGGGCCAGCGCCTCGCCGGCCGCCCGGGCATGGGCCGTACCGAGGAACGGCGACCAGGACAGCGCGTCCCGGTACAGATCGGTGCCGGTCCCTGTCGAGTGGACCTCGTACGTCCACTCGCCGCGCTCCACCAGGTCCAGCACCTCCACCACGGGTGCCCCACGCTCCCGCAGGTGACGGAGAAACGCGTGCTCCTCCGCCAGACCCCGCGGGGTGCGCACGGAGACATGGTGCCGTTTCACGAACAGCCGCCGTCCGTCCCGTTCCACGACGGCCGCCGCCGACAGCGGACGCGGACTGCGCCACACCACCCGGGCCGGACCGGTCACGGCAGTTGCCTCGGCGTCGGTCAGCGGTGGCCAGTCCGGTTCGACCGGCTCGGTGCCCAGGCCGTGAGCGAGATGCGAACTCATGGCGTCCGCACCGCCGTTGTGCCGCGCAGGGCATCCAGGATCCGGCGTTCCGTCGCCGCGAACTCCGGTGCCGTGAAGTCGTCGGCGCCGCGCGGCCGGGGCAGCGGGACCTCGACTCGGTCCACCACCGTGGCCGGGCGCGGGGACAGGACGTGGACGGTGTCGGCGAGCAGCACCGCCTCCCGGATGTCATGGGTGACCAGGACGACCGTCCAGCGGTGCCGCTGCCACATGCCGGCCAGCCACAGCTGCATCTCGGTGCGGGTCAGCGAGTCCAGCGCGCCGAACGGCTCGTCGAGCAGCAGCACCGGCCGCTCCAGGACCACCGTGCGCAGCAGCGCGGCCCGCTGCCGCATGCCTCCGCTGAGCTGGGCGGGGTACGCCTTCTGGAAGCCGTCGAGGCCGAAGTCGGCGAACAGCGCGTCGGCCCGCGCCCGTGCCGCCTTCTTCCGCATACCCTGTGCCTCCAGGCCCAGTGCGGTGTTGTCGAGGACCGTCCGCCAGGGGAACAGCAGGTCCTTCTGCGGCATGTAGGCGACCTTGCCGGACGCCACCCCGGCCGGCTCGCCCTCCACCAGCACCTGCCCGGAGGTCGGCCGGTCGAGCCCGGACACCAGGTTGAACAGGGTGCTCTTGCCGCTGCCGCTGGGACCGATGACGGCGGCGAACTCGCCCTGTTCCACGGTGAGTTCGAGGTCCCGCAGGACCTCCAGCGAGCCGAAGGACTTACCCACACCCGCGATGCGCAGACTGCTCATTTCCCGGCCTTCCGTTCCCAGGGCAGCACCAGCCGCTGCAGCAGACAGGTCGCCCCGAACAGGGCGATGCTGAGCACGGCGGTCACCGCCACTGCCGCGAACACCAGGTCGGTCCGGAACGCGCTCTTCTGGGCCTGCATGTAGATCCCGAGCCCCGACTCGGCGCCCGCGTACTCGGCGAACACCGCGCCGACCACGGCGTAGGTGATGCTCACCCGCAGCCCCGCGAAGAAGTACGGCATCGCGCTCGGTACCCGCACCAGCCGGAACGCCCGCCACCGTCCGGCGCCGAGCGAGCGCAGCAGCCGCATGGCCTCCCGGTCGGTCGCCGCGAACCCTGCGGCCAGGTTGGCGGCCAGCGGGAAGAACGTCGTCAGCGTCACCACCAGCATCTTGGGCAGCAGCCCGAACCCGAACCAGATGATCAGCAGGGGCGCCACGGCCACGATCGGGATCGTCTGCGAGGCGACGAGGAGCGGGTAGAGGCCCCGGCGGGCGGCGGCGGAGAAGTCCAGCACCACAGCCACCAGCCAGGCCGCCGCGAACGACAGCGCGAAGCCGAGCAGCGTCTCCTGGAGCGTGGGCAGCGTCTGGTCCCACAGGTCCTGGCGGTTCGCCCAGCCCTGCTCCGCCACGCGGGCGGGGGAGGGCAGGGTGGTCGGGTCGACCCCGGCCGCCGTCACGTACAGCTGCCAGCCGCCGACGACCACGGCGAGCACCAGCAGGGGCGGCCACAACGACCGCAGTACGGACCTCACTTGGTGTCCGGGAGGTAGGCGTTGGTGAAGAAGGCCGAGGTGTCCGGCGCCTTCGTGAGCTTCTTGCCGTTCGCGTCGACGAGCAGCCCGGCGTCGTACTCGAAGTCGGCGAAGGCCTTCCAGCGGGCGGCGCTCTGGGTGCCGATCGAGCCGTCGGCGCCCTTGTAGTACTCCTTGGCCAGCAGCTGCGAACTCTCCTTCACCAGCTTGGTGTTGGTGAGCACGCTCTTGTTGGCGGCGATGAGCAGGTCGGCAGCCTGGTCGGGGTTCCCGGCCGCGTAGCGGTAGCCCTTGTCGACGGCTGCCAGGAACTTCTTCGCCACCGCCGGGTTCTTCTTCAGGAACTGGTCGGAGGACGCGATCAGCGTGGAGTAGATCGCCGGGAAGCCGTAGTCGGAGAGCTGGAAGTCCTTCAGCGGCTTCCCGCTGAGCTTCGCCTCCAGGCCCTCCCAGGTCGGCATCGGCATCGCGAAGTCCGCCTTGCCGGCGTACAGCGCCGCGTACGCCGAGGTGTTGAGGGTGACCTGCTTGAAGTCGCCCGTGCCGCCAGCGTTCTTGATGACCTTCTGGAGCAGCGGCTTCTCGTAGGGGGCGCCGAACCCGGCGTACGTCTTGCCGTCCAGGTCCTTGGGCGAGGTGATGTCGGTGCGGTCGGCGCGCACCGAGACGGTCACGTCCGTCTTCTGTGTGACGGCGTAGACGGAGGTGATGTCCTGGCCGGCCGCGCGGGCCGTGGTGACGCCCTCCTGGTAGGAGATGCCGAAGTCGGCCTTGTGGCTCGCTATCAGCGTCTCGGGCGCGGTCGAGCCGTAGGGCACGATCTTCAGGTCGATCCCGGCCTCCTTGAACCAGCCCTTGGCCTGGGCGACGTAGATGCCGGTGTGGTTGGTGTTGGGGGTCCAGTCCAGGGCCAGGGTGACGGTGGTGGTGCCGTCCTCGGCGGCCGCCGTGGAGTCGGCGTCGGCCGAGCAGGCGGTGGTGACGGCGAGGAGTGCCAGGGCGGCGAGGGCCGGCAGCGCGGTGCGGCGGAGCATGGTGGAGGGTCCTTCGTACGGGGGAGGGGAGTCGGGCGGCGGTGCGGGGCGGTCAGGCCCGACACAGCGCGCTGTCCGTCCGCTTGAAGTCGACGGCGAGCCGCCGGGTGAGCAGGGTCATGCGGTCACGTCCAGCAGGCTGTTGGTGAACGACCGGTCCCAGTCGTGGTCGTGGGCGATGGCGCCGTTCTCGGCGAGCCAGTGCGCGTAGGGGCCCATCCGGCCCTCGTCGATCACGCCCCAACGGCCCTGCGGGTCCGTCCACGTGGGCGCGATCAGGGCGAGGGAGCGGGCGATGAGCGGACGCGGGAAGTACGGGATGACCCGCTCCAGCATCTCCAGCGTGGCGTCGGGCTCGTCGGCGGCGGTGGCGTATCCGCGGGCCGTCACGGCCAGGAAGTCCCGTACCAGGGAGGGCTGTTCGTCGAGCAGCCGCTCGCTCGTGCCCAGCAGATAGCTGTGGTAGCGGGGCGCGCCTATCTCGTCGACCGGCCAGGTCAGCCGGCTGTGCTCGGGCAGGTCGCCGCGCAGGGCGTCCCAGGACCAGTAGTTGCCGAAGGTGGCGTCCGCCTCGCCGGCCTCGATGTCGTCCACCGTGAGCTCGCGGGAGCCCGCGTCGACGGTGATCACCGCGTCCGGGTCGCCGCCGTCCGCCGCCACCAGATGGCGGACCAGGGCCCGCCCGCGCGGGGTCGGGTTGTAGGCGAGACGCCGGCCCGCGAGATCGCGGGGGCGGGTGATGCCGGTCGAGGTCGTGGTCTGGATCGCCTCCAGACCACGGTGGTTGACCGCGGCGACGGCCACCAGCGGCTGGCCGAGGGCCGCCCGGCGGGCGAGCAGCCGGTTCGGCGGGAAGATCCCGAAGTCCACCTCGCCCCGGGCCAGGTACTCCAGCGTGTCCCCGCGCCCCGGGTCCTGCACCACCAGCTCGACGTCCAGTCCCGCGGCCGCGTACCCGTCGCGGGCACGGGCCACGTACAGACCGGCAGAATTCGGCCATGGATGGAAATAGTCGAGCATGACCCGGATGTGTGGCATGGGAGTACTCCGAAAGCGGCGCGCGGGGGCGCGCGGGGATGAGCGGGGTGACGGAGGTGAGGGAGGCGGCGGTCAGCAGGACCGGCGGCAGCACGCGCGACAACAACAGGAGCGGGCAGCGTGGTGGAACACCGGGGGCCGCGGCTCGACTGCTGTGGACACGTGAACTCCTACGCGGGGCGCATGGCGCTGCTGGTGCGGTCGGCGTCCCCATGGGGACCGTGTCCGCCGCTGCGGCACACGGATCCCAGACGCCCTCTCAGCCCGGTCGGGGAGGGGCTCCCGCGTAGATGGCCGAAACCATAACCGCAGCTCCCGCCTGCTGTGCAAGCCGCGTCCGCGATGTGGGATGTGTATGCCCGATGGGTGAGACGTCCAGGTCGCGGGCGTACGATCGCCCGCCATGACCACCCTGCTGCCCGGCCCCCTGGTCGACGAGACCTGGCTCGCGACCCACCTGGACGACCCCCGACTGGCCGTCCTCGACGCCACCGCGCTGCTGCCCTCGCCCCGCCACGACGGCGACCACCGCTCCGCCTCCGGCCGCGCCGGCTGGGCCGAGCGCCACGTCCCCGGCTCCCGCCACGCCGACCTCACCGGTGATCTCTCCGACCCCGAGGCGCCGTACCACTTCGCCGTCCCGGCGCCGGACAAGCTCGCCGCCGCACTGGCCCGGCTCGGTGTGGGGGAGGGCAGCGAGGTCGTCGTCTACGACACCGGGGGCGGGATCTGGGCCGCCCGGGTGTGGTGGATGCTGCGGGCGATCTCGGTGCCGGCCGCGGTGCTGGACGGCGGCCTGGCGGCGTGGGAGGCGGCGGGGCGACCGGTGGCCGAGGGGGACCGAGTCCCCGAGCCCGCCGCCGTGCCGGTGACGCCGGTGCCGCGGCCCGGGCTCTGGTCGGACATCGAGGAGGTGGCGGCGATCAGCAGGGGGGAGCGGCCGGGGGTGCTCGTCTGTGCGCTGCCCTCCGGGGGGTTCGCCGGGTCGGTGCCGACGCGGTACAGCCGGCGGGGGCATATTCCGGGGAGCGTCAGCCTGCCGGGGCGGGGGCTGCCGCCTGCCGAACTCGATGAGAAGGTGAGGGAGTTGGGTGACGCTTCGCCCGTCGTCCTCTACTGCGGCGGGGGGATTTCGGCGGCGGGGGCGGCGCTTGCGCTCACGCTGCTGGGCCGTGAGGACGTGTCGGTGTACGACGGTTCGCTTGAGGAGTGGTCCAAGGACCCCTCGCGGCCGCTGGAGTTGGGCGGCTAGCGGGTGGGGCGGTGCGCTGCCGGGTGCGGGTGCGTGGGGGCTGGTCGCGCAGTTCCCCGCGCCCCCAGGTGGGTATGCGCAGCGTTTCCGGTTTGGTCGCGGCACGTATCCCTCCCCCGAAGGTTACGTGCCGCGACCGCTTCCCCCGGCGCCGGACAGTGGTCCGACCTCCGCGTCGCGGTCGTGTGCCGGTGTCACCAGCACATGACAGCTGTCTCCCCCGACCCCCATGTGGAGTGGAGACGGACGCGGACGAAGTAGCGGCGGCCCTTGACGAGCCGGACCCTGATCCTGGTGTTGTGCGGGGTGCCCCCGTCGTCGTGGCCGGCGAGGTAGCGCGGTTCCCCGTCGCGCTCCTCGAAGACCACGACGACGGAGTCGCTCTCCCCGAAGGTGCCCACGCTGTAGACGCGGGTCTCCGGCGGCTCCACGGCGAAGTCGGCCTGCCCGCCAGGACCCAGGCTGAGCGGTGCCGAGCGGAACGGCACCAGCACGGCCGGCGGATCCGCGGGCGGGTACCAGCGGAGCACGAACTCCTTGTCGGCCGGGGACAGCGACCCCGGCGGGTAGAGGCCGCTGTGGTAGTGCTCCGGCTCCAGGACCAGCCCGGGACCGAAGGGGAACTGCATCACGGACTGCGGGTCCCACACCGAGCCGTTGGCCTCGGCGGCGTCGAGCTTGCGCAGGATGTTGAAGTGCGTCCGGTCCCGGCTCCAGTGGTTCGGCGGTCCGGCGAGGTCGGCGTAGACCGCCTCGTCGTCCCAGTGGACGCCCGCGAACGGGCTCTGGTGCTCGTGCTGCATGCCGAGCGCGTGCCCGATCCCGTGCAGGGCCGTCCAGCGCCCGCCCGCCTCGGTCAGGTCCCAGCCCAGGTTCATCGTGCGGTCGTTGGCGCCCATCGAGAGCGCGTCCCGGCCCACCGCAGACCAGGATCCGTCCCCTAGCTGGAAGCCGATCCGCAGCTCCGCCTCGCGCCGGTCGAAGACCTCGGCGAACATCACCCCGATGCCGAGGTCCTGCCACTCCCGGAAGCACTCGCGCACCACGTCCCGCTGCTCCTTGGCACCGGCCCACGGCACCCGGCGGGTCTCCCCGGTCCCCGGGACCGGGATCACCGAGACGTCGGTGTCGGCGTCGAAGAAGTAGTAGTGCAGAGCAGTGCCGTTGACCCACATCCGCCGCCCGCCGACGAGCGCGCCGAGCCGCTCGGCGGCCAGTCCCGGCGCGAACGCCGGGGCCGACTGCTGCGGAAGCGAGCAGTAGCGTCGGGTCATGCGCCCAGACTGCCGTTCGACCCGGCCGGACGCCTGAGTCGGAAGCTACTCAAGTCCCCCTGTATCAGAGCTGAGTATCGCGACTCATACTCACGTGACGACTTACGAACGGGATGCGCGAACCCTCGAACTGCCCTGGCCGTTCACCGGCCGGGAGGACGAACTGGAGCTGGTCAGGCGGTCGTCGGTGGCAGGACGGCAGGGTGTCGTGGTGACCGGCCCGGCCGGCATCGGCAAGACCCGGCTGATCACCGAGGCCGTCCGGGGCACCGATGGCGTCCGGGTCACCGGCACCCCCGAGACCAGCGCCCTCCCGTTCGCGGCGTTCGCGCACCTGCTCTCCGACCACGTCTCGCTGCCCGGTGCGGTCCGGCACCTGTCCGGGGTACGGCTCCTGGTAGTCGACGACGCCCACCTCCTCGACGAGGCCTCGGCCGCCCTCGTCCACCAGCTCGCCGTGCACGGCCGCACCCGGCTCGTGGTGGCCGCCGCCACCCCGGCAGCCCTGCCCGGCGCCGTCTCCCGGCTCTGGACCGGGGAACTCCTCACCCACCTCGCCCTGGAACCCCTGCCGTACGACGAGACCGCCACGCTGCTCGACGGGGGCGGCCTGGACCCGCTCACCGTGCGCCGGCTGCACCGGCTCTGCCAAGGCGATCTGCGGCTGCTGCGCGACCTGCTCGGCGCGCTGCGCGAGTCCGGCTCGCTGACCCGGGTCCCGGACACCGGCGAGTGGGCCTGGCGTGGCCCGCTGCCGCTCACCGCGACCGTACGGGACCGCATCGCACCCCTGCTGGACCGGCGGGGCCCGGGAGAGCACGACACCCTCGAACGCCTCGCCTTCGCCGAGCCGTTGCCGCTCCTCCTCGACGACGGACTCGACCTGGCCGTTCTCGAACGGCTGGAGACCGAGGGCCTGATCCACGTCGACGAACGGGGCGCGGTCCGCCTCGCCCACCCCCTGCACGGCCCCGCGCTGCGCGCCTCTACGGGCCGGCTGCGGGCCCGGCGGCTGTCCCGCACCCCCGGCCAGTGCGAGCCCGCCCTGAAGGACGAACAGGAGCAACTGGAAGATCGCATCGAGCAGTTGGACGTACGGGAGGTGCCGGCCCCGGTGGGGGAGTGGCTGGCGTCGGGAGGCCTGCCCGTACCAGCCGGGTACGCGGCCGTGCGTGCCCGGTACTCGTGGCTTCGGGGGGAGCTGCGAGAGGCGGCGGCGTGGGCGAGGGAGGGACTGCGGACGGCGCCGGGCGACGCCTCCTGCCGTACCGAACTCGCCCGTGCCGCTGCCGAGTCGGGGGAAGGCGCCGTAGTGCGCGGGGACGGGGGTCTCGCGCACTACGGCACCGTACGGCTCGGGGAGCCCGAGGAGGCGGTGCAGGCCGCGGGGCGGCTGTACGGCGTGCTCGCGCGGCACGCCGAGGCCCTCGCCCGCGGCGACGGACCCGCCCTCGACCGGGCGGCCACGGCGCTGGCGGAGCGCGGTCTGCTGCTGTTCGCGGCGGAGGCCCACGCCCAGGCCGTCCGCGTCCACCGCGACCCGCGTGCCGCCCGGACGGCCCGCACCCGCGCGGTCGCCCTCGCCCGCCGCTGCCAGGGCGCCCGCACCCCGGCCCTGGCCGGGCTGGTCCTCGGCGAACTCACCGCCCGCCAGCGCCAGATCGTCACCCTCGCCGCCTCGGGCCTCAGCAACCGGCAGATCGCCGAGCGACTGACCCTGTCCGTACGGACGGTGGGCAACCACCTCTACAGCGCCTACACCCGCCTCGGCGCGAGCGACCGCGCGGCCCTGCCGTGGCTGGTGGAACGGCCGGACCGGCAGTCGGCGTAAGCGCTCCGCTGGAAGGCCGCGTCATGTCGTCGGTCGTCCGCGGCGCCGTCGTGGCTTGTCGCGCAGTTCCTCCCCCAGCCTTCGGCCGGGGGGACCCCCAGCGCCCCTCTGGGGCGCTCAGGCCGCCCCGAACGCCGCGAACGCCCAGCCCGTGGCCTGGTGGAGGGCGTCGCCCGGCAGGGCGGCCCGGGCGTCGCGCAGGGCCTCCGCCAGTGACAGGCCGGCGCCCAGCCCCTTGTGCAGGGCCAGCATCAGCGGGACCACGGCCGCGTCGTTGACGGGTGCGCTGCTCGCCACCACCCCGGCCGTGCCCAGCGGCAGCAACGCCGTGACCAGGCCGAGGAGTTCATCGGCACCGACCGAGGCGAGGCGGGCCGTGTCACAGCTGGAGAGGATGATCCGGTAGGGGCTGCGGGCAAGGCGTTCGAAGTCGTGCACGATCAGCGGGCCGTCGGCCATCCGCAGCGCGGAGAACAGCGGGCTGTCCGCGCGGAACGTGCCGTGCGCGGCGATGTGGGCGAGCGCGGCCCCGTCCAACTCGGCCAGGACACGCGGGACCTGGGCGTCGTCGTGCTCCAGGATCCGTGCCGTCGCGTAGCGGCCCGCCACTTCGGGCACCTCCGCGCCCTCGGTCGCCAGCCCGGGCCCCCGGACCAGCACATGGCGGCCGCCCGGCGGCGGCTCGGTCTCCCGGGCCCGCAGCCAGCTCCCCGCCGACGGTGACACGCTGAGCACCCGCTCCCGGAGCGAGGGGAGCAGCGCCCAGGGCACCCGGTGCAGCGCGCCCGGCGGGACGATCACCACAGGGCCGGAGCCGAGCTGGTCCGCCGCCGCGCCAAGGAGCAGCTCCTCCAGCCGCTTCCCGGCGGCCTCCACCACCGGCAGCCGCGCCTCCGCCCCCGGGTGTGCGAGCCGTCGCAGCCCCGCCTGGACGTGCTCCGCCTCGGCGACCGCCTCGGCCAGCAGGCCGCCCGCGAAGCGCCGTACCCGGCCCTGTCCGCACAGCAGGATGTGCACCCGGCCGTCCACGACGGCGAGTTCGACCAGCCGGGCGTCACCGAGCCGGTCCAGGAGCCGGGCCGGGTCGAAGCGGTCGCCTTCGCCGGGCGCGTCCCCCCGGGTGTGATGGGTCCGGGAGCGGATCTCCCGTTCCAGGCGCCGCTGTTCACGTTCCAGAGCGAGCACCGGACGGCCTCCCTCCCGACGGGCCTCCTCCGCGCGCGAGGCGATCTCCCGGAACGCGGTGAGCGAGGCGAGCAGGGCCGGGTCCGCGGGCGGCCGGGTCGGGGGAGTGGACAGCACCGTGGCCCGCCAGCGCTCGCTCCACTCCAGCAGGCGGCGCGGCCCGCCGTGCGCGAGGCTCGCCTGCTGGGCCAGCGCGGCCAGTTCGGCGCCCTGCGCGGTGGCCCGGGCCCGCAGCTCCGAGGCGCCCAGCGTCATCCGGTGGTCGTCCAGGACGTCGAGGCCGCGCCGGCACGCCTCCAGGACACCCCGGCCCGAGCCGGCCGCACGGGCCCGCAGCGCCTGCGCGGCCCAGCCGGTCATCCGGGTCAGCGGCGGACCGGCGTTCCGGCTGCGCGCGGCCACCGCGAGATGCCGCTCCGCGTCCGCCGTCCAGCCCAGCGCCAGCGCGATCCGCCCGGCGAGCAGCGAGGCCTCCGGCGCGGCCGGCGCGCCGAAGGACGCCAGCTGCTCGGCGACCGCCGCCGCGTCCTGCACCAGCCGCCCGGACGCGGCCCCGCCCGCCACCCGCGCCTCGATCAGCACCAGCCGCGCATGCGTCTCCCACCAGCTCCGCCGCTGCCCCGAGAACAGCCGGACGGCGACGGCGGCCCGGGCGATCGCGGTCTGCGCGTCCCCGGTCGACAGCGCGGAGCGGGCGGCGGTCAGCAGCAGTTCGGCCTTGCGGGTGGACTGCCCGCCGATCCGGTCCAGGGCGGCGATCGCCCCGTCCGCCTCGGCCAGCGCCTCCGGGGCAAGACCGGCCGCCATCAGCACGTCGCAGCGCGCGATGTACAGCATGAACGGCGGGGTGCCCAGCTCGTCGTACCGCTCCTTGGCCTCGGCCAGCAGCCGCAGCGCCGCCGGGATGTCGCCGGACCGGTACGCGGCCAGGCCCCGGTTCTCCACGGCGACCGCCTTGTCGTGCTCCTGGCCCGTCGTCTCCCAGAGCCGCTCCGCCGCCGTGAAGTCCGCGTCCGCCCGCTCCACCGCGCCCATCGCCAGATGCACGGTCGCCCGCACGCTCAGCGCCCGCGCGGTCCAGATGACGTCGTCGGCCTGGCGCAGCACCGGTATGGCCCGCCGCAGGTCCTCCAGGGCCTCCTTGTGCCGGCCCAGCACCCAGGAGGCGAACGCGCGCCGGTACAGCACCCGGGCCCGGGTGTGCCCGTTGCCCCGGGCCACCCCGCGGTCCAGCGCGGCCAGTCCCTGCCGGGTGCGCCCCGCGTGCACCAGGGCGACTCCGAGGGCGGCGAGGACGTCCGCCTCCCGGTCCGCCGAGTCCGCCCGGGCAGCGAAGTCCCGGGCGCGCCGCAGATGGTCGAGGGCCAGGGCGAGGTCCCCGAAGTCCCGCTGCCAGATGCCGATGACCTGGTGGGCGACGGACGCGTCCAGTGGCGTCGGATCGGACCGAAGGACCTGTTCCGCACGCGCCAGGGCCTCGCCGGGGGCGGCGAACACCATCGGCAGGAGTTCCGTAACCGAATCGCTTCGCGCAGTCACCCCTCGGATGGTAGTGGCCTGGGCATACATGCCCCACAGGTTTGGCGCTGTATCAGGCGGCGGGCCCGTGACTCTGACTGAAGAACGCCGTTACCGGGGGAGGACAGGCCATGGCACCTCAGCGATTCCATGAGCAGTTCGAACAGATCCAGCGTTCCATGCCGGACGTTCCGCTGGCGATGGGGCCGGACGACGCCGCCGAGTTCCTGTACGAGAAGGGGGTCGTCCTCGCCCGCGACGGCGAGGAGGCACGGGTCGTCGAGGACACCGTGCGCGCCCACTTCACCGCCACCACCGGCCTGATCGCCGACCAGGTGCGCAGGGCGGCACCGGAGACCAACCGCACCGGGGTCACCCGCATCCAGGTCGGCGACCCGAACCACGGCGACCGCACCGGCGACCGCGCCGTCGGCCACGCCCTGCGCGCCCTCCGAGAGGCCGAGGGCCGCGCCGGCCGCCGCCTGGTCAGCCGCAACCACATCGTGTCCACCACGGGGAACGCCAACTCCTGCAACCCCTGCGAACCGCTCCCCGCCCTGCTCACCCAGATCCCCAACCCGCAGCCCGTGGCCGGGAGTCACGACCCGGACACCGCGGTCAGCGTGCTGGTGATGGACACCGGTCTGGTGCACGACTACCGCTCCTACCCGCTCCTCGACCGCGTCCAGGGCGACCTGCAGGTCACCGAGACCGACGCCGACGGCATCCTCCAGCAGTACGTCGGCCACGGCACGTTCATCGCCGGTCTCATCGCCGCCCTCGCCCCGAACACGGACATCACCGTCACCAACACCCTCAACGACGCGGGCGCCATCCTGGAGTCCGAGTTCGGCGCCAAGCTGTTCGAGGCGGTCGACCAGCACGGCTGGCCCGACATCATCAGCCTCTCCGCCGGCACCTCGAACGGCAGCGCCGACGGACTGCTCGCCGTCGAGGCCTTCATGGACGCCCTGCGCGACCAGTCCACCCTGCTCGTCGCCGCCGCCGGCAACAACGGCAGCGCCACCAACTTCTGGCCCGCCGCCTGCGCCGACCTGTCCGGCTACGAGGACACGGTCCTCTCGGTCGGCGCGCTGCGCAGCGACGGCGAGTACGGCGCCTGTTTCACCAACCACGGCAGCTGGGTCAAGGTCTACGCCCCCGGCGAGCAACTCATCGGCGCCATGGCCGGGTTCGACGCACCCGTGCCGTACGTGTACCAGCACACCACCTACGACGCCTGCCGGTTCGGCTTCACCTACGCCTGCACCTGCCAGTACCCGCGCCACACCGGCGTGTTGACCAGCACCGGGACGACCGGCCCCGGCAAACCGGACCAAGTGATGTTCGAAGGGTTCGCACAGTGGAGCGGAACATCGTTCGCCACCCCCATCGCCGCCGGCCTCGTCGCCGACCGGATGACCACGCACAAGGAGCCGGACGCGCGCACGGCACGCACCCAACTCCTGGCGGGCATCGAGGAGTACGCCGAGGTACGCGGTGCCGCCGTACCGGTGCTCCGCCCGGCGAGCTGGCAGCCGGTACCGGTCGTCAGGCTGGCTACGACGGCCTGAGCTCCGGTGTGAGTTCCGGCCCGGCATCCGGCCCGGGATCCCGCCCGGGTTCCGGAACACTCCCCTCCACGGCGTACCATGACTTGCCGTACACGAGGGGTGGGGCCGTGGACCGAGCAGAGGTCGGCGCGTTGGTCCAGTCCGCCGTCGACGGTGACGCGGCGGCCTGGAAGGCGCTCGTGGAAGGGCTGAGCCCACTGGTGTGGTCCGTGGTGCGCGCGCACCGGCTCTCCGACGCCGACGGGCACGAGGTGTACCAGACCGTGTGGTTCCGGTTCGCCCAGCACCTGGGCCGGATCCGGGAGCCCGACAAGGCGGGTTCCTGGCTGGCCAGCACCGCGCGCAACGAGTGCCTGAAGGTGATCCGGGGACTGACCCGGCTGCTGCCGACCGACGATCCCCAGGTCCTGGACCGGGTCAGCGACGACCGTACGCCCGAACAGTCCCTGATCGACGCGGAGGACGAGGCGGACGAGGCGGAGCGGATCCGCCTCGTCTGGCAGGAGTTCGAGGAACTCGGCGACCGCTGCAGGCAGTTGCTGCGGGTCCTGATGGCCTCGCCGCCGCCCAGCTATGTCGAGGTGTCCGTCGCGCTGGGCATCGCCGTGGGCAGCATCGGCCCGCTGCGCCAGCGCTGTCTGCGCCGGCTGCGAGCCCGGCTCGACGCGAGGGGTGCGGCGTGAGCGACGACGACTTCCCGGCCGACGAGGGTTTCGACGACGCCGAGTTCGATGCCGAGTTCGACGCGGACCTCCTGGAGGAGGAGCTGCGGAGCGCGGCCGCCGTCCTCGACCCGCTCCCGGCCGAACTGCTCCAACTGGCCATGGACGCCTACGTGCTGCACGACCTGGAGGCCCGGGTCGCCGAGCTGACCTTCGACTCCCTGGTCGACGCCATCCCGGTCAGAGGCGTCGAGGACCCGCCCCGGATGCTGACCTTCCGGGCGGGCGAGCTGACCGTGGACGTCGAGGTCACCGACGACGGGCTGCTCGGCCAGCTGCTGCCCCCGCAGTCCGCGCGGATCGAGGTGCTCGACGGTCCCGCGGCGGCCCGCCCGCTCACCGTCGACGACATGGGCCGCTTCGCCAGCGACACCCCACCCGCCGGGCCGTTCGCGTTGCGGCTGCGGAGGGGCGGGGACGTGATCGTCACGGAGTGGTTGCGGGCCTGAGGCAGGGTGCTATGTCACATATCGCCCGGCCGCCGCCCCGTCGGGCGACCGAAAGGTCACCAGGCGGCCGGCAGCGTCCGCGGCCCCCTGATCATCGTCTTGCGGCGCCACTCCACCCCCTCGGCCGGCACCGCGAGCCGCAGCCCCGGCAGTCGGTCGAGGAGGGTGTCGACCAGCAGTTCGGTCTGCAGCCGGGCCAGGACCGCGCCCGTGCAGTAGTGCGCACCGTGGCCGAAGGCGAGGTGCGCGTGGGGTTCGCGGTCCGGGTCGATGCGGTCCGGGTCGGGGAAGACGGCCGGGTCGCGGTTGGCGGCCAGGTAGGAGACGTACACCGGATCGCCGGCCGCGATCCGGCTGCCGTCGCCCAGTTCGACGTCCTCCAGGGCGATCCGGGCGAGCCCGACCGTGCTGCGGTGCGGGATCCAGCGCAGCAACTCGTCCAGGACCGGCCCGCGCTCCGCCGGGCGTTCCCGCATCCGCGCCATCAGCTCCGGCCGCGTCAGCATCAGGAACAGCATCTGCCCGCAGTTGTGGGTGACCGCCTCGCCGCCGATCTGCAGCGGTCCGGCCAGCCCGACGGCCTCCTCCTCGCCGATCTCGCCGCGGGCCACCGCGACCCCGAGCAGCGAGTACACGTCGTCTCCCGGACTGTCGGCCCGCGCGCGTACCGCCTCGGTGATCCACCCGTACAGCCCCTGCTTGGCCGTCTCGGCGGCCTCGACCCCGCCCGCGGTGGAGATGATCTGCCGGGTCCAGGCGTGCACCCGCTCCCGGTCCGCCTCCGGCACCCCCATCACCTCGCTGACCACGGTGATCGGGAACGGCTCAAGCACCCGCT
The DNA here is from genome assembly GCF_042721035.1 of Streptomyces sp. NPDC058464. Lineage (NCBI taxonomy): Bacteria > Bacillati > Actinomycetota > Actinomycetes > Kitasatosporales > Streptomycetaceae > Streptomyces > Streptomyces sp. NPDC058464. The sequence continues at coordinate 95,189 of NZ_JBHXMA010000009.1, forward strand.
CGACCAGATCGGCGGGCGGCCCGTCCCGTACGACCCCGTCGACCAGTTCGTCGAGGATCTCCTGCGCCCGGGGCCGCAGCCGCTTCATCGCGCCCACCGTGAAGGCACCGGCGAGCGGCTTGCGCAGCCGGTTGTGGTCGGGCTGGTCCGCCCAGGCCAGTGAGCCCGGCCTGGGCCTGAAGTGCGGGGCCAGCCGGGTCACCTGGCGCCGGGTGACCTCGGCGCGGCTGAACCGCGGGTCGTTGGTGACGGTCCTGACGTCCTCGTACCGGGTCGCGAGCCACGCCCAGCCCTCGCCGTACGGCAGCCGGATCCGGGTCACCGGCCCTTCCGTCATCAGGGCGGCGAGAACCGGGTCGAAGTCCGTGCCCTCCAGTTCGAGCGCGGGCCAGTCCCGCACCGGCGGCGCGGCCTCGCAGACGGGCGGGAGCGGCTCCGTCGTCGCGGGCGCGGTCGTCTCCGCGGTGCTGGGCGCGGTCATCTCCGTGGTCATGTCTCCACGGTCGTACGGCCCCCACCCCGTGTCCTGCGGGAATGCTCCAGCCGGAGGGTCAGCGGCCGGCGGCGTCCACGAGCGCGGCTAGGGCGGCGGCGAGCCGGTCCGCGCCCGGGCCCGCCGGACCGCCGGGCTCGGTCATGTAGAGGTCCCGCCGGATCTCCACCATGAGCGCACCGACCCGCGCGTCCGTCCCGTAGAACTCCAGCGGCACATAGGTCCCGGCGAACGGGCTGTCCAGCCCCGTCTCCCCGCACCCCGCGAAGGCCTCGCGGGCCGCCTCCGTCAGCCCGGCCGGGGTGTGGAAGGCGTCCGTGCCCAGGCAGACCGGCGGCCGCGGCCCCGCCCCGTGCAGTTCGTAGGGCAGCGGACGGCTCGGATAGGAGTGCACGTCGATCACCACGGCCCGCCCGGTCGCGGCCAGCCGCCCGGCGACGGCCTCCGTCATCGCCCGGGCGTACGGCCGGAAGTACCGCTCGACCAACGGCCCGTGGTCGCACGACTCGTCCCGCAGCACACCCCGGTGCGTGGTCCGCGTGTACACGGCCCCCATCCCGACGGCGAGCATCTCCTCCCGCTCGTCCGGGAACCGCTCGGGATCGACGACCAGCCGGGACAGCCGGTTGACGAACCGCCAAGGAGTCACCCCGGCCAGCGCGGCCGCCGCCTCCGCGAGCTCCGCCGTGTGGGCGTCCGTGATGTGGTCCAGCTCCCGCTCCAGCGCGGCGTCGTCGAGCACGATCCCGGCCCGTACCCCGGCCGGGATCGCCCGCGCCGAGTGCGGCACGTGCAGGATCACGGGCGACTCGGCGGCGCCGGACAGGAGTGCGTACGACGGCTGGGACACGGGCGGCTCCCGGGGTGTGTGCGGTGGCGGGGTGCGGGATCACGGTGTCACATCGACGACGGAGACGGTGAGCCCTCAGCCGAGCAGCTCCCGCACCAGCGCGCCCACCTGTTCCGTCTCGATCAGGAAGCCGTCGTGGCCGTACGGCGACTCGATCACCCGGAGCCGGTCCGCGGCCGGGATCAGCGCCGCCAACTCGGCCTGCTGGGCCGGGGGATAGAGGCGGTCGGAGTCCACGCCCGCCACCAGGGCGCGGGCCGTGACCCGGCCGAGGGCCGCGCGCACCCCGCCCCGGTCGCGGCCGACGTCATGGGCGTTCATCGCCTCCGACAGCACCACGTAACTGCCCGCGTCGAACCGCCGTACCAGCTTGGCGGCGTGATGATCGAGGTAGGACTCGACCTGGTAGCGGCCGCCGTCGAAGGGGTTCTCGGTGTTCTGCGGGGTCCGGCCGAAGCGGATCGCCAGCTCGGGTTCGCTGCGGTAGGTGACATGGGCGATCCGGCGGGCCAGGCCCAGGCCGGTGTGCGGGGCGCGTCCGGTGCCGTGGTAGTCGCCTCCCTGCCAGTGGGGGTCGGTGCGGATCGCGGTGAGCTGGACGGCCGACCACGCGATCTGCTCCGCGCTCGCCGCCGCCGTCGTGGCGAGCAGCAGCAGGGCCGCCACCCGCTCCGGGTACGACACCGCCCACTCCACGGCCCGCATCCCGCCCATCGAGCCGCCGACGACCAGCGCCCACCGCCCGATGCCCAGGGCGTCGGCCAGCCCGGCCTCGGCGGCGACCTGGTCGCGCTGGGTCAGGAAGGGGAACGCACCGCCCCAGTATCCGCGCCCGTCGGCTCGCTCCGCGGCCGGTCCGGTGCTGCCCTGGCAGCCGCCCAGGACGTTCGGGGCGACGACGAACCAGCGGTCGGTGTCCAGCGCGAGCCCCGGCCCGATCACGCCCTCCCACCAGCCCGGGGTCGGATGCCCCGGACCGGCGGGCCCGGCGACATGGCTGTCCCCCGTGAGCGCGTGCAGCACGAGCACGGCGTTGCCGGCGTCCGGGGCGAGCCGCCCCCAGGTCTCGAACGCCAGCCGCACGCCGGGAAGTCCACCGCCGGCCTCCAGCGGCAGCGGCTTCTCCGCCGCGTACCACCGCCGGCGGCCCGGCGGATCCCCGTCCCGCCAGGCCCCGCGGACCGGCGGAAGGGGGAGGGAAACCGGAACCTCGGGATGCGGTACGGCGTTCAGGACGCCGCGCCCTTGGCCGCGCGGAACCCGGCCTCCAGGTCGGCCCGGAGATCGGCGAGGTTCTCGATGCCGACCGACAGCCGCACCAGACCCGGCGCGGTCCCGGTCGCCGCCAGCTGCTCCTCGTCCAGCTGGCTGTGGGTGGTGGACGCCGGGTGGATGATCAGGCTGCGGACGTCACCGATGTTGGCGAGGTGGCTGAAGAGCTCGACCGCGTCCACGAACCGCTTGCCCGCCTCGATCCCGTCCCGCAGCTCGAAGGAGACGATCGCGCCGGCGCCGCGCGGGAGGTACTTCTGCCCCGCCTCGTACCAGCGGCTGGACGGCAGGCCCGGATAGTGGACGGCGGCGACCTCGTCGCGCTGCTCCAGCCACTCGGCCAGCGCCTGCGCGTTGGCCGAGTGCCGCTCCAGCCGCAGACTCAGCGTCTCCACGCCCTGCAGCAGCAGGAACGCCGAGTGCGGGGAGAGCGCCGGGCCGAGGTCGCGCAGGAGCTGCACCCGCAGCTTGATGGCGAACGCGCCCGGGCCGAGCGCCGGCCAGTAGCGCAGACCGTGGTAGCTGGGGTCGGGCTCGGTGAAGTCGGGGAAGCGGTCGGAGTGCGCGCCGAAGTCGAAGCTGCCGCCGTCGACGACCACGCCCGCGATCGCCGTGCCGTGCCCGCCGAGGAACTTGGTCGCCGAGTGGACGACGATGTCCGCACCGTGCTCAAGGGGCCGCAGCAGATAGGGAGTCGGGACCGTGTTGTCCACGATCAGCGGCACGCCCGCCGCGTGCGCCACGTCCGCGACCGCGCGGACGTCCAGCACGTTGCCGCGCGGGTTGCCCAGGGTCTCCGCGAACAGCGCCTTGGTGTTCGGGCGGACGGCCGCCCGCCAGGCCTCGGCGTCGTCGGGGTCGTCGACGAAGGACACCTCGATGCCGAACTTCGGCAGCGTGTGCCGGAACAGGTTGTAGGTGCCGCCGTACAGCGACGTGCTCGAGACGATGTGGTCGCCCGCGCCGGCCAGCGTCAGGATCGCGAGCGTCTCGGCGGCCTGCCCGGACGCCAGCGCGACCGCCGCGACCCCGCCCTCCAGGGCGGCGATCCGCTGCTCGAAGACGTCCTGGGTGGGGTTGTGGATGCGGGTGTAGATGTTGCCGGGCTCGGCGAGCGAGAACAGGTCGGCGGCGTGCTGGGTGTCCCGGAACACGAACGACGTCGTCTGGTAGATCGGCGTCGCCCGGGCACCGGTCGTCGGGTCCGGCGCGGCCCCGGCGTGGATCTGCCGGGTCTCGAACGACCAGGCCGAGGTGTCGGGCCCGGCGGGCGCCTCCTCGGGTGTGTGACCGGCGGTGACGGAGTCGATGGGCTGGCTCATGGTGCTGCTCCTCGTGCGGGAAGGCATGACGGCGTGCGCGTACGGGCACGCGTCGGCAGAACAGGTCAGAACGGGGGGGAGGGACGGGCAGTGTGCGGAAAGGGCCGGAGCGGGGCGTCAGCTCTCGGCGCGACACCCTGTGGTGGTGACACGCGCGTGGTCGACATGACGTCGGGTCACAAGCACCGTCATGGTTCGAGCGAACCACAGCGCCTCACGGCGGACCAGCCACGCGCCACGCGTGACACGCAGACTTCACGAACGACATACACGCGTCATGCCGCGCGCCCGGGTGTCCCAGGGGCCTGACGCAGACTCCACGATTCCGCCAATGCCGTGCGAACGGGCAGCACACGGCCGGTGTCGGTATCGAGCCGACGGGGCGGGCGGCTTGCCGAGGCGCGCATGGCGTGGATAGTGAATGCTGCGTCCGTCCCGGCCGGGCGCGTACGGAGGGGGAATGCCGTGGTGCGTTACGTTCACCATCAGTTGATAACCGTCGTGGAGGCGGGGGCCGCCCTGGCCGTGACCGCGCCTGTGGTGTTCGGCGTGCGCGGGCTGCCGCAGGACGACAGCAACTTCGTGGCCATCTTGCTGTACTTGGCAGGGTGCAGCGTGTTCTTCAGCCTGCTGGCGGTTTCGACCCGGTCACGGTGGCTGGGCGGAGAGAAGCGCGATTTCGAGAGCGCAGTGCCCCTGGCCGACCCCGAGGCGATACTCCCCACCCCGCGCGAGTCCCTGCGCCGCAGCTTCGACGGAGCCTTTGTTGTTCTCATCGGACTGATGTCCCTGGTTTTCGGCCTGGTCTGGGGTCTCGCGGCCATCGGTTTCGCGGTGGTCTTCCTCGTGCCGGAGCGGATCGTCAAGGGCGTGTACGCGTTCTTCTGGGAGCGGCGCCACGGCGTACTCCTGTGGCGTGGCCAGGTCGTGGCACAACCCCTGGGCAAGGACCAGTTCCTCTATTCCTCACCGCGGATCGTGACGCCGGGGTGACTCCGCTCCGGGCGGCGGGGCGCTGAGGGCGCTGTCCGTGCCGTAGAAGTGGCCCCGGTCGCACAGGGCGTCGATCTCGGCGCTCTCCTCCGCGCTCAGTTGTGCGTCCAGTGCGACGCCGAGGACGTGTCGGGCCCGGGCCAGTCGCCGAGCGACATCCCGGTCGGCGATGAATCTGCCGACGGTGTGCTCGTCGGCGGTTCCCGACGCCTGGCGGGATCCGAGCCGGTCCAGGGAAACGACGAACTCGTTCAGGTCCCGCAGCACTGCGACGACTTCGGCGAGGGGTACGCGGATCTCTCGCGAGGACATGTCCATCAGCCGATTCAACTCCACAGCCGGCGCTCGGGACCAGAACCTGATCTTGCTGATCGGGGCCGGTCCGGAACGGGTGCGACGTCAGGCTGAAGGGTGAGGCCGGGAGTCGAGCTCGGCCGCGCGTGTCCGCAGTTCGTTCAAGGCCGCTACGGCATGGTGCGCGAACGGTTCGCCGGCGTCCGACGTCAGCCAGCGCTCGACGGCGATTCTGAAGGCGAGCATCCCCACTTCCGCCCCCAGCCGGGCGGTCAGCTCGTCCGTGCCGCGTGCGCGCAGGGCGGTGCTGATCGACGCGGCGATCCTGGCGTGCTTGAGCAGCCCCCGCTCCTGCACTTCGTTGTTCGCCGCGGCTACTCGCACGCGCTGGGCGGCCTTGGCGCGCTGCTGCGGGGTCATCGTGGCCTCGGCGGCCGTGAAGGCGGCCTGCAGGCACTCGGCGGGCGTCGCATCCGGCGAGGCGCCGCGGATGGCGTCGCCGAACAGCCCGGCCAGCGTCTCCTCACCGCCGAACAGGACCTCCCGCTTGTCGGCGAAGTGCCGGAAGAACGTGGCGCGGTTGAGGCCGGCGCGATCCGCGATCTGCGCGACGGTCGTCTCCTCGTACCCGTTCTCCACGAACAGGTCCAGCGCGGCGGTCTCCAAGCGCTCACGCGCGTCCGGTGCCCATCTGCTCACCGGCACAGCATAGGCGAGGCGACGGGGTCGCATCGCCTGGATGTGATGCGACGCAGTCGCATCCTCGTTTAGTGTTGATGCGACCGGATCGCATCAGCGTTCCGGCCGCGGCGTGTGCGCCGCGCATCCTCCTCACACAGGCACGACCAAGGAGAATCTCCATGCGCATCTTCGTCACCGGTGCCTCCGGCTGGATCGGCTCGGCCGTCGTCCCCGAACTCATCGGCGCCGGCCACCAGGTCCTCGGCCTGGCCCGCTCGGACACCGCCGCCCGAGCCGTCGCCGACATGGGCGCCGAGGTGGTGCGCGGCGACCTGAACGACATCGAGGTGCTGCGCGCCGGTGCCCTCGACAGCGACGGCGTCATCCATCTGGCCTTCGTCGTGCCCAGCGTGACCGAGGCCGCGACGCGGACCGACGCGAGGGCCGTCGAGACGTTCGCCGCCGCCCTCGCCGGCTCCGGCAAGCCCCTGGTGATCTCCGGCGCAACGCTCGTCAGGCCCGGGCGGCCCGCGACCGAACGCGACGAACTCGTCCCCGCCGGGCCGATCGCGGCCCGCATCACCACCATGCGGGCCGGGCTGGCCGCCGCGGACAGGGGCGTTCGCTCCTGCCTGGTCATGCTGCCCCGCTCGGTGCACGGCGAGGGGGAACGTCACGGCTTCGTCCCCCAGCTCATCGCCATGGCCCGCGCCAAGGGCGTCTCCGGCTACATCGGGGACGGGAGCAGCCGTTGGCCCGCGGTCCACGTGAAGGACGCCGCGAGCCTCTACCGGCTGGCCGTCGAGCGGGCGCCCGCCGGTGCGGTGCTCAACGCCGTCGGCGACGAGGGCGTGCCCGTCCGCGAGATCGCCGAGGCCATCGGCCGGCAGTTGAACCTGCCGGCCAGGTCGCTGCCCGCCGCGGAGTACCAGGGCATGCACGTGTACGTGCTCGGCACCGACATGCCCGCCTCCAGCGCCCTCACCCAGGAGCTCCTGGGCTGGAAGCCCACCCACGCCGGCCTCGTCGAGGACATCGAACAAGGCCACTACTTCATCTGACCAACCCGGGCCGAAGCGCCGGCCGGACCCGGAGCCGGACCCGGAGCCGGACCCGGACCCGGAGCCGGACCCGGAGCCGGACCCGGAGCAGGACCCCCGAACCGAACCCCGAGCGATGCGGCGCGCATCCTCACTGTCAGACCCTGCGTCTAGTCTCGCCACCATGACCGCCCACCAGCTCTCGCGTGCCGACGCCCGTCGTATCGCCGTCCGGGCTCAACTCCTCGACGCCACCCGGCCGGACGGCCTGCTCGACGTGGTGCGCGGGCTGACCCTGCTGCAGATCGACCCGACCGCCGCCGTCGCGCCCAACGCCGACCTCGTGGCGTGGAGCAGGCTCGGATCGTCGTACACACCGGCCGGGTTGACCGCGGAACTGGAGAAGCGGACGCTGCTGGAGCTGCAGGCGATGATCCGTCCCGGCGAGGATCTCGCGCTCTACCGCGCCGAGATGGCCGAGTGGCCCGAGCGCGGGACACCGCCGTCCTGGCGGGAGTACCACCGGACGTGGGTGGCGGCCAACGACGCGTGCCGCCGGGACATCCTCGCGCGGCTCGGCGCCGAGGGTCCGCTGCCCTCACGGGCCCTGCCGGACACCTGCGCCGAGCCGTGGCGGTCGAGCGGCTGGAGCAACAACCGCAACGTCACCAAACTCCTGGAACTGATGGTGCAGCGCGGCGAGGTCGCCGTCGCCGGACGCACCGGCGGCGACCGGCTCTGGGACCTCGCCGACCGCGTCTACCCCGGCATACCGTCGGTCCCGGTCGAGGAGGCCCTGCGCATCCGCGACGAGCGTCGGCTGCGCGCCCTCGGCATCGCCCGCGCCCGCGGCCCGGAGAGCCCGGTCGAACCGGTGGGCGTCGGCGAGGCGGGCGAGCCCGCCGTCGTCGAGGGCGTGCGGGGCACCTGGCGGGTCGATCCGGCCCAGTTGGGCCTTCCCTTCGAAGGACGCGCGGCGCTCCTGTCCCCCTTCGACCGGCTCGTCCACGACCGCAAGCGCACCACCGAGCTGTTCGAGTACGAGTACCAGCTGGAGATGTACAAGCCCGCCGCAAAGCGCCGCTGGGGGTACTTCGCGCTGCCGATCCTGTACGGCGACCGGCTGGTCGGAAAGCTCGACGCCACCGCCGACCGGACCGCCGGGCGGCTGCGGGTCGACGCCGTCCACCAGGACGTGCCGTTCACCAAGGACATGAGCGCCGGGATCGGCCGGGAGATCGAGGACCTGGCGAGCTGGCTGGAGCTGGAGCTGGAGCTGGAGCTGGAGCTGGAGCTGGAGCCGGAGCCGGTGCTGCCCGGCTGACCGGGCCGGACAGGGCTCCGCCCCGGTAGGCGGGGTGCCTGCCGGGGCGGAGCCTTCGAAACGGGGCGTCGGCGTCGCTCAGAGCGCCGCCAGCGCCGCGTTCCAGGTGGCCGACGGGCGCATGACCGCGTCCGCCTTGGCCTTCTCGGGCTGGTAGTAGCCGCCGATGTCGGCCGGGGAGCCCTGCACGGCGAGCAGTTCGTCGACGATCTTCTGCTCGTCGGCGGCGAGCGACTCGGCGAACGGCGCGAACGCCTTGGCCAGGTCGGCGTCGTCGGTCTGCTGGGCCAGCTCCTGCGCCCAGTACAGGGACAGGTAGAAGTGGCTGCCGCGGTTGTCGATGCCGCCGACGCGACGGGTCGGGGACTTGTCCTCGTTGAGGAAGGTCGCCGTGGCGCGGTCGAGGGTGTCGGCGAGGACCTTGGCGCGGGCGTTGCCGGTGAAGTCGGCGTACTGCTCGAAGGACGGCACCAGGGCGAAGAACTCGCCGAGGGAGTCCCAGCGCAGGTAGTTCTCCTTGACCAGCTGCTGCACGTGCTTCGGCGCGGAGCCGCCGGCGCCCGTCTCGAACAGACCGCCGCCCGCCATCAGCGGGACGACCGACAGCATCTTGGCGCTGGTGCCCAGCTCCAGGATCGGGAACAGGTCGGTCAGGTAGTCACGGAGCACGTTGCCGGTGACGGAGATGGTGTTCTCGCCGCGGCGGATGCGCTCCACGGACAGCTTGGTGGCCTCGACGGGGGAGAGGATCCGGATGTCCAGGCCCTCGGTGTCGTGCTCCGCCAGGTACTGCTCGACCTTGGCGATCAGCTGCGCGTCGTGGGCGCGGCCCTCGTCCAGCCAGAAGACGGCCGGGTCGCCGGTGGCGCGGGCGCGGCTGACGGCCAGCTTCACCCAGTCCTTGATCGGCGCGTCCTTGGTCTGGCAGGCGCGGAAGATGTCACCGGCGGCGACCGGCTGCTCGATCACGACGTTGCCGGCCGCGTCGACCAGGCGGACCGTGCCGGCGGTGGCGATCTCGAAGGTCTTGTCGTGGGAGCCGTACTCCTCGGCCTTCTGCGCCATCAGGCCCACGTTCGGGACCGAGCCCATGGTGGACGGGTCGAAGGCGCCGTTGGCCCGGCAGTCCTCGATCACGGCCTGGTAGACACCGGCGTAGGAGGAGTCCGGGATCACCGCGAGGGTGTCGGCCTCCTGGCCGTCCGGGCCCCACATGTGGCCGGAGGTGCGGATCATGGCCGGCATCGAGGCGTCGACGATGACGTCCGACGGCACGTGCAGGTTGGTGATGCCCTTGTCGGAGTCGACCATGGCGAGGGCCGGGCCCTCGGAGATCTCGGCGTCGAAGGAGGCCTTGATCTCGGCGCCCTCGGGCAGGTTCTCCAGGCCCTTGAGGATGCCGCCCAGACCGTCGTTCGGGGACAGACCGGCCGCCTTGAGCGTCTCGCCGTACTTCGCGAACGTCTTCGGGAAGAAGACGCGCACCACGTGACCGAAGATGATCGGGTCGGAGACCTTCATCATCGTGGCCTTCAGGTGCACGGAGAACAGGACGCCCTCCTGCTTGGCGCGGGCGACCTGCGCGGCCAGGAAGTCGTTGAGCTGCGCGACGTGCAGCACGGAGGCGTCGACGACCTCGCCCGCCAGGACCGGTACGGACTCCCGGAGGACGGTGGTGGTGCCGTCCTCGGCGACCAGCTCGATCTTCAGCGCGCCGGCCTCGGAGATCACCGCGGACTTCTCGGTGGAGCGGAAGTCGTTCTCGCCCATGGTCGCCACGTTGGTCTTGGACTCGGGGGTCCAGGCGCCCATGCGGTGCGGGTGGGTCTTGGCGTAGTTCTTGACCGAGGCGGGGGCGCGGCGGTCCGAGTTGCCCTCACGCAGGACCGGGTTCACGGCGGAGCCCTTGACCTTGTCGTAGCGGGCGCGGATGTCGCGCTCCTCGTCGGACTTGGGGTCGTCCGGGTAGTCCGGCAGCGCGTAGCCCTTGCCCTGGAGCTCGGCGACGGCGGCCTTCAGCTGCGGGATCGAGGCCGAGATGTTCGGCAGCTTGACGATGTTGGCCTCGGGCGTCTTGGCCAGGTCGCCCAGCTCGGCGAGCGCGTCCGGGATGCGCTGGTCCTCGTTCAGGTACTCCGGGAAGTGGGCGATGATGCGGCCGGCCAGCGAGATGTCGCGGGTCTCCACGGCGACACCGGCCTGCGAGGCATACGCCTGGATCACCGGCAGGAACGAGTGCGTCGCGAGGGCCGGGGCCTCGTCTGTGTAGGTGTAGATGATGGTCGAGTCAGTCACCGGGTGCTCCGCTCCACGTCTGCAACATTGCTCGACATCAAGATATCTCGTGATCGACCCATGCTCGACAGGGGTCCGCGACTCGGAAGATCCGGTTGTCCGGTTGTCATACGACGGGCAACCGGATCGGTCAAAAGGGTGGTCATGACAAACGAGCCACCACATGAGCCATCACACGAGCCACCACGTGAGCCATCACACGAGCCACGACCGACCCGGCGGCCGGACCGACCACCCGGCCCGCCCGAGCGAAAGCGGACCATGAGAAATCGCACCAGAGTGACGGCCCCTGCGGTCGCCCTGCTCGGCACGGCGACCGCCCTGGCCACGGGGACCCCGGCCCTCGCGCGTCCCTTCTCCGCGGGGGAGAAAAGCGGCGCCGCGAGGGCCGGGAGCAGCACACCGGCCCCCGGCCCGGAGACCCTCGGCGACCCCGTCTACCCGGCCCTCGGCAACGACGGCTACCGGGTCCTCGCCTACGACCTCGACCTCGCGTACGACGCCACGACCCTGCTGGTCGGCGCCACCGCGACCCTGCGCATCCGCACCACCCAGGACCTGTCCCGCTTCTCCCTGGACGCCCTCGGCCTCGACATATCCGCGGTGCGTGTCGACGGCTGCGACGCCGCCTTCGAACAGGCGGAGGAGAAGCTGCGGATCACCCCCGCCCGGCCGCTGCGCGAGCGGGACGACGTCACCGTGTGCGTGACCTACACGGCCGACCCGCGCCGCACCCTGCCGCACACCGCCTGGGTGCCCACCCCGGACGGCTTCGCGATCTGCCCGCAGCCGAACTCCGCGCACACCGTGTTCCCGTGCAACGACCACCCCTCGGACAAGGCGGACTTCACCTTCCGCATCACCGTCCCGAGCGGTCTGCGCGGCGTCGCGAACGGGCTGCTCACCTGCGTGGAGAACCTCCCCGGCGACCGGACGGCGTACGCGTACCGCTCCCGCTCCCCGATCGCGACCGAACTCGTCCAGATCACCGTCGGCGACTACGTGATCAAGGACCGGCCGGGCCCGCACGGCCTGCGGCTGCGGGATGTCGTGCCCACGGCCCGCGCCGCCGCCCTGGAGCCGGCGCTGGCCCTCACCCCGGGCCAGGTGGCCTGGCTGGAGGACCGGCTCGGGATCGCCTTCCCGTTCGAGACGTACGGCCTGCTGCCCTGCAACTCCGACGCCTCGAACGCCTTCGACTTCACAGGGCTGGAGACGCAGACCCTCACCCTCTACAAGCCGAACTTCCTGCTCCAGGCGGAGCCGAAGATCGGCTCGCACATGATGCACGAGCTGGTCCACTCGTACTTCGGCAACCTGGTCTCCCCCGCCACCTGGGCGGACCTCTGGCTGAACGAGGGCCACGCCGACTTCTACGGGCTGCTCTACCGCTACGAACGCGGCTGGCCGGACTCGCTGGGCCTCACCACGCTGGAGGCCCGGATGAAGGACACCTACGCCCGCGGCGACCAGTGGCGCCACGACTCCGGCCCGGTCGCCGCCCCGAACGAGGTCAACCTCTTCGACAACCAGCGCTACCTCGGCGGCGTCCTGGTCCTGTACGCCTTCCGCGAGCTGGTCGGCGAGGACGCCTTCCACACGGTCGAGCGCACCTTCCTGGACCGCTTCCGGCGCCGTTCGGCCTCGACGGAGGACTACATCGCGGTGGCCACCGAGGTCACCGGCCAGGACCGGTCGGGATTCCTCCGCGACTGGCTCTACGGCACGACGACCCCGCGCATGCCCGGCCACCCCGACTGGACGGTCACCCCGGTGACCTCCTCCCTGGCCACCCCGCACAGCCTGCGCGGCGGCCATCACCACGAGAACTCGGCCACGCTGTAGTCGCGGCCCGCAGGGGGCTAGTCGGTGACCGGCACTTCCGCGGTGCGCTGCTGCGGGATCACCACGGCCCCCTGCTGGAGCGCCACCGTGCGCGCCGGAGCCGGGATGCGGATGCCCTCCTCGCGGTAGCGGCGGTGCAGGCGCTTGATGAACTCGTGCTTGATCCGGAACTGGTCGCTGAACTCGCCGACGCCCAGGATCACCGTGAAGCCGATCCGCGAGTCCCCGAAGGTGTGGAAGCGGATGGCGGGCTCGTGCTCCGGGACCGCCCCGGTGATCTCGGTCATGGTCTCCGCGATGACCTCGTGCGTGACCCGCTCGACGTGGTCCAGGTCGCTGTCGTAGCCCACCCCCACCTGCACCAGGACCGTCAACTGCTGCTCGGGACGCGTGTAGTTGGTCATGTTGGTCTTCGCCAGCTGGCCGTTGGGGATGACCACCAGGTTGTTGGAGAGCTGGCGGACGGTCGTCTGGCGCCAGTTGATGTCCACGACGTAGCCCTCCTCGCCACTGCTCAGCTGGATGTAGTCACCCGGCTGGACGGTCTTGGAGGCGAGGATGTGGACGCCCGCGAAGAGGTTGGCCAGGGTGTCCTGCAGGGCCAGCGCGACCGCGAGACCGCCCACGCCGAGGGCGGTGAGCAGGGGCGCTATGGAGATGCCCAGCGTCTGGAGCATCACCAGGAAGCCGATCGCCAGGACCAGCACCCGGGTGATGTTCACGAAGATCGTGGCGGAACCGGCGACCCCGGAGCGGGACTGGGTGACCGACTGCACCAGCCCGGCGACCACCCGCGCCGCCGACACCGTCACCGCGAAGATGAGCAGCACCTTCAGGCACTGGTCGGTGTGGTGCTGGACCGTCCTCGTCAGCGGCAGCACCGCCGCCGCGGCCGCCGCGCCGCCCGCGATCGCCGCCCACGGGACCACCGTGCGCAGCGCGTCCACGACGACGTCGTCACCGCTCCAACGGGTCCGCTTCGCGTGCTTGGCCAGCCAGCGCAGCAACCCGCGCGACAGAAAGGCCAGCAACAGACCCGCAGCCAGGGCGATTCCGGCCAGGACCAGGTCATCGACGGTGAGCGCTCGGTTCACCGGTTACCTCCCATTCGAATGTGCAACCGCTCATCCTGCCGTATCCGCACGGAGGTTCGTGCCGGCCGCACCCGGGTGCGCTTGTGCTGCCCCTCACCACTGCGGCAGGCTGTCGCGCAGTGATCGTCAGGGGAGGCTCGATGACAGGTCCGGTGCTCGCGGTCGACCAGGGCACGTCCGGCACCAAGGCCCTGGTGATCTGCCCCGAACGGGGCGTCATCGGCACCGGATTCGTCGCCGTACGCACCCGCCACCTGCCCGGTGGCCTGGTGGAGGCCGACCCCCTGGAGCTCTACGAATCGGTACTCGTCGCCGGCCGCCGGGCGCTCGCCGAGGCCGGTGAACCGGTGACCGCGCTCGGCCTGGCCAACCAGGGCGAGACCGTCCTCGCCTGGGACCCCGGCACCGGGCGTCCGCTCACCGACGCCATCGTCTGGCAGGACCGCCGGGCCGAGTCCGTGTGCGCCGGACTCGCGGAGCACGCGGAGGAGTTACGCGCCCTCACCGGCCTCCCGCTCGACCCCTACTTCGCCGCGCCCAAGATGGCCTGGATCCGCCGGCACCTGACCACCGAGGGAGTCGTCACCACCACCGACGCCTGGCTGGTCCACCGGCTCACCGGCGCCTACGTCACCGACGCCGCCACCGCCGGCCGTACCCACCTCCTCGACCTGGACCGGGTGCAGTGGTCCTCCCGCGCCCTCGACCTCTACGGGCTGTCCGCCGAACGCCTTCCCGAGATCGTCGACAACGCCCAACTCGTCGGCACCACAAAGGAGTTCGGGGAGAAGATCCCGCTCACCGGCCTCGCCACGGACCAGCAGGCCGCCCTCCTCGCCCAGCGCATCACCGAGCCCGGCGGCGCCAAGTGCACCTACGGCACCGGGGCCTTCCTGCTCGCCCACACCGGTGACACACCCCGGCACAGCACCTCCGGACTGGTCAGCTGTGTCGCCTGGCGCCTGGCCGGAGAGCCCGGCTACTGCCTGGACGGCCAGGTGTACACCGCCGCCTCCGCGGTGCGCTGGCTCACCGACCTCGGCGTGATCTCGGGCCCCGCCGACCTGGACCGGGTGGGCGGCACCGTCCCCGACACCGGCGGGGTCACCTTCGTCCCCGCGCTGGCCGGGCTCGCCGCCCCCTGGTGGCGCGGCGACCTGCGCGGCTCCCTCACCGGTCTCGGCCTCGACACCGGCCCCGGACATCTGGCGCGGGCCCTGTGCGAGGGCCTCGCCGCCCAGGTGGCGGAGCTCGCCGAAGCCGCCGGGACCGACCTCGGCACCCCGCTGACCGCGCTGCGCGTCGACGGCGGCCTGACCCGCTCGGCCCTGCTCATGCAGACCCAGGCCGACCTGCTGCAACGCCCCGTCGAGGTGTCCACGCTGCCCGACGCCACCGCCCTGGGCGTGGGCGCGCTCGCCCACCTCGGCAGCGACCCGGTCGACTTCCTGCCGGACGACGGACCCTCCGCCGTCTACGAGCCGCGCATCTCCGCCGCCGAGGCCGCCGAGCGCCTGGGCGTCTTCCGGGCCGCCGTCGCCACCCTGCTCGACGGGCAGCCGGCCGGAGTCGGCTCAGGATCCGGCTCCGGGGCCGTTCCCGGATCCGGATCCGACTCCGGGCCCGGTCCCGGAGCGCCCGCATGACGGTCACCGCCGAGGGACCGCCGCCCGCCGCCCCGTACGACGTGACAGTCGTCGGCGCCGGGGTCGTCGGCAGTGCGATCGCCCGCGAACTCGCCCGCCACCCGCACCTCAGGATCGCCCTGGTGGAGGCGCAGGACGACGTCGGCCAGGGCACCTCGAAGGCCAACACCGCCATCCTGCACACCGGTTTCGACGCCACCCCCGGCACCCTGGAGGCCCGCCTCGTCCGCGAGGGCTCCCGCCTCCTCGCCGCGTACGCCGCCGAGTCCGGCATCCCGGTCGAGCCGGTCGGCGCGCTGCTGGTCGCCTGGGACCGGGAGCAACTGGCCGCCCTGCCGGACCTCGCGCGCAAGGCCGTACGCAACGACTGCCACGACACGGCGCAGTTGGGCGCCGACGAGCTGTACGCCCGCGAACCCCACCTCGGCCCCGGCGCCCTCGGCGCCCTGCACGTGCCCGGCGAGAGCATCGTCTGCCCGTGGAGCACCACCCTGGCCTACGCCACCCAGGCGGTCCGAGGGGGCGTCGACCTCCACCTCAATGCCCGCGTCACGGCGGCGAGCCGACGCGACGGCGTGCACACCCTCACCACCTCACGCGGCCCCCTCCACACCCGCCACCTGGTCAACGCGGCCGGTCTGCACGCCGACACCCTCGACCGCCTCCTCGGCCACCACGCCTTCACCGTCACCCCGCGCCGCGGCCAGCTGATCGTCTACGACCGGCTCGCCCGCACCCTCGTCCGGCACATCCTGCTGCCGGTCCCCACCGCCCTCGGCAAGGGCGTCCTGGTCGCCCCCACCGTCTACGGGAACGTCCTGCTCGGCCCGACCGCCGAGGACCTCGACGACAGGACCGCCACCCAGTCCACCGCGCAGGGACTGGCACTGCTCCGCGAGAAGGGCCGCCGGATCCTGCCCGCGCTCCTCGACGAGGAGGTCACCGCCGTCTACGCCGGCCTGCGCGCCGCCACCGAACACGACGACTACCGCATCTCCGCCCACCCCGGCCAGGCGTACGTCACCGTCGGCGGCATCCGCTCCACGGGCCTCACCGCATCGCTCGCCATCGCCTCCCACGCCACCGGACTGCTGGGGGACGCGGGGCTGGACCTGAGGAACCCCGTCGACCTGGAACCGGTGCGCATGCCGAACCTCGGTGCCGCCTTCCCCCGCCCCTACCAGCAGAGGGGTGACACCATCGTCTGCCACTGCGAGCACGTCACCCTCGGCGAGATCCGGGACGCCCTCGCCGCCACGATCCCGCCGCGCGGCCTGCCGGGCCTGCGCCGCCGCACCCGGGCCGGGGCGGGCCGCTGCCAGGGCTTCCACTGCGGGGCGACGGTCCGGGAGCTGTTCGAGAAGGCGGGCGGAGCGTGACCACGGAGCGCCACGTCGACGTCCTCGTCGTCGGTGCCGGCCCCGCTGGGCTCGCGGCCGCCGCCCGGCTCGCCGTCGCCGGAGCCGGCCGGGTGGAGGTGCTGGAGCGGGAACCGGAGGCCGGGGGAGTGCCGCGGTACTGCGTCCACGGCGGATTCGGCACCTGGACCCGGCCGTTGACGGGACCGGGGTACGCCCGGCTGCTCGTCGAGGCGGCCGCGCGGGCGGGAGCGGTGGTCCGCACCGGGGTCACCGTGCTGGAGTGGGCCGGGCCGCCCAGCGGGTCCGCCGCAGGCTGCTGCGGTTCGGCAGCGTCCCAAAGGGGCGCGGGGCTGGATGAGATGTGCGGCTGCCGCCGCGTGGGCGCGACCAGCCACGACGGCGCCGCAGCCGACACACGGCACAGCGCGCCAATTCCAGCGGAGCGCCTGGGCCTCGCCACCGTCGGCGTGCGCGGCCCGGAGACGGTCACCGCACGGGCGGTGGTCCTCGCCACCGGCGCCTACGAACGCCCCCGCGCGGCACGGCTGATCCCGGGCACCCGGCCCGCCGGGGTCTGCACCGGAGGAGAGCTGCAGCAGGCGGTGCACCGCTACCGGCAGCCGATCGGGCGGCGGGCGGTGGTGGTGGGGGCCGAGGACGTGTCCTACGCGGCGGCCGGGACCGTGCGCGCGGCGGGCGCCGAGGTGGTCGCGATGGTCACCGACCGGCCGCGCGCCGGATCCGTCCGCGCCCTGGACGCCCGGCTCCGCTCGCGCGTCCCGCTGCTCACCGGCACCACGGTCACCGAACTCCTCGGTCACGGGCGGCTGTCCGGCGTGCGGATCCGGCACCTCGACGGCCGTACCGGCATTCTCGCCTGCGACACCGTCGTCCTCACCGGGGACTTCGCCGCCGAGGACGAACTCGCCCGGCGGGCCCGGATCGCCCTCGCCCACGGGCCGTACACCGACCGCCCGGGTGTCTTCGCGGCCGGCGGCCTGCGGCACCCGGGAGCGGACGCCCGGACCGCGACCCGGGAGGGGGCCGAGGCGGCGCGGGCGGTGCTGGAGTGGCTGGTCAGTCGCCCGTGAAGGACCCGTGCCGGCCCGCCCCCGACGCGAACCGCGCGGCCCCTTCCAGGCCTGCCAGCAGCACGCCCATGCCGTGACGGATCTCGGCGCCCATCGCCGCCGTCTCCTCCAGCCCCTCCTGGTCCAGCACCGAGGCCCGGTCGCTGCGCAGGCAGGCCTGCGGGAAGTCCGCGAGGGACGCGGCCAGTTCCTCGGCCGCCTCGCGGGACCTTCCGGTCGGGACCACCCGGTTGGCCAGCCCCATCTCGTACGCCTCGGCGGCCGGGACCGGGCGGCCGGTGAGGATCAGGTCCATCGCCCGGCCGGTGCCGATCAGCCGGGGCAGCCGTACCGTGCCGCCGTCGATCAGGGGCACGCCCCAGCGGCGGCAGAAGACGCCGAACACCGCGTCCTCCTCGGCGACCCGCAGATCGCACCACAGGGCCAGCTCCAGGCCCCCGGCGACCGCGTGCCCGGCGATCGCCGCGATGACCGGCTTGGACAGGCGCAGCCGGGTCGGGCCCATCGGGCCGTCGCCGTCCTCCGCCACCCGGTTGCGGTGCTCGCCGGCCATCGCCTTGAGGTCCGCGCCGGCGCAGAACGTGCCGCCCTCGCCCCACAGCACCGCCACCCGGGCCTCGTCGTCCGCCTCGAACTCCCGGAAGGCTGCGGCCAGTCCGGCCGCCGTCGGCCCGTCCACGGCGTTGCGCACCTCGGGCCGGGAGAGCACGACCGTGGTGACATGACCCTTGCGTTCGAGGCGGACCGGCATGCGTTTCCCTCCCTGGGGAAGGCCACCCCGCGTCAGATGACCTTCGTCAGATGACCTTGAGTCGTACCAGCGCTCCCAGTGTCAGGGCTCCCGGCAGCAACGGCACCCACACGGTGATGATCCGGTACGCGAGGACGACGGCCGTGGCCACCGCCACCGGGCCGCCGGCCGCCACCAGCGCCACGATCAGCGCCGCCTCCACCGAACCCAGGCCGCCCGGCGTGGGGATGAGGGCGACGGCGACCGTGGCCGCCAGGTACGCCAGCGCCATGTGCGCGGGCGGCACGTCGAGGCCCAGGGCCTGCCCCACCGCCACCAGACCGGCCGCCTGGAGCGCGGGGAAGGCCAGCGAGCCGCCCCACAGCGCCAGCGCCCGGGACGGACGCGTGTGCACGGAGCGGGCCTCGCCCAGGGCGCTGCGCACGAAGCGGACCACCGGCTCCCGCACCCGCCGGACGAGGAACAGCGCGGCCAGCGCCACGGCCACCAGCGCGCCGGCGACGGCGAGCACCGGTCCGACGTCCCCGTCGGGGAGCAGGCCGTCGAGCCGCAGCGCGTCGGGGAAGGCGACGAAGAACACGGCCATCAGGCCCACCCGGGCGATCGACTCGGCGAGCAGGTAGAGGGCCAGCGCGGCGGAGGAGGTGGCGAGCGGCACCCCGCACACGGTCATGAACCGCAGGTTGACCGCGCCCGAGCCGAGACCCGTGGGCAGCAGGTGGTTGGCCGAGCCCGCCGCGAGCTGGGTGGCCAGCAGCCGCCAGCGGGGCAGCGGCTGGACGACCGCACCCTGCCGGGTGAAGGCGGCGGCCACCCAGGTCAGGCAGGTGGCACCGCCGGCCGCCAGCAGCCAGGGCCAGGAGGCGTCGCGCAGGTGGCCGAAGCCCTCGACGAGGACCGGCCAGTGCTGCACCGCGATGCCCGCGACCAGCACGAGCGGAATCAGGGTGAGGATGTGCCGCCAGGGGATGCGGCGGGCGAGCCGGGGGAGACGGCTCTCACGGAAGTCGGGGATTCTTACCGCTGTCACATCGGGAGAGGTTTTCCGCGCCGCCCCAACTGCGGGTGGCGGAAGAGGAGACGCCGGATGACGGCCGGGAAGCGGCTGAGGGGGAGGGCCCACCTGGGGCTTCGCGGAGCCGGCCGGAGCTCGGGGAGGGCTCGTCGGGTCCTTCGTACGGGGGGACGGCGCGCGGACATTGACCTCAACGTTGCTTGAGGTCCTACCTTCTCCCTCATGAGTATGGAGACCACCGCCTGGATGCAGCTGCACAGCGTGATGACCGCCCAGCAGGAGCGGCGCCCGTTCGACAGGGCCACGCTGCGCCGCATCGCCGCCTTCGCCCGCCCGTACCGGGGCGGCATAGTCCGTTTCGTCCTGCTCGGGGTGGTCACCGCCCTGCTCGCCGTCGCCACCCCGGTGCTCGCCGGCCATGTCGTCGACGCCATCGTGTCGGGGCACGACACCGGCACTGTCGTACGGCTTTCGCTGCTGATCGCGCTGGTCGCGCTCGTGGAGGCGGCGCTCGGGGTGCTCGGGCGGCGGCTCTCGGCGGCGCTCGGGGAGGGCCTCATCCTCGACCTGCGCACGGCTGTGTTCGATCATGTGCAGCGCATGCCCGTCGCGTTCTTCACACGTACCCGTACGGGAGCGCTGGTCAGCCGTCTCAACAACGACGTGATCGGCGCCCAGCGGGCCTTCGCCGGGACGCTCTCCGGTGTGGTGAGCAACCTGGTCACGCTGGTCCTCACCCTCGCGGTCATGCTGACCCTGTCCTGGCAGATCACCCTGCTCGCGCTGGTGCTGCTGCCGGTGTTCGTGGTGCCCGCCCGCCGGATGGGCGGCCGGATGGCCAGGATGCAGCGGGAGGCCGCCGCGCTCAACGCGGACATGGGTACCCGGATGACCGAGCGGTTCTCCGCGCCGGGTGCCACCCTGATCAAGCTCTTCGGCCGCCCCGAGGAGGAGTCGGCGGAGTTCACCGCCCGAGCCGCCCGGGTCCGGGACATCGGCGTGCGGACGGCCACCGCCCAGTCGGTGTTCATGACCGCGCTGACCCTGGTCTCCTCGCTCGCCCTCGCCCTGGTCTACGGCCTCGGCGGCTGGTTCGCGCTGCGCGGCACCCTGGAACCGGGCGCGGTGGTCTCCCTGGCCCTGCTGCTGACCCGCCTCTACGCCCCGCTCACCGCCCTCGCCGGCGCCCGCGTCGAGGTGATGAGCGCACTGGTCAGCTTCGAGCGGGTCTTCGAAGTCCTCGACCTGAAGCCCCTGATCGAGGAGAAACCGGACGCCCGCGAGGTCCCCGAGGGCCCGGTGGCCGTCGAGTTCGAGGACGTCCGCTTCGCCTACCCGGCCGCCGACCAGGTCTCCCTCGCCTCACTCGAAGAGGTCGCGGTCCTCGACTCGCGCGGCGGCAGCGAGGTCCTGCACGGTATCTCGTTCCGCGCCGAACCCGGCCAGACCGTCGCCCTCGTCGGCTCCTCCGGCGCCGGCAAGTCCACCATCGCCCAGCTGCTGCCGCGCCTGTACGACGTCGACGAGGGCACCGTCCGCATCGGCGGCGACGACGTCCGCGACCTGAGCGCCGGTTCGCTGCGGGCCACCCTCGGCATGGTCACCCAGGACGGCCACCTCTTCCACGACACCGTCCGCGCCAACCTGCTGCTCGCCCGGCCCTCGGCCACGGACGAGGAGTTGTGGGACGCCCTCGCCCGCGCCCGCCTCGACGAGGTCGTCCGGTCGCTGCCCGACGGCCTGGACACGGTGGTCGGCGAGCGCGGCTACCGGCTCTCCGGCGGCGAGCGGCAGCGGATGACCATCGCCCGGCTGCTGCTGGCCCGCCAGCGCGTGGTCATCCTCGACGAGGCCACCGCCCATCTCGACAACACCTCCGAGGCGGCGGTCCAGGAGGCCCTCGCCGAGGCGCTGGCGGGACGCACCGCCGTCGTCATCGCCCACCGGCTGTCCACGGTCCGGTCCGCCGACCAGATCCTGGTGGTCGAGGCCGGGCGGATCGTGGAGCGCGGCACCCACGGCGAACTCCTGCTGGCGGACGGGCGATACGCCGAACTGCACCGCACACAGTTCACACAGGTGACGACGCCCTGACAGAGCGTTCACATCACCGTCACGTTTTCCTGTGAGTCGAGGAGGGGAGCGCTCCCCTACTTGACGACTGTGGTCCGGACCTTTAGCTTCACGCCTTAAACAAAGTCTCACGCGTGTAGCCAACACCCACCTGACCAAAGGGTGTTGGGCCACACCGTGCTGCCACCCCCCGCATGAAAGGCCACCCCCCGCATATGGCCAGAACCCTCCCCACGGCTGTCTCCATAGCCGCGCTGACGCTCTCCGCAGGCCTGCTCACCGCCGCTCCCGCACAGGCCGCCACCGGCACCGTCACCGGCCTCGCCGGCAAGTGCCTCGACGTCGCCGGCGCCAACTCCGCCGACGGCACCGCCGTCCAGCTCTACGACTGCAACGGGACCTCCGCCCAGCAGTGGACCCGCGGCAGCGACGGCACCCTCCGCGCCCTCGGCAAGTGTCTCGACGTGACCGGCAATTCGACCGCCGACGGCGCCAAGCTGCAGCTGTGGACCTGTAGTGGCGGTGCGAACCAGCAGTGGACCGTGTCGTCCGCGAACGACATCGTCAATCCGCAGGCGAACAAGTGCATGGACGTCACCGGCAACAACTCCGCCAACGGCACCCGGATACAGATCTGGACCTGCGCGGGCACCGCCAACCAGAAGTGGACCGCCCCGGCGGCCGACGGCGGCACCACCCCGTCCTCGCCGATGGCCGTGGCGCCGTACCTCTACAACGGCTGGGGCGACCCGCCGAGCCCGACCACGATCACCAACGCGACCGGCGTGAAGTACTACACGCTGGCCTTCGTCCTCAGCAACGGCTACTGCAACCCGCAGTGGGACGGCAGCCGGGCGCTGACCGGCGGGGTCGACCAGAGCACCGTCAACACCGTGCGCGCAGGCGGCGGTGACGTCATCCCGTCCTTCGGCGGCTACAGCGGCAACAAGCTGGAGAGCTCCTGCTCCAGCGCGAGCGAGCTGGCGGCGGCCTACCAGAAGGTCATCAACGCCTATGGCGGGCTCAGAGCCATAGACATCGACCTGGAGGCCGACGCCTACAGCAACGGCACCGTGCAGCAGCGGGTCGTGGACGCGCTGAAGACGGTGAAGGCCAACAACTCCGGCCTGAAGGTGTACATCACCATCGGCACCGGCCAGAGCGGCCCCGACACCAGCCTGATCAACCGGGCCGCGTCCTCCGGGCTGACCGTCGACGCCTGGGCCATCATGCCGTTCGACTTCGGCGGCGCTGGCCAGAACATGGGCAACCTCACCACCCAGGCGGCCGAGGGGCTCAAGAACGCGCTGAAGAACGCGTACGGCTACAGCGACGACACCGCCTACCGGGACATGGGCATCTCGTCGATGAACGGCATCACCGACAACAGCGAGACCGTCACGGTGGCCGACTTCCGCACCATCCTGGCCTACGCCCAGCAGCACCACCTGGCCCGGCTCACCTTCTGGTCCGCCAACCGCGACCGGCCCTGCACCGGCGGCTCCGCCGACAGCTGCTCCGGCGTGAGCCAGTCCAACTGGGACTACACGCGCGTCTTCGCCGGATACACCGGCTGACCCCCTGCCCAAGCCGCCTTCAAGGAGAACCAGTGCCTTCCCTTCCCCGGCGCCGCAGATCGACGGCCGCCGCAGCGGTGGCCGTCGTCGCCGCCTCCCTGCTCACCGCGGCGGGCGCCTCCTCGCCCGCGTCCGCCGCCACGCTGCCCACCGGCAACACCACCCTGCTCAACGCGGCCAGCGGCAAGTGCGTGGACGCCAAGGCGGCCGCCACCGCCGACGGCACCGTCGTCCAGCAGTACACCTGCAACAACACCACCGCCCAGCAGTGGAGTTTCACCTCCACCAGCGACGGCTACGTCCGGATCAACAACGGCAACAACGCCAACGAGGTCCTGGACGTCACCGGCGTCTCCACGGCCGACAACGCGGCCGTCCAGATGTGGACCTACGGCGGCGGCACCAACCAGCAGTGGCTGCCGGTCGACGACGGCGGCGGCGCCTACCACTTCGTCAACCGCAACAGCGGCAAGTGCCTCGACGACCCCTCCGCCTCGACCGCCGACAGCGTGCAGTTCGTGCAGTACACCTGCAACGGCACGCAGGCCCAGCGGTTCCAGGTCGTCCCGGTGACCCAGTCGAGCAACCCGGACCTCGGCTCCAACGTGGTCGTCTTCGACCCGTCGATGTCCGCGTCGACCATCCAGAGCAAGCTGGACTCGATCTTCCAGGCCCAGCAGACCAACCAGTTCGGCTCCCAGCGCTACGCCGTCATGTTCAAGCCCGGCGCCTACAGCGCGGACGTGAACGTGGGCTTCTACACCCAGGTCCTCGGCCTCGGCCTGTCGCCCGACGCGGTCTCCATCAACGGCGCGGTGCACGCCGAGGCCGACTGGTTCTCGGGCAACGCCACCCAGAACTTCTGGCGCGGTGCCGAGAACCTCTCCGTCAACCCGACCAGCGGCAGCGACCGGTGGGCGGTCTCGCAGGCGTCCGCCTACCGCCGGGTGCACCTGCGCGGCGGCCTCGCGCTGGACGACGGCGGCTGGTCCAGCGGTGGCCTGATCGCCGACAGCCAGATCAACGGGCAGGTCAACTCCGGTACCCAACAGCAGTGGCTGACCCGCAACTCGCAGCTCGGCAGCTGGACCGGCTCCAACTGGAACATGGTCTTCGTGGGCAGCACGGGCGTGCCGTCCACCACCTTCCCGAGCCCGCCGGACACCACGGTCGCGCAGAGCCCGACCACCCGTGAGAAGCCGTTCCTGTACGTCGACGGCTCCGGCAACTACCAGGTGTTCGTGCCGTCCACGCGCACCAACACCTCCGGCACCAGCTGGAGTTCCGGCACTGCGGCCGGTTCGTCGCTGTCGCTGGACAGCTTCTACATCGTCAAGCCGGGCGCCACCGCGTCGCAGATCAACGCGGCCCTCACGGCGGGCAAGAACCTCCTGGTCACCCCGGGTGTCTACCACCTCGACCAGACCCTCCAGATCAACCGCGCCGACACCGTCGTCCTCGGCCTCGGCCTCGCCACCTTCGTCCCGGACAACGGCATCACCGCCATGAAGGTCGCCGACGTCGACGGCGTCAACATCGCGGGCCTGCTCTTCGACGCCGGCACCACCAACTCCTCCACCCTGGTGGAGGTCGGCCCGAGCGGCTCCTCGGCCTCGCACGCCAGCGACCCGACGTCCCTGCACGACGTGTACTTCCGCGTCGGCGGCGCGGGCGTCGGCAAGGCCACCACCAGCCTGGTCGTCAACAGCGACAACGTCATCGGCGACCACATGTGGATCTGGCGCGCCGACCACGGCACCGGCGTCGGCTGGACCACCAACACCGCGGACACCGGCCTGGTGGTCAACGGCGACAACGTGACGATGTACGGGCTGTTCGTCGAGCACTTCCAGAAGTACCAGACCATCTGGAACGGCAACGGCGGCAAGACGTACTTCTACCAGAACGAGATGCCGTACGACCCGCCGAACCAGTCGTCCTGGATGAACGGTTCGACCAAGGGCTACGCGGCCTACAAGGTCGCCGACTCGGTCACCAGCCACCAGGCGTACGGTCTCGGCAGCTACTGCTACTTCAGCACCAACTCGAGCGTCGTCGCCGATCACGCGATCGAGGCGCCGACCAACTCGAACGTCAAGTTCACCAGCATGGTGACGGTCTCCCTCGGCGGCACCGGCACCATCACCCACGTCATCAACAACAGCGGAGGACCGTCGAACTCGTCGACCAACGTCGCGAACCTCACCTCGTATCCGTGACCGTGGCCCGGTGAGCGGACAACGGGTGCCCCGGCGGATCTCCGCCGGGGCACCCGCCTTCTGTCACGTCTTCTGTCACGTCTTCTGTCACGACGGCGCGTTGTGCCGGGACCGCGCCGCACGCGCCGCGGGCCGGTCCTTCGGCTCCTGCTGGTCCGGTGCCGGCCGGTGACCGCCGCGCAGTGCGGAGGCCACCGCGGAGACCAGGGCCATGCCGGCGGCCACGCCGAAGACGATGGCCAGGCCGTGGTGGAAGGGCCCGGAGACCAGCTGCGGGAAGAAGGTGTGCCCGGTCAGGACGGACCGCTGGGCGTGGGTGACATGGTCGAGGACACCTTCCGAGGCGAGCAGGTGCTCGATCGGGTTGTTGCCGAGGAACGTCGCGAACAGCGTGCTCACCGGCGGCAGCGCCGCGGCGTGCGCGGCGGAGGCGGCCGGCACGCCGTGCGCCACCAGACCGCTCTTCAGCGTCGCCGGGAGGGAGGAGGCGAGCCCCGAGACCATCAGGGAGAAGAACACCCCGATGGACAGGGCGGTGCCCGAGTTCTGGAAGGTGGACCGCATCCCCGAGGCGACACCCCGGTACTCGGCCGGCACGCTGCCCATGATCGACGAGGTGTTGGGCGCCGAGAACATGCCCTGGCCGAGGCCGTTGAGCAGCAGCAGCGCGGCGAACAGCCCGTAGTCGAAGTCGACGGGCAGCGCGAGCAGGCCGAAGAAGGACGCCATCACGACCAGCAGCCCCGCGGTGGAGAAGAACCGGGCGCCGAACCGGTCCGACAGGTACCCGGACACCGGCCCCGCGATCAGGAACCCCAGCGTCAGCGGGAGCATGAAGATGCCGGCCCACAGCGGGGTGTCCTCGAAGTCGTAGCCGTGCAGCGGCAGCCAGATGCCCTGCAGCCAGATGATCAGCATGAACTGCAGGCCGCCGCGCGCGACCGAGGTCAGCAGGGCGGCCACGTTGCCCGCGGCGAACGCCCGGTTCCTGAAGAGCGCCAGGTTGAACATGGGCTCGGCGACCCGCGTCTCGACGACACAGAACGCCAGCAGCAGGGCGACGCCGCCGATCAGGCCGGCCAGTACCCACGGGTTCCCCCAGCCGGTGGCGCTGTCGCCGTAGGGCTGGATCCCGTAGGTGATCCCGGCCAGCAGGATGCCGGCGCCGGCCGCGAAGGTGAGGTTGCCGAGCCAGTCGATCCGGCCGGGCCGGCCCGCCGAGGTCTCGCGCAGGCTCAGGTACGACCAGATCGTGCCGGTGATGCTGACGGGGACGCTCACCCAGAACACGGCACGCCAGTCGACGACGGCGAGCAGTCCGCCCGCGAGCAGCCCGAGGAACTGGCCGGCGAGCGCGGTGATCTGGTTGATGCCGAGGGCCATGCCGCGCTGCCGGGCCGGGAAGGCGTCGGTGAGGATGGCCGCCGAGTTGGCGGTGAGCATGGACCCGCCGAAGGCCTGCACGATCCGCCACAGGATCAGCCACAGGGCGCCGGCCCCGGCGCGGAACGGGTCGAGCGACAGCGCGACCGAGGCACACGCGAAGATCAGGAACCCGAGGTTGTAGATCTTCACCCGCCCGAACATGTCGCCGAGCCGTCCGAGCACGACGACCAGGACGGCGGACACCAGCAGATAGCCGAGGATCATCCAGAGCAGGTAGCCGATGTTGCCCGGCGCCAGCGGGTCGAGCCCGATACCGCGGAAGATGGCCGGCAGCGAGATGATCACGATCGACGCGTCCATCGTGGCGATCAGCACGCCGAGCGTGGTGTTCGACAGCGCGACCCACTTGTAGCCGGGCCCGGCCGGGGTGTCCTGGTGGCGGGCCGAGCGCAGGGCGGCGGACCACCCGCGGCCGCTCACAGCCGCTCCGCCAGCCGGTCGAGGAGCGGCAGGGCAGCCCCGAGCGTCGCGCGCTCCCGCTCGGAGAACGTGTCGAGGACGGCCGCGAGCCGCTGGACCGACTCGGAGCGCCGCTCGGCGAGCACGGCCCGCCCCTCCTCGGTGACGGCCACGATGCTCCGCCGCCCGTCCGTGGCGTCGGGGGTACGGCGGACCAGACCGCGCTGTTCGAGCTGGGCGAGGGTGCTGGCCATGGCCTGCGGCCGTACCCGTTCCGTCTCGGCGAGGGCGGTCGGGGAGTCCGGACCCTCGCCCGCGAGCCGTGCAAGGACGGACACCCCCGACAGGGACACGTCCCCCACGGCATGCGCCTGCCGCAGCCGCCGCGTCACGCGGCCCACGGCGAGCCGGAGCTCGGACGCGAGCCGGGTGGTGTCGCTCAGATCGCTAATGCGCCCGTCATCGGCGGCCATGTCTGTCTTCACATGTACTAACACTAGGTTTATCAGTCTGGACTGCTCAACCAGACGTTAGTAAACCCTGCCGGACCGGCGTGACGACAGTCACGAACACACTCCCCGCCGGTTGCGTAGGCTGCTCTCCGTAGAGCCCTTGACCTGCATAAACGCAAGCAGGGAGCCGAACCTTTGGAGCACTCAATGCTGCGCACCATGTTCAAGTCCAAGATCCACCGGGCCACCGTCACCCAGGCCGACCTGCACTACGTGGGGTCGGTGACCATCGACGCCGACCTCCTCGACGCCGCCGACCTACTCCCCGGCGAGCTGGTCCACATCGTCGACATCACCAACGGCGCCCGGCTGGAGACGTACGTCATCGAGGGCGAGCGGGGCTCCGGGGTCGTCGGGATCAACGGGGCGGCGGCCCATCTCGTGCATCCCGGCGACCTGGTGATCATCATCAGCTACGCTCAGGTCACCGACGCCGAGGCGCGTACGCTTCGGCCGCGGGTCGTGCACGTCGACCACGACAACCGGGTCGTGGCCCTCGGCGCCGACCCGTCCGAGCCGGTACCGGGCTCGGACCAGGAGCGCAGCCCGCAGGCCGTTTCGGCCTGACCGGCGGACCAGGAGGGCGACATGAGCGACATCGAGATCCGCGACGACCGGGCGGCCGGGCGTCTGGAGGCGGTCGCCGGCGACGAAGTCGTCGGCCACATCGAGTACTTCGTCCTGGAGTCGCCCTCCCGGGCCCTCGTGCCCGTCCACACCATCGTGGAGCCCGAGCACGAGGGGAAGGGCATCGCCGGTTCCCTCGCCCGCGAGCTGTACGCGATCTCCGAGCGCGAGAAGACCCCGGTGGCCCCGCTCTGCCCGTACGTCGTCCGATGGGCCGAGCGCCACCCCGACGTGGCACCGACGCCGGACCCCGAGCTGCTGCGCGCGGCGAAGGAATGGCTGGTCGCCCACCCCGGCCGCTTCTGAGCGCTCCCCGATGCTCGCCCTCCTCCACACCTCGCCGCTCCACGTCCCCGTCTTCGACGCCCTGCGCGACGCGCACCACCCGGGTCTGGAGCTGCGCCACTCCGTGGCCCCGGACCTCCTGTCCCGGGCCCGCCGG
This sequence comes from Streptomyces sp. NPDC058464, assembly GCF_042721035.1. Lineage (NCBI taxonomy): Bacteria > Bacillati > Actinomycetota > Actinomycetes > Kitasatosporales > Streptomycetaceae > Streptomyces > Streptomyces sp. NPDC058464. The sequence goes on from NZ_JBHXMA010000009.1 coordinate 123,851, forward strand.
GAGGGCCCCGAAGCGGTGGCAGAGGACGTCACCGCGGCCCTGCGGCAGGCAGCGGCCCCCGGCGTACAGGCCGTGCTCTGCACCTGCTCGACGATCGGCGAGGTGGCGGAGCGGGCGGCCGCCCGGGTCGGCGTACCGGTCATCCGCGGCGACCGGCCGATGGCGGCCGCGGCAGTGGCGGCGGGCCCCCGCATCGCGGTACTCGCGACGGTCGAGAGCACCCTGCCGCCCACCCTGGCCCTGCTGGACGACGAGGCCCGCCGCGCGGACCGCCCGATCCGGGCCCGCGCCGAGCTCGTACCGGACGCCTGGACCCGCTTCGACGCCGGCGACATCGAGGGATGTGCCCGCCTGGTGGCAGCGGCGGCGGACTCCGTGCTCGACGCCGACGTGATCGTCCTGGCCCAGGCCTCCATGACCTCGGCCGCGAACCTCACCACCACCACGGTCCCGATCCTGTCCAGCCCACGCCCGGGCCTCGCGGCGGGCGCGGCAGCGGTCGACCGGGGGAGTGCGCGAGCCCCGCTCGGGTAAATGGGGCAGTAGACCCCCAGAGGCGATATCGAGCCACTGGCCGGAGGACGCCATGACAAACCCAGTCCCGAACCCCGACCCCGCACCAGCCCCCCACCCTCCGGACCCCTACCCCAGCCCGGTCCCCACCCCCGAACCACCCCCGGCCCCCGCGCCGCCCCCACCACCCCCGCCCCCACCACCCCCCACCCCGATCCCAGACCCCACCCCCACCCCGGAACCGGGCCCACCCCTCACCTGACAACCGGGCTCAGCCACCGCTTGGGGGCGCGGGGAACGGCGCAAAAAACGAGACGAGCCCGCACCGGAAGTACGAGCCCAGCCACCGCTTGGGGGCGCGGGGAACGGCGCAAAAAACGAGACGAGCCCGCAGCCGAAGCACGAGCTCAGCCCACCCCAGGGGCGCGGGGAACTGCGCGAAACCGCAGCCCGCCCGCACCCCACACCGACGACCGGCCCTACGCCGTGACCTCCGAGCGGTCCCCGCCCCACAGCGTGTGGAACGCCCCCTCCCGGTCCACCCTCCGGTACGTGTGCGCCCCGAAGAAGTCCCGCTGCCCCTGCGTGAGCGCCGCAGGCAACCGCTCGGCCCGCAGCGCGTCGTAGTACGCCAGCGCCGCCGAGAACCCGGGCACGGCGACACCCTCCCGCGTCGCCGCGATGATCACCTCACGCCAGTCGTCCTGCGCCTCCGCGATCTCCCGCGCGAACGTCTCGTCCGACAGCAGGCTCGGCAGGTCCGCCCGCGTGTCGTACGCCGCACGGATCCGGTCCAGGAACGCCGCCCGGATGATGCAGCCGCCCCGCCAGATCGAGGACACCGCCCCGAGGTCGATGTTCCAGTCGTACTCGTCGCTGCCCGCCTGGATCTCGTGGAAGCCCTGCGTGTACGACACGATCTTCGACGCGTACAGCGCCTGCTCCACCCGGTCCGCGAACGCCGCCGCCTCCGCCTCGGACAGCGCCGTCGGCTTCGGACCGGCCAGCCCGCGCGAGGCGGCCCGCAGGTCGGCGTGACCGGACAGCGAGCGCGCGAACACCGCCTCGGCGATGCCCGACACCGGCACACCCAGGTCGAGCGCGATCTGCACCGTCCAGCGGCCGGTGCCCTTCTGCTCGGCCTGGTCCACGACCACGTCCACGAACGGCTTCCCGGTCGCGGCGTCCACGTGCGCCAGCACCTCCGCCGTGATCTCGATCAGGTAGGAGTCCAGCCGGCCCGTGTTCCAGGTACGGAAGATGTCCGCGATCTGCGCGGGGGAGTACCCGGCGACGTCCCGCAGCAGCTGGTACGCCTCACCGATCAGCTGCATGTCGGCGTACTCGATGCCGTTGTGCACCATTTTCACGAAGTGCCCGGCCCCGTCGGGACCCACGTGCGTCACGCAGGGCGCACCGTCGGCCGCCTTCGCCGAGATCTTCTCCAGCATCGGGCCCAGCGAGTCGTACGACTCCTTCGGCCCGCCCGGCATGATGCTCGGCCCGTGCAGCGCGCCCTCCTCGCCGCCGGACACGCCCATGCCCACGAAGTGGATGCCCTGCTCGCGCAGCGCCTTCTCGCGGCGCCTGGTGTCCGCGAAGTGCGCGTTGCCGCCGTCGATGATCATGTCGCCGGGTTCCAGGAGCGGTGCGAACTCCTCGATCACCGCGTCCGTCGGACCGCCCGCCTTCACCATGATGACCAGCCGGCGCGGCCGTTCCAGCGCCTCGACGAACTCCTTGGCGGTCTCGGCCGCGATGAAGTCGCCCTCGTCCCCGAAGTTCTCCACCAGCTCGTGTGTCTTCGACACCGTGCGGTTGTGCAACGCCACCGTGTAGCCGTTGCGCGCGAAGTTCCGGGCGAGGTTGCGGCCCATGACCGCGAGACCCGTGACGCCGATCTGCGCCGAAGTGCTCATACCGACTGCTCCTCAAGAATCAAGTCGATCCCATAGAACGTGCGAGGGATGCTGCCGCCGCTCATGCCCGCCAGTATTGCCCAAAGGCCATCCTGACCCGCCGTCCGACCGGCCGCACACGCAGATACGGATCACACGGGCCCAACGGCTCAGTAACCTCGTGAAACGCTTCTCCCGGCTGCCGTGGGAGGCGTGGGGCTGACGGCACGTCAATGTGTTTGCGCTCCGCATTCCTTCGGAAGAGGCGGCTGATTGCCGTCTTGTCATGGCCTGTTCGGGCCGCTTACTTTTGGCCTTCCTGACGCGTGTGGCGAGGGGGGCTTCAGACATGGCCGAACGCGGTCGGCACCGCCGGTACCAGCCGAACAGGATCAACCGGGCCTCGCTCACCGTCACGGCGGGCGGCGCCGGCCTCGCGCTCCCGCTCGCCGCCGCCACAAGCGCCGACGCGGCCTCCGTGTCCACCTGGGACAAGGTCGCCGCCTGCGAGTCCAGCGGCGACTGGGGCATCAACACCGGCAACGGCTTCTACGGCGGGCTCCAGTTCACCCAGTCCACCTGGGAGGCCTACGGGGGCACGAGATACGCGCCACGCGCCGACCTCGCCACCAAGGACCAGCAGATAGCGGTCGCCGAGAAGGTCCTCGACGGCCAGGGGCCGGGCGCCTGGCCGGTCTGTTCGGTACGGGCCGGCCTCACCCGCGGCGGCGACACCCCCGACGTGCACACCGAGAGCTCCGCCACCCGCCCCGCGACGAACTCCGCGAAGAGTTCCACGAAGGGCGCCGCGAAGGGCTCGGCGAAGAGTTCCGTACGGGACGTACAGCCGCAGACCACGCCGCAGTCCCGGGCCGGCCAGTCCGAGATGTACACCGTGGTGCGCGGCGACACGCTCTCCGGGATAGCCGAGGACCACGACGTGGCCGGGGGCTGGCACCGGCTGTATGCGGCGAACCGTACGACGGTCGGCTCCGACCCCGACCTGATCCTGCCGGGACAGCGGCTGAGCCTCACGGGCCAGGCCGCCAAGGCCGAGCCGCAGACGAAGGCCGAGACCAGGACCAAGCCTCACACGCAGGCCAAGAGCAAAGGCAAGACCAAGACCAAGACCAAGACCGAGACGACGTCGGCCGCCACCCGCACCGGACACTCCCTCGTCGCCCCCGTCGACGCCCCGATCGGCACCCCCTACCACGCCTCCGGTTCGCACTGGTCGAAGGGCTACCACACCGGCGTCGACTTCCTCGCGCCCACCGGCACCTCCGTCAAGGCGGTCGAGGCCGGGCAGGTCGTCACGGCCGGCTGGGGCGGCTCGTACGGCTACCAGGTGGTGATCCGGCACGCCGACGGCCGTTACACGCAGTACGCCCATCTGTCGGCGATCTCCGTGCGGGCCGGGCAGAGCGTCTCCACCGGCCAGCGGATCGGCCGCTCGGGCTCCACCGGAAACGCCACGGGCCCGCATCTGCACTTCGAGGTGCGGACGGGGCCCGGATTCGGCACGGACATCGACCCGGTCGCCTATCTCCGGGCCGGCGGCGTCAGTATGTGACCCGCGTACGGCGCCGGTCGAGAAGCGGACCGTGCACGTAGTCGGCGGCGGGCAGCAGGACGTCGGGCACGTCCGGGACCACCACGTCCGGTACCGCGGAACCCGACCGCTGCTGGGGCATCTCGATCAGTGGTGCCGGCGCGGGACGCGTGGGGCCGTCGCCCGCCGAACGGACCTCCGCCGACCCGGCCCCCGCCGTCTCCGCCTGCGCCGCGTCGGCGCGCGCCGCACCGGACTGCGCCAGGCCCGCCTCGGCCAGTTCCACCAGCGCCTCGACCAGCGGTTCGGGCGACACCTCGGCCACGGCGGGCTCCGGCACCGGCACCGGCCCGTCCGGGTGCGGGGCGCGCTCGATGCGCTCGGTCGTCAGCAGGATCAGGCCGCCCGCCGCCACCACACCGCAGCCCAGCGCCAGCAGGGTGCCCGTCGCGCCGTAGCGGAACGTCTCGCCGAACATCGTGATGCCGACCGCGGCGGCCAGCACCGGGTTGACCACGGTCAGCGTGGCCAGCGGCGCGGCGAGGCCGCCGCCCCGGTAGGCGGCCTGGGAGATCAGGACGCCCGCGACGGCGTAGGCGCCGATCACGGACAGCCAGAGCAGGTCGGCCGTGGCGATCCCGCCGTCCCAGTCGATCGCCACGACCTTGGTGAACACCGAGGACATGCCGAAGGCTATGCCGGACGCGGTGGCGAGCAGCACGCTGCGCACCGCCGGGTGCCGGTGCGCGGCCCGGCCCGCGATCATCAGGGCGACGACCGCCGCGCCGGTGACCACCGCGACCCCGATCCGCCCCGCGGAGGCCAGGGTGTGCGAGTCGGAGGACCCGACCAGGGAGAGCAGACCCGCCAGACCGACGGTGGCCATGATCGCGCCCCGCCAGGCGGTCGTCCCGGCCCTGCGGCCGACGAAGAGGGCCGCCATGGGCAGTGCGAACACGATGGTGAGCGCGCCCAGCGGCTGGACCAGGCTCAGCGGCCCGTAGGCCAGCGCCACCACGTGCAGCAGGCCGCCGAGGCCGTTGAGCGCCATCGCCCCCCACCAGCTCGGGCGGCGCAGCGGCGCGTACTGCTCGTCGGGGGAGGAGACCGCCACCTGCTCCTGCATGATCGCTCCGCCGGCGTAGGCGACGGCGGAGACGAAGGAAAGCAACACGGACAACGCGAGGGCACTCATACTCGGCTCCTCTGCGTCAGGCGGGACCGCGCGGCCCCGCGCGGTGATCGGTCGGCTTCCATGAGCAACACTCTGCCGGTCCGGCTGCTTCCCGTCGTCGTACCTGAGCACCCAATGGGTCCTACTACCGATGGAGTACGAAGGGATCCCGATCATCCCCAGGGTGGGGGCCGCCGGGTGGAGGAGGCGTGCGCAGGGGTCCCGGGAACCCTGGTAGTACTGCTGTTCGTGGACCCGTTCGTCGACCTGGACCCCGATCTCGCCGCGCTCCGCCCGCTCGGCGGGTTCTTCGTCCTGCGGACGGTCCGCTCGCAGGTCGCAGACCCGGGCGCGGCACGGGTCGGGGCGCTGGCGACGCTGGCAAAAGCCTATGAAAAACTCACATCGGATGTTTACGAAAACTCCCTGACTTTCCGTATTGACGCCGTTTCGGGGCGTCTCGGGGTCTCCGAACCCCGGGTCGCCGCCTCCATCGCCCACCAGGCGCTGGCCGCGCGGCTCTGGTCCGTCGCCCTCGGCTGCGCCGTCCGCTACGGCCGCCTCCCCGACCTCGCCCCGGACCTGCTCCGCTGGGACCCCGCCGGCACCGCCCCCGACGACCTCTGGCTCACCGAGGTGCGCCCGCTGCCCGGCGGCGCCGACCCGGCCGCGCTCGCCGACACCGTCGTGCAAGCCGTCGTACCCGGCCATCTCGAACCCCTGGGGGAGGCCCTGAGGGACCGCTACGGGATCGCCGCCGGTCTGCTGTGGGGCAACGCGGGCTCGGCGCTGGCCGGTGCGGCACGGGAACTGGACCGCTGGGCGCGCGCGAACAACCGTGCGGAAGCGGCCGCCCGGACCCGTACCCTCACCGACGCTCTCTTCGCACACCCCCTGCTGAGCGCCTCCGGCACCCGCACCGGCCTGGCCTTCCGGCGCCGCAGCTGCTGTCTCTACTACCGGGTACCGGGCGGCGGGGTCTGCGGTGACTGTTGTTTCACACAACCACCGCGCTCTTCCCCGCGCGCCGCATCTGGGTGACCATGGAACAACCGGCCGTGGAGAGCGAGGGGTTGCGGGTGCGAGTCGGACTGCTGACCCGGGAGTACCCCCCGGACGTCTACGGCGGCGCGGGTGTTCACGTGGAGTTCCTCGCCCGTGAGTTGCGGCCCCTGGTCGACCTCGAAGTGCACTGCTGGGGCGAGGGCCGCGGGGTCGGCGTCGTCCGGCACCGCCCCTGGTCCGCCCTGGACACCGCCAACGACGCGCTGCGTACCTTCTCCGTCGACCTGGCGATGGCCGCGGGCCTCGAAGGCCGCGAACTCGTCCACTCCCACACCTGGTACGCCAACCTCGCCGGCCATGTGGCCAAGATGCTGTACGGCGTCCCGCACGTGGTGACCGCCCACTCGCTGGAACCGCTGCGCCCCTGGAAGGCCGAGCAACTCGGCGGCGGCTACGCCCTGTCGAGCTGGGCCGAGCGCAGCGCCATCGAGGCCGCCGACGGCGTGATCGCGGTGTCCGGGGCGATGCGCACGGACATCCTCGACTGCTACCCCGCCCTGGACCCGGCGAAGGTCCACGTCGTGCACAACGGCATCGACACCGCCCTCTACCGCCCGGACCACGCCACCGACGTCCTCGCCCGGATCGGCATCGACCCCGGCCGCCCGTACGTGCTGTTCGTCGGCCGGATCACCCGCCAGAAGGGCGTCCCCCACCTGCTGCGCGCGGTACGGGACATCGACCCGGCGGCGCAGGTCGTGCTGTGCGCGGGGGCACCCGACACGCCCGAGATCGACCGGGAGTTCCGCGAGCTGTTCGCGGAGCTGAGCCGGGTCCGCGAGGGCGTGCACTGGATCCCGCAGATGCTGCCGCGCGCCGACGTCATCCAACTCCTCACCCACGCGGCCGTCTTCGCCTGCCCCTCGGTCTACGAACCGCTCGGCATCGTCAACCTGGAGGCGATGGCCTGCGGCACGCCCGTGGTGGCGTCCCGGGTCGGCGGTATCCCCGAGGTGGTCGAGGACGGCAAGACCGGCCTGCTGGTCGACCTGGACGACGACTTCGAGGGGGGTCTGGCGCGGGCGCTGGACGCCGTCGTCGGCGACCGGGAGACGGCCCGGCGGATGGGCGAGGCCGGACGCGAGCGCGCCGTCGGGGAGTTCGGGTGGGACGCGGTGGCCCGGCGCACGGTCCGGCTCTATGAGGAGATCCTCAAGCAGGCGTAACGACAGGCGTAACGAACAGGCCGCCTGTTCGACGCGATCCCGGTGCAGGCTTAGCGGATGTGCTCCCAGGGCAAGCATGGAGCACCAGGGTGAGGGGAGCGGCCATGCGTCGTGGTGGACCTTCGGTACTCGGGATCGTGCTGGCCGGCGGAGAGGGCAAACGCCTGATGCCGCTCACAGCCGACCGGGCCAAACCAGCGGTCACCTTCGGCGGTACCTACCGCCTGGTCGACTTCGTGCTGTCCAACCTGGTCAACGCGGACGTGCTGCGCATCTGCGTGCTGACGCAGTACAAGTCGCACTCGCTGGACCGGCACATCACCACCACCTGGCGGATGTCCAGCCTGCTCGGCAACTACGTCACCCCGGTCCCGGCGCAGCAGCGGCTCGGCCCGCGCTGGTACCTGGGCAGCGCGGACGCCCTCCTGCAGTCCCTCAACCTCGTCCACGACGAACAGCCCGACTACGTCGCGGTGTTCGGCGCCGACCACGTCTACCGCATGGACCCCCGGCAGATGCTGCAGCAGCACATCGAGGGCGGCGCCGGCGTCACGGTCGCGGGCATCCGCATCCCGCGCGCGGAGTCCTCGGCGTTCGGCGTGATGACTCCGGGCTCGGACGGGCAGACGATAGAGACCTTCCTGGAGAAGCCCGCCGACCCGCCGGGCCTGCCGGACGCCCCGGACTGCGTCTTCGCCTCCATGGGCAACTACATCTTCACCACCAAGACCCTGGTGGAGGCCCTGCACCGGGACGCCGAGGACGACGACTCGGTACACGACATGGGCGGCTCGATCCTGCCCCAGCTCACTGCCCGCGGTGAGGCCCAGCTCTACGACTTCGGCACCAACCACGTCCCCGGCGAGACCAGCCGCGACCGCGGCTACTGGCGGGACGTCGGCACCCTCGACGCGTACTACGACGCCCACATGGACCTGATCGCCGAGCGGCCCGCCTTCAACCTCTTCAACCGCAGCTGGCCCATCTACACCCACTCCAACCAGCTCTCCCCGGCCCGCTTCAACTCGGGCGGCATGGCGAGCGAGTCCATCATCAGCGCCGGCTGCCTGATCCGGGGCCAGGTCACCCGGTCCGTGCTGTCACCCGGTGTGCGGGTCGACCCGGGCGCGGTGGTCCAGGGGTCGGTGCTGCACGACAACGTCATCGTGGGCCGCGGCGCGGTGGTGCGCAACGCGGTCCTGGACAAGAACGTCGAGGTCCCGCCGGGCGCGACGATAGGCGTCAACCCCGACCGGGACGCGGAGCTGTACACCGTCTCCAAGGGCGGGGTCATCGGCCTCGGGAAGGGACAGCTGGTCACGTAGGAGCTGCTCGAGGCCTCGCTGCTTGAGGCCTTGCTGCTCGAGGCCTCGAACTGCCGGAGTCGGCGCCGGACTCGGTAGTGTGCCTTCGTATGACCGACTCCGGGATCGAGATCACCGCAGAGCTGGTGCACGGTCTTCTAGAGGACCAGCATCCGGACCTTGCGGGGCTGCCCGTCCGCGAGGTGGCGGGCGGCTGGGGCAACCAGATGTGGCGCCTCGGGGACGAGTTGGCCGTGCGTATGCCGCGCATGGAAGGTGCCCCGGATCTCCTGCGCAAGGAGTGCCGGTGGCTGCCCGTCCTGGCCCCGCGCCTTCCGCTCCCGGTTCCGACACCCGTGCGGATCGGCGAACCGTCCGCGCGCTTTCCGAAGCCATGGAGCGTCATGACGTGGGTTCACGGCGAGCCGCTGGACCACACCTCGATCAGTCGCGGCGACCACGCGGCAGACACCCTGGCGGGCTTCCTCAGGGCGCTCCATGTGGAGGCGCCCGCCGAGGCGCCGGCCAGTACGGACCGCGGCGCTCACCCCAAGGAGTGCACGGGCGGCTTCGAGGAGTTCCTGCGCGCCATCGCCCCCGGCGGTCTTTCCGCCGACGCCCGTGCCGTCCGGGCCGTCTGGGACGACGCTGTCGCGGCCCCCGAGTGGGAGGGCCCGCAGGTATGGCTGCACGGTGACCTCCATCCCGCGAACGTCGTCGTCGCGGACGGGACGCTCTCGGGCGTGATCGATTTCGACGCGATGTTCGCCGGCGATCCGGCGTGGGACCTGGCGGCCGCATGGGTGCTGCTTCCCGCGGGCGCGGGCTCACGGTTCTTCGAGGTGTACGCGTCTGCGGACGAGGCGACGATCCGGCGCGCCCGCGGGCTGGCCGCCATGAAGAGCCTCTTCCTCATCCTCATGGGCCAGAGCGGGGACCGGGGCCTTCCCGGCGGCAAGCCGGCCTGGGGACCCGCGGGCCGGGCGGCGCTCGACCGTGTTCTGCAAGGTGTGTTGACGTAGGTACGGAGTGACGATGGGTACGCTGAACGGCAGAACGGCTCTGGTCACCGGCGCCGGGCGCGGGATCGGCCGGGCCATCGCCCGCCGTCTCGCGGCGGACGGTGCGCTCGTCGCCGTGCACTACGGCAGTGACGAGTCCTCGGCCCGGGAGACCGTCGCACTGATCACCGAGGCCGGCGGGCACGCCTTTCCCGTGCATGGTCCGCTCGACGCGGCCGACGACATCCGAACGGTGTACGAGCGGCTCGACGTCGGCCTGCGCGCACTGGGCGAGCCGACCGCGCTGGACATCCTGGTCAACAACGCCGGCTTCAACATCGGCGGCGGTGTCCGCGAGGTGACCCCGCAGGACTTCGACCGGCTCATGGCCGTCCACGCCAGGGCGCCGCTCTTTCTCGTGCAGGAAGGACTTCCGATACTGCGCGAGGGCGGCCGCATCATCAACATCAGTTCGGCGGCCACCCGTGTCGCCCTCCCGTCCTCCCTCGCCTACACCATGGCCAAGGCGGCCCTGGAGGCTCTGACGCACACGCTCGCCAAGGAACTGGGGACCAGGCAGATCACGGTGAACTGTGTGGCACCGGGCTTCGTCAAGACGGACCTGAACCGAAGGCGCTGGGCAACGCCCGAGGCCGAGGCTCAGCACGCCGCGTTCTCCGTGTTCGGCAGGATGGGGCAACCCGCGGACGTCGCGGACGTCGTGGCCTTCCTCGCCTCCTCGGACTCCCGCTGGGTGACGGGGCAGTGCATCGACGTGTCCGGCGGCTCGGCTTTGTGACGCCCATGGGCCGCCGAGGCCACACCGGCGGGCCGAGATCGAGCCGTTCCTGGGACTCACCTGCGCACACCTGAACTCGGGCGCGACGCGCTGCGAGTGAAAAACCGTCATTTGCCGGACTTTGCGGACCTCTCCCCTCACGATGCAGACAGCAATGTCGAACTTCGGAGGTCATCCGACATGAGAGGGACCAGTGGTATGTCACATACCACCGCGGCTCTCCGGCGCACACGGCTGTGCCTCGCCGGGGCGCTGACAGCGTCCGCGCTGCTCGCCACCCCCGCGGCAGGGGCCGCCGAACCGACCGACGGCCACCTCGCCGACCTGGTGAACCCCTTCATCGGCAGCCAGGACGAGGGCAACACGTTCCCCGGCGCGGCCGTGCCCTTCGGGATGGTGCAGCTCTCTCCGGACACCGGGCACAGCACCGGCTACGACTACTCCCAGCACCGGATCCGCGGCTTCTCCCTGGTCCACCTCTCCGGCGTCGGCTGCGCCATCGGCGGCGACCTGCCCGTGCTGCCCACCACCGGGGACGTCACGCAGACGGACTACGCCAAGTACGCCGCCGGGTTCAGCCATGCCGACGAGGCGGCGAGCCCCGGCTACTACCGGGTCGGCCTCGACTCGGGTGTGACCGCCGAGCTGACCGCGACCGCCCGCACCGGCGTTCAGCGCTACACCTTCCCGGCCACCGACCGGGCGAACGTCCTGTTCAACGCGCACCAGGCACTGCACAAGCCGGTCAGCAGCGAGGTCGAGATCCTGGACGACCACACCGTCCGCACCCGGATCACCGGCCATGGCTTCTGCCGGGAGACCGCCCCGTACACCGTCTACACGGTCACCCGCTTCAGCCGTCCCTTCACCGCGTACGGCACCTGGAACGGCAGCACGGTCACCCCCGGCGCCCGCACCGGAGCCCACGGCGCCTACGTCCGCTTCGACACCACCCGGGACCGTAAGGTCGAGGCGACCACCGCCCTGTCGTACGTCGACGCACAGGGCGCCGAGGTCAATCTGCGCGCCGAGGGCGGACGTTCGTTCGACACGGTACGGCGGCAGGCCCGGGACGCCTGGGAGCGGCGGCTGGGCGGCATCCGCGTCCAGGGCGGCTCCCCGACCCTGCGCCGTACCTTCTACTCGTCCCTGTACCGCACCTTCCTCGCGCCCAACGTCGGCGGAGACGCCGACGGCCGCTACACCGGCTGGGACCGCCGGATCCACCGCGCGCAGGGGTTCACCTACTACCAGAACTGGTCGCTCTGGGACACCTACCGCACCCAGGCCCAGGCGCTCGCCCTGCTCGCCCCGCGCGAGGCCCGGGACATGGCCCTGTCGGTGCTGAAGGTCGACGAGGAGGGCGGCTGGCTGCCCAAGTGGGGCTACGGCACGGTCGAGACGAACATCATGTCCGGCGACCCGGTCACCCCGTTCCTGACCACCGCCTATCAGACGGGCCTGCTCAAGGGGTACGAGGAGCGGGCCTACCGGGCGCTGCGGAAGAACGCCGACGGGGTGCCGCCGGCCGCCAACGCCGGGGTCGGCCGCGAGGCCAACGCCGAGTACCTCGCCGACGGTTTCGCGCCGTACCTCAAGGGCCGCCCGCACACCAAGGTGGGCGACTCCGACTACGACCACGGCGCCTCCGTCACCCTGGAGTACGCGCTGTCGGACGCGATGCTCGGGCAGATGGCCCGGGACCTCGGCCACGGCGCGGACGCGGCTCGCTACGCCACCCGGGCGCAGAACTACCGCAACGTCTTCGACCCCTCCACCGGCTTCTTCCGGGCCCGCGACGCCTCCGGCGCCTTCACCGGCGACCCCGACCCGGCCCGCGGCATCGGCTTCCACGAGGGCACCGCCTGGCAGTACCAGTGGCTCGTCCCGCAGGACCTGCCCGGCGTGATCTCCCTGATCGGCGGCGAGCGCGCCGCCAACGCCCGGCTCGACTCCTTCTTCGCCTACGACAGGCTGCTCGCCGACCCGGCGAGGACCGCGCGCGAGGTGTGGGTGCACGGCAACGCGTACGCCTACTACAACGCGGCCGTCTACAACCCGATGAACGAGCCCGACCTGATCGCCCCGTACGCCTACCTCTCCACCGGCCAGCCCTGGAAGACCACCGACGTGGTGCACGCGGCGCTGACCCTGTTCACCGACGGGCCGACCGGGATGACCGGCAACGACGACCTCGGCACCATGTCCGCCTGGAACGTCCTGTCGTCCCTCGGCCTCTTCCCGGTGCAGCCCGGCTACGGCACCTGGGGCCTGTCCACGCCCGTCTTCGACCGGGCCGACGTCCGCCTCGACCGCCGCTACTGGCCGAGCGGCGGGTTCACGGTGACCGCGCCGGGCACCTCCGCCGACCACCGGTACATCCAGAAGGCCCGCGCCGACGGTACCGACTACGGCCGTACGTATCTGACGACCGGTGCGCTGCGCTCCCTGCGGTCACTGGCGTTCACGGTCGGCCCGCGCCCGTCGGAGTGGGGTACGTCACCCGAGGCGGCGCCACCGGCGCTGAAGTGACCTCAGGTGCCCCATGAGCCCCGCCTCTTTCGGAGGAGGCGGGACTTAATCTGCTGTTAACTGAGCGTAGCGTGATCGTACTTGACCGTAATCATGAGTCGGCGTTTGACTGCTGATCCACCCTCCGTCGACGCGAGGCACCCCCTTTGAAGACTGCTAATGCTGACCTGCTCGCCCCTCTCGATCTGGCGTTCTGGAACATCGAGTCCGACCAGCACCCGATGCACCTCGGCGCGCTCGGCGTCTTCTCGGCGCACTCGCCGACCGCCGGCGCACACGCCGCCGACCTGCTCGCCGCCCGTGCCGCCGCCGTGCCCGGACTGCGCATGCGCATCCGCGACGTCTGGCAGCCGCTCGGGTTCGGCGGCGCCGCCCGCGAGACCGACCCGGACTTCGACCCCCTCAACCACGTCCGGCTGCACGCCCCGACCTCGGACTTCCAGGCCGTGGCGGGCCGGCTGATGGAGCGTCCGCTGGAGCGCGACCGGCCGCCGTGGGAGGCGCATGTGCTGCCCGGCGAGGATGGGGTGTCCTTCGCGGTGCTGTTCAAGTTCCACCACGCCCTCGCCGACGGGCTGCGCGCCCTCAAGCTGGCCGCCGGCGTCATGGACCCGCTCGACCTGCCCGTGCGCGCGCCCCGCTCGATCGAACCGCCGCGCCCGATGCTGGCACTGCCCGACGTGCGCAGGCTGCCCGAGTTGGTGCGCGGCGCCCTCTCGGACGTGGGCCGGGCACTGGACATCGGCGCCTCCGTCGCCCTGTCCGCCCTCGGGGTGAGCTCCTCGGCCGCGCTGACGTCCGAGCCCACCGGCACCCGGAGCGTCGCCGGGGTGGACCTCGACATCGACGACGTGCACCGGGTCCGCAAGGCCGTCGGCGGCACCGTCAACGACGTGCTGATCGCCGTCGTCGCCGGCGCCCTGCGCCGCTGGCTGGTCGAGCGCGGCGACGGCACCGAGGGCGTCGCCCCGCGCGCCCTGATCCCCGTCTCCAAGCGCCGCCCGCGCACCGTGGCCCCACAGGGCAACCGGCTCTCCGGGTACCTGATACGGCTCCCGGTCGACAACCCGGACCCGATCGCCCGCCTCGACCGCGTCCGCACGGCGATGGTCCGCAACAAGGACGCCGGCCCCAACCGGGGCGCCGGTGCCGTCGCCCTGCTCGCCGACCACGTGCCCGCGCTCGGGCACCGGCTCGGCGGGCCGCTCGTCGGCCAGGCCGCCCGGCTCTGGTTCGACATCCTGGTCACCAGCGTGCCGCTGCCCGGCGTCGGCCTGCGCCTCGGCGGCCACCCGCTCACCGCCGTCTACCCGCTGGCCCCGCTCGCGCCCGGTCAGTCCCTGGCCGTCGCCATCTCCACCTACCGCAACCGCGTCCACTACGGCCTGGTCGCCGACGCGAGCGCCGTCCCCGACCTCGACGTGCTGGCCCGCGCCGTCACCGACGAGGTGGACTCGCTGATCGCGGTCTGCGACCCATGATCCGGTCGGGTTTGGAGGTATTGCCCGGCGCTCCGTAAAATTCCCGGTTCGAAAGCGGGCGCGATACGGAGCGCCGCTGGTGGACCAGGGAAGCGGCAGCGCGATGACGGTGACACAGGACGGCCCGGCGGCCGAGGACGCGGTGCGGGCCGTGGACGAGGCCGCGGACGAGGCCGTGGTCCACGGCCCCGGCATCGACCCCGAGCGGCTCGCCGTCTGCCTCGGCGTGCTCGCCGAACTGGACGAGCTGGAGGTCGACCACCCGGACGCCATCGCGGTGCGCCGGGCCACGGCCGGCATCTACCGCACGGTCAAGCAGCGCCGCCGCCAGGAGCGCCGGGCCGCCAAGACCGCCCACGACAGGTCGGTCACCGAGGCCACCGCCACCGGCTCCGCCGAGCGCATCGACGACGAGACCGAGGGCCTGCTGCCCTCGTCCCGGACCGAGGAGGGCCGGGTCGCCGGGATACTCCAGCGCCCGCGCTCCTGCTACACCTGCAAGACCCGCTATGTCGAGGTCGACTACTTCTACCACCAGCTCTGTCCGGACTGCGCCGAGCTGAACCGCGCCAAGCGCGACGCCCGCGCCGACCTGACCGGCAAGCGTGCCCTGCTCACCGGCGGCCGCGCCAAGATCGGCATGTACATCGCGCTGCGGCTGCTGCGGGACGGCGCCCACACGACCATCACCACGCGCTTCCCGAAG
Source organism: Streptomyces sp. NPDC058464 (assembly GCF_042721035.1). NCBI lineage: Bacteria > Bacillati > Actinomycetota > Actinomycetes > Kitasatosporales > Streptomycetaceae > Streptomyces > Streptomyces sp. NPDC058464. Next base: position 139,042 of record NZ_JBHXMA010000009.1, read on the forward strand.
GACGCCATCCGCCGGTTCAAGGCGATGGAGGACTCGGCGGACTGGCTGCACCGCCTGGAGGTCGTCGGCATCGACCTGCGCGACCCGGCGCAGGCCGTCGCCCTGGCGGAGCAGGTCAGCGCGGACGGCCCGCTCGACATCCTGATCAACAACGCCACCCAGACCGTGCGCCGGCTGCCGGCCGCCTACGCGGCCCTGGTCGACGGCGAGAGCGCCCCGCTGCCCGCCGGCGAGCTCCCCGCCCACCACGTCATCGGCGCCTTCAACTCCGGAGCCGTCGACGGCCTCGCCGCGCTGCCGCTGGGCACCAGCGGCCTCGACGCCCAGAAGGTCGCCGACCTCGCGCTGGTCGCGGGCAACGCCAGCGTGGCCCGGCACCTCGACGGCACCGCCATCGACGCGGGCGGCCTGGTCCCGGACGTCGTCGACACCAACACCTGGGTGCAGACCATCGACCAGATCTCCCCGGTGGAGCTCCTGGAGACCCAGCTCTGCAACTACACGTCGCCGTTCATCCTGATCAGCGCGCTCCGGCCGGCCATGGCGGTGGCCGCGAAGAAGGCGGCGCGCGGCCGGTCGTACGTCGTCAACGTCTCGGCGATGGAGGGTGTCTTCGGCCGCGGCTACAAGGGCGCCGGGCACCCCAACACCAACGCGGCCAAGGCGGCCATGAACATGGTCACGCGGACCAGCGCGGCGGAGATGTTCCAGACCGACGGCATCCTCATGACCTCCGTCGACACGGGGTGGATCACCGACGAACGGCCGCACTTCGACAAGCTGCGGCTGGCCGAGGAGGGCTTCCACGCACCGCTCGACCTGGTCGACGGGGCGGCCCGCGTCTACGACCCGATCGTGCTCGGGGAGCAGGGCGAGGACGTGTACGGGGTCTTCTTGAAGGACTACGCGCCGGGTAAGTGGTGAGTTTCGGCTGGTCGTGCGGGTGCGGGTGAGTGGGGGCTGGTCGCACCGTTCCCCGCGCCCCTGGGGGGTTGCGCCTGAGGCGTCGCGAGACGCTGCAGGTCGCGCCCACGCGGCGGCAGCCGCAGATCGGAACAGTCCCGCGCCCCCAGGGCACTGCAGCAGCCGCATATCGGGAAGTCCTGCGCCGCTTCAGGTGGAGATACGCGCCGCTCTCACCCTCGTACCGCCGTCCACCACCAGGTCTGCTCCCGTCACCCACTCCGCCGCGTCCGAGGCCAGCCACAGCACCGCCCCCGCCACGTCCTCCGGTTCTCCGATCCGCCCGAGCGGCAGGCCGTCGGCGATCTCCCGTTCGCGGGGTTCCCACATGAAGCGGGCCATCTCCGTGCGCACCAGGCCCGGTGAGACCGAGTTCACCCGCACCCGGGGTGCCAGTTCGCCCGCCAGCTGCTGGGTCAGGTGCAGGAGCGCGGCCTTGCTGGTGCCGTAGGCACCCACGTGGGGGCCGACATGGGTCGCGCCCTCCGTGCAGATGTTGACCACCGAGCCGCCGTGCTCCCGCATCCAGCCGCGCCACGCGCACTGGGTCAGCCGCAGCGGTGCCTCCACGTTCACCGTGAACGCCTCCCGCCACAGGCCCAGGTCGGCGTCCATGAGCGGGCCGTACGGGCGGTTGGTCGCCGCGTTGTTGACGAGGACGTCCAGCCGCCCGAACTCGGTCAGCGCCAGCCGGGTCAGCTCCCGGGCGTGCTCCGGCTCGGCGACGCTGCCGGCCAGGCCGATCCCGCCCAGCTCCGCGGCGGTACGCCGTACCTCGTCCGGGTCCCGCGCGCTCACGCACACCAGCGCTCCGGCCGCCGCGAGCGCCTCGGCGACCGCGCGCCCGATGCCGCGGGTGCCGCCGGTGACGACGGCCGCCCGGCCCCTGAGCCCGTACGACGGCCCGTACGATGACGTCATCGCCGTACCGTCTCATGACGGAACGTCAGTCGACAGCCCCCAGGCGGGAGTTGCGGGCGGCGACCAGTTCCAGGACGGTCCGCCAGTCCTCCAGGACGCCCGCGTCGAAGCTCGCGGTGCGGCTCTCCTCGTCGGCCTGGCGCAGTCGCAGCACGTCCTCGTCGGTGGCGGCGCCGTCCCCGCGGACGAGGTGGTAGACGCGTTCCCCGAGCAGGTGGCGTACCGCGTGTGCGGCGCCGTCGGCGGGGCCGAGCAGTTCCTCGACGCCGTGCACCAGGCCCGCCACCTGGAGTTCCTTGTCGGCGGGGCGGGCGCGGCGCAGCAGGGCCGCGGTGCGCAGGGCGCGCTGGTGCCGGCAGGCGTACAGCAGATCCATCAGCTCCTCGACGCTGCGCAGCTCCATGCGTCAGTCCTTCCGCGAGACAGCCGTTGTCCTGCGCCATCGGATCATGTCGAGTTTTCGACCCGGCCAACGCAACCTGAACTGCACAGCCTGTGAAGGGAGCGGCCGGTTGCGTGATCGAAGACGTGTTCGGATGGATAGGTCGAGCGGGTGGGGCGTAAACGGGGCATCATTTTACGAACAGGTGTATTTCGGGGTCGCCGAAGTGCGCAACGACTCGCGATAGTTACACCTTGTTTGCACTCCCTATCGAGCGGACCCCTGCTCATTTGGTTAATCTATAGAGGACGGACAGCACCTAGGGGTCCCACCCACACCCACGGTCCGTCCCGGGACAAGCCGGCAGACAACGGCCTGCTCTCTTGAGAATCACCGGCGCCACCGCGTCCGAACTGGCCTTCCATCCAGACCCGAGCGGGCGCCCGGCACCGGAACGCAGACCGTCCGGCACGCCCCGAGGGTGACCGACACATAAGGAGTGCGCGGTGACACCTGAGAAGACGAATCGCGAGCAGCGCCCCAAGGAACGCACGGAGCGCGCGGGCACGCGGCCCGGACAGCTCGGCAGCCTCGACGTGTGGGCCCGGTCCGCCCCGATCCGCCTCGCGGGTTACGAGGAGGACCTCGCGGAGCCCCACATCCTGCCGAGCGTGGACTGACAGGTCGGTCAGTCCCGTCGCGATCGCCGACGCGCATGGGCGTGCGAGACTCACGCCCATGCTGATCAGAGAAGCCACCGCGGCCGACTGGCCGCAGATCTGGCCCTTCTGGCACCGGATCGTCGCCGCCGCCGAGACCTACGGCTGGGACCCCGAGACCTCTCAGGAGGCGGCCCGCGCCCTGTGGATGAGCCCGGCGAAACGTGTCTACGTCGCCGAGGACCCCACCGGAGCCGTCGTAGGCTCCGCCTACCTGACCCCCAACTACGGGGGCCCCGCCGCGGGTGTCGCCAACGCCGGCTTCATGGTCGACCCCGACCGGGGCGGTCAGGGCATCGGACGCGCGCTCGCCGAGCACGTCCTCGCCGAGGCCCGGGCGCACGGCTACCGGGCGATGGTCTTCAACGCCGTCGTCGAGACCAACCCCGCCGCGGCCCTGTGGACCTCCCTCGGCTTCACGATCCTCGGCACGGTCCCGGGGGCCTTCGACCACCCGAAGCACGGACCGGTCGGCCTGCACATCATGTACCGCGCCCTGTGACCCGACTGCCGTTCCCTGCGGCCTAGCCGATCAGCGCCTCGGACACGTGCCACAGCCGGGCCGCGTTGTCCCGGTCCAGGGCGTACGGCGCGACTCCGCCGACGTTGGTGCCGCGCTCGGTGACCGGCTTCGCCTCCGCGCAGTCCTCGAAGTAGCGGCCGCTGACGCCCGCCACCGTCGGCGAGGCGGCCAGCAGCACCGAGGTCGCGGCGCCCTGTTCCACGGTCTTCTGCGGCGGGAGCGCGATGGCGCCCGAGGCGATGAAGTCGGCGATCTCCTGCAGGTCCATGTGCCGGGCCAGGTTGGTGTCCGCGATGTTGCCCGGCATCAGGGCGTTCGCCGTGATGCCGTCGTCGGCCCAGCGTTCCGCGGCGGCGACGGCGAACAGGATGTTGGCGGTCTTCGACTGGCCGTAGGAGGTCCACGGGTCGTAGGGGCGGAACCGGTAGTCCAGGTCGTCGAAGACGACGGGGGAGAAGAGGTGGCCGGTGGAGCTGACCGAGACGATCCGGGCGCCGTCCGCCGCCGCGAGCGCCCGGTGGAGGCCGGTGGTCAGGGCGAAGTGGCCCAGGTGGTTGACGCCGAACTGCTGCTCGCGGCCGTCGGGGGTGCGGGTGATCTCCTGCGGGGCCATCACACCGGCGTTGTTGACCAGGATGTGCAGCGGGCCCTGCCAGTCGGCCACGAAGGCCGCGACCGTCGACCGGTCGGCCAGGTCCAGCCGTCCCACGGTCAACTCGCCCGAGCCGGCCGGAAGTTCGGCCTCCAGGCGGGCGACGACGCGGTTGCCCGCCTCGGTGTTGCGTACGGCCAGGGTGACGTCGGCGCCGGCCGAGGCGAGCGCGCGGGCCGTCTCCACGCCGATGCCGGAGCTTGCTCCGGTCACCACGGCCCGGCGGCCGTGCAGGTCGACGCCGTCGACGACCTCGGCGGCGGTGGTGGTGGCTCCGAGGACGGCGGGGTTCTGGGGTACGGACATGAGGGGTTTCTCCTGTGGATGAGTGGGGGGTGTGGCCGGGGTTCGCCCCGGAGGGAGGTGTCGGCCGTCAGCCGTTCAGGGTTCCCATGTGCTCCGGCGCGTAGCGTTCGCCGGTGACCGCGCCGTGCGGGGCGACCGCCTCGATGGCAGCGAGGTCCTCGGCGGTGAGGGTCACTTCGGTGGCGGCGATGTTCTCCTCCAGGTAGCGGCGGCGCTTGGTGCCGGGGATGGCGACCGCGCCCTGCTGCTGGACCCAGGCGAGGGCCAGCTGGGAGGGGGTGACGCCCTTGTCGGCGGCGAGCCGGCGGACCTCGCGGACCACGTCGAGGTTGCGCCGGAAGTTCTCGCCCTGGAAGCGCGGGTCGGTACGGCGCCAGTCGTCCGCGGCGAAGTCGTCGGGGCTGGTGATCGCACCGGACAGGAAGCCGCGCCCCAGCGGGGAGTAGGCGACCAGGCCGATGTTCAGCTCCCGGAGGGTGTCCAGGACGCCGTCGTGCTCGATGCCGCGCTCGAAGAGGGAGTACTCGATCTGCAGGGCGGCGACCGGGTGGACCGCGTGGGCCCGCCGGATGGTCTGCGCGGAGGCCTCGGAGAGACCGATGTGCCCGATCTTGCCCTCGTCGACCAGCTCGGCCAGGGCGCCGACGGTCTCCTCGATCGGCACCTTGGGGTCGATGCGGTGCAGGTAGTAGAGGTCGACGTGGTCGGTGCCGAGGTGGCGCAGCGACCGGTCGAGTGCGTGGCGCACGTACTCCGGCGTGCCGTTCAGGCCGACCACCTGACCCTCGTCGGTGATCTCCACGCCGGTCTTGGTGGCGACCACGGCGGCCTCCCGGCGCCCGGCCAGCGCCTTGCCGAGCAGCTGCTCGTTGACGAAGGGGCCGTAGCTCTCGGCGGTGTCCAGCAGGGTGACGCCGAGCTCCAGCGCCCGGTCGACGGTGGCCAGCGACTCGGTCTCGTCGGTGGCGCCGTAGAAGGCGCTCATACCCATGAGGCCGAGGCCCTGGACGCCGACGGTCAGGCCCTGGCCGCCCAGTGCGCGCTGTTCCATGAGGTTCCTCGTTTCCGCGTTCGGATCCGTGCCCGGACCCATAACTAACTGGATAGATACGTTGACCGTAGGCCTGCTCGTCATCGATGTCAATAACTGGATAGTTACTTGCTAGGGTGGTGGTCATGTCACGGGATTCCAGCGCCACCAAGGCCCGGCTGCTCGACGCGGCCTTCAGCGAGTTCGCCGCCTACGGCATCGCCGGTGCCCGGGTGGACCGGATCGCCGAGGCCGCAGGGGCGAACAAGCGACTGATCTACGTCTACTTCGGCAACAAGGAACAGCTCTTCGACGCGGTGCTGCAACGGGCGATGACGGCGGGCGCCGAGTCCGTGCCGTTCGACGTCGGGAACCTGCCCGGATACGCCGGCGCGATCTTCGACCACCTGGTCGCACGCCCGGACCTGATGCGCCTGCGCCTGTGGAAACTGCTGGAGCGGCCCTCCGCCACCGGACTCGAACAGGACGCGTTCCGGAACAAGGCGGCCCTGGTGGCCGAGGCGCAGCAGCGCGGCGACCTCGACCCGGCCATGGCCCCCGACGACCTCCTCACCATGGTGCTCGCCGCGGCCCAGGCCTGGTTCTGGGCCGCCGAGGGCGTCGACCCCAAGGAGGCGAGTGAGTCCTGGCCCGCGGAGCGGCTGGCCCTGCACCGTACGGCGGTCGTCGAGGCGGCCCGCCGCATGACCGAGCCGAAGAAGCCGTAGTACTGCCGAGGACGCCGTAGTACTGCCGGGGACGCCGTAGCACTGCCGAGGACGCCGTAGCACTGCCGAGGACGCCGCAGTACTGCCGAAGAAGCCGCAGTACTCCCGTCACACCCGCAGCGACCACCCCGCGCCCTCGCCCCCTCGCGCCCTCGCGTCCCGCGCGTCACACGGGCACCGCGAGGTGCGAAAAGTCCCCTTAACCCCGTGACTCGGCCGTGCGTAGCCTCCTCTGCTGCCGGTCGTCCCCGAGCGCGGCTCGGTGGGAGCCAGCGGCGACCTGGTCCCGCTGTGCTACATCGCCTCCGTGCTGACCGGATCCGGCAGGGTCCGGTTCCGCGGCGAGGTGCGCGAGGCCTCCGAGGTCTTCCGCGAACTCGGGCTGGAACCGCTGGTGCCGGAGGCGAAGGACGGGCTGGCCCTGATCAACGGGACCTCGTTCAGCTCCGCCTTCGCGGTCCTCGCCACCGTCGCAGCCGAACGGCTCGCCTCGGTCGCCGCCCTGTGCACGGCGATGGCCTCCGAGGCGCTGCTGGGCAACCGGGGGCACTTCGCCGCGTTCATCCACGAGGCGAAGCCGCACCCCGGACAACTCGCCGGCGCCGAGCTGATCGCCCGGCTGCTCGCCGACTCCCGGCTGGCCCTCCCGCACAGCCAGGTGCTGGACCTCAACGACCCGCTCGACGAGGCCGGTTTCCAGCACCTGCGCCGCAGCATCCAGGACCGCTACTCGATCCGCTGCGCACCCCATGTCATCGGCGTGCTGATCGACACCGCGACCTGGGTGACCCGGTGGCTGAGCACGGAGATCAACTCCTCCAACGACAACCCGCTGTTCGACGTGGAGGGCGGCACCGTGCACAGCGGCGGCAACTCCTACGGCGGCCACGTGGTCCAGGCCATGGACTCGCTCAAGACGGCCGCGGCCAACATCGCCGACCTGCTGGACCGGCAGGTCGAGCCTCTCGTGGACGAGAAGTTCAACAACGGGCTCACCCCCAACCTGATCGTCCCCGCGGAGCAGGACTCCTGGGAGGCCGGGCTGCACCACGGCTTCAAGGGGATGCAGCCGGCGTGCTCGGCCGTCACGGCGGAGGCGCTGAAGGGCACGAACCCGGCCAGCGTGTTCTCCCGGTCCACCGAGGCCCACAACCAGGACAAGGTCAGCATGGCGCCGCTCGCGGCCCGTGACGCGCGCACGGTCATCCGCCTGGTGGCGGAGGTCGCGGCGATCCACCTGCTCACCGCCTGCCAGGCGCTGGACCTGCGCGGGGCCGAGCTCATGGCTTCGCGGACCCGGGCCGCGTACGAGCTGATCCGGGCCCGCGCGCCGTTCGTCGACACGGACCGGCGGATGGACGCGGACATCGCGGCCGTGGTGGACCTCATCCGCTCGGGTGCCCTTGACGACCTGACGTAGCGCCCCGAATGGGCGCGGGGCTGCATCGCATGTGCGGCTACCGCCGCGTGGGCGCGACCAGCCACGACGGCGCCGCGGATGAACGACGGCCCGTCTCGGCGCTGCCACGTGAGTGCCTCAGTCGACAGGCGCCGTCCGCTGCCAAGGCCGCAGCGTCTCCAGCTGCTGGGCCACCTCCAGCAGGACCGCCTCCGAGCCCGGCCGGCCGACCAGCTGTACGGCGCACGGGGCGCCCGACGGCAGCGTGCCGAACGGGACCGACATCGCCGGCCAGCCGGTGAGGTTCCAGGCCGGGGTCAGGGGGGAGTAGTTGGAACCGGCCAGGGCGTTGCGCAGCCAGCCCCGCTCGTGCCAGGGGGCCGCCCGCGGGGAGCGGCGGGCCAGGGCCGGGGTCAGCAGCACGTCGTGCTCGGCGAAGAACGGGGCGAGCCGGGCGCGCAGCCGCTCACGGGCGTCGCCCGCCTGGACCCCGCGCAGGAAGCGGCGCCCGATGGCCGCGTGCACCCGGGTCCGCCGGGCCAGCAGGGCGGGGTCCAGATCGGCGGCGTCCACGGCCGTCCCGGCGGTCCAGTGCCGAAGCGCGGTGACACCGATCGACGCCGGGTACGGCGGCTCGGCGCGCCGCAGCTCGTGTCCGGTGCCCGCCAGCAGCCCGGCCGCCTCCGTCACCGCGTTCGTATACGGTTTGCTGACGGTCACGCCGACCAGCGGGCTGCGCAGCGACACGGCGATCCTCCGCGGTGTGCGCTGCCCGGCGCCCTCGAACTCCTGCTCCGCCAGCACCGAGAGCATCAGCCGGGCGTCCGCCACGGTGGTCGCCAGCGGGCCGTTCTCCGACATGCCGAACCAGTCGCCGTTGCCGATCCCGGCCGGCACCACGCCGAACCCCGGCTTGATGGTGACCAGACCGCAGTTGGCCGCCGGGATCCGCAGCGAGCCCATGCCGTCGTTGCCGAGGGCGATCGGAGCCAGCCCGGCGGCGACCGCGGCCGCGCTGCCGCCCGAGGAGCCGCCCGCGCTGCGCCCGGTGTCCCAGGGGTTGCGGGTGATGCCGCTGACCCCCTCGGTGGTGCCGAAGACGCACAGCTCGGGCACGTTCGTCAGCCCGATGACCACCGCGCCCGCCGCCCGCAGCCGCGCCACGGTGACATGGTCCGCGTCGGCGGGCGTGTCCGGTGTCGCGGCCGAACCGTCCCGGTGTGCCTCCCCGCGTACCGGCAGGTTGTCCTTGACCGCCAACGGCACCCCGGCGAGGGGGAGTTCGGCGAGGTCGGCGCGGGCCGCGAGCTCGTCGGCCTCCGCCAGTGCCGCCTCGGCCCGGACCTTGCGGAACGCGCCGATCCGCCCGTCCAGGCGGGTGATCCGCTCCAGATGCGCGGCGACCACCTCCCGGGGGGTGACCTGCTTCTCGCGTACGGCGGCGGCGATCTCGGCGGCGGTCCGGCCGGCCCAGTTGGTCACGGGCGCTCCTCGGGGGGTGCGGAAAATTTGCTTACTCGTCGGTACGAAAGGGCACTCTGCCCCGCCGCGGGCTTCGCGTCGAGAGTCCACGCGTCCGGAGACGGTGATCCGGTGCGCTGCGGGCCGCTCGCCCAGGTCAGTGCCGACCTCGCAGGTCATCCGACGACTGGCTCAACTCCCGTCAGTGCACGCCCCATTGACAGGCCCCTGGGCCCGCTCAATCATCAGACATCCGATGAATGGAGCCGCTCATGAGCATGCCTCCCTACCCAAGACGTCAGGTTCTCGAGGTCGCGGCGGGGGCCGTCGCGGCGGCCGCCCTGCCCCTCGCCGCGCCGGCCGGGGCGCATGCCGCGACGGCCGGGGCCCCCGCCGCCGAGGCGACCGGCGGGCGGACCGCCGGTGCGGCGGCCGCGTCGTCCTGGGTTCCGGTACCGGTGCCGATCCCGGTACCGCTCGACGCCCTGTTCGACAACGATGGCATCGACACCGCCGCCGCCCGGGGCGGTGACTTCGACGGCTCCGGCTACACGTTCCCGGGCGAGGAACTCCCGGCCGGCCGGATCGAGGTCGACGGCGTCCCCTTCGACTTCCCCGCCGCGACGGCGGGCGCCAAGAACAACGTTGTCGCGCTGGGCCAGCGCGTCGGCCTTCCGCAGGGCCGCTACCTGTCGGCCGTCTTCCTCACCTCCGGCAGCTACGGCAACGCCGCCGGCACGGCCACCGTCCACTACGCCGACGGCACGACCAGTACCGCGGGCCTGAGCGGCGGCGACTGGTACGCGGTGGGCGGATCGCTGTCGGCGCCGTACCGCTACCAGCCCGACGGCGGCAAGGACGCGCACAGCGTCGGCATCGGCACCTCGGAGGTGTGGATCGACCCGCAGCGCGAGGCCGTCGCCCTCACCCTGCCGGTCACCAACCCGGCCGAGGCCGGCAAGACCGCCCTGCACGTCTTCGCGCTCTCCCTCCAGCCCGTGGCCCAGGGACGGGCCCTTGCCCTGCGCGACGCCCGCTCCACCAACTCCCTGCTCGACGCCTCCGGCGCCCAGAGCGTCGAGGCCACCGTCGTCAACGCGGGTACCGTCGCGATCCTGGCGGGCGACGCGGTGTCCGTGCGCGTCGACGTCCCCGGCGCCCGCACCGTCGAGCCCGCCCGCATCCGCCGCCTCGACCCCGGCGAACAGGCACGCGTCCACGTCGGCATCCGCAACCGCACCGGCACCGCCCCCGGCACCGCGCAGGACGGCACGGTGAGCGTTCACGGCCGCGGCACTCAAGTCGCCGCGGACAAGAGCACGTTGACCCTCGGCACCGCCGACTACCAGCCCGCCGAGACCTCGTTGGCCGGCCACCGGGCCCCGTACTGGTTCAACGACGCCAAGTTCGGCATCTTCATCCACTGGGGCGTCTACGCGGTGCCCGCGTGGGCGCCGGTCGGGGTGCAGTACGCCGAGTGGTACTGGGACCAGATGCAGGACCCGAACAACCCGACGTACGCCTATCACCGGGACACCTACGGCACGGACTTCGCCTACGACGACTTCATCCCCCGCTTCACCGCGGAGAAGTTCGACCCGCGCGCCTGGGTGGAGCTGTTCCGGGACGCAGGTGCCCAGTACCACGTCCTGACCTCCAAGCACCACGAGGGCTTCGCCCTGTGGGACACCAAGGTCTCCGACCGCAACGCGGTGAAGATGGGCCCGAAACGGGACGTGGTCAAGGAGTTGTTCGAGGCGTCCCGCCGGTACACCCCAGAACTCCACCGCGGCCTCTACTTCTCCATGCCCGAGTGGTTCAACCCCGACAGCCCCTGGATGGGCCACGCCCCGCGCAACCCGTACACCCTGGATCCGCTGCCGTACACCGGCTACACCCCGGGCAAGGACTTCGTGCGGGACTACCAGGCACCGCAGATGCTGGAACTGGTCCACGGCTACGACCCGGAGATCATCTGGTGCGACATCGGCGGCGACAACGACAGCGTCCATGTCCTCGCCGAGTACTTCAACCACGCCAAGAACCGGGCCCGTCCGATCGACGTGACCGTCAACGACCGCTCGGGCATCGGCTTCCACGACTACACGACGCCGGAGTACACGACGTACGCCGACACGGTCGTCGCCAAGTGGGAGGCCAGCCGCGGCCTCGACCCGCGCAGCTACGGCTACAACCAGGCGACCCCGGACGGCTCCTACATGACCGCCGAGGAGGTCGTGCACAGCCTCGTCGACATCGTCTCCAAGAACGGCAACTTCCTGCTCGACATCGGCCCGCGCGCCGACGGCACCATCCCGGAGATCATGCAGACCCGGCTGCGCGAGACGGGCGCCTGGCTGGCCGTCAACGGCGAGGCGATCTACGCCACCACGTACTGGTCGCGCATGGCCCAGCTCGGCGACGACCTGCGGTTCACGGTCCGCCCGGACGAGGCCTTCTACATCCACTCCCTGACCCGGCCGGGCGCCAAGCTCACCGTCGAGGCCCCGGTGCCGGTCCGCGCCGGCGACAAGGTGACCATGCTCGGCCACGGCCGACCGCTGACCTGGACCGTCGCCAACGGGGCCCTGGTGATCGACGTGCCCGAGGCGGCCCGCAGGGCGGGACAGCACGCCTGGGTGTTCAAGGTGGAGTGGCATGCCTGAGGCCGGACAGAGGCTGCTGCGGCTCCTCGGGGCCGCGGCGGCGCTGACCCTGCTGGCGGCCGTACTGGCCCTGCCGACGGCGGCACCGACCGCGGCGGTGGAGCGGGAGCACCAGGCGGCCACGCCGGTCACCGTGCCCGCGCTGACCGACTGGGCCCCGTCGAACGGGAGTTACACGTTCGGCCCCGGTACGCGTCTCGTCGCCGCCGGCACGGCCGGGCGCAAGGTCGCCGACACCCTCGCCGACGACCTCAGGGCCGCCGGGCGCGGCGTGGTCCCGGTCGTCGGGGGCGCCTCCCGCCCCGGCGACATCGTCATCGACGTCCGCCCCTCGGCACGGCCCACGCTGGGCACCGAGGGCTACGAACTCACCTCCGGCCGACGACTGTCGATCACCGGCGCGACGGAGACCGGCGCCTTCTACGGCACCCGCACCCTGCTCCAGCTGCTCGCCCAGGGCGACCGGATCCCCGCCGGGCACACCACCGACGTACCGCGCTACCGGGAGCGGGGCGTCGGCGTCTGCGCCTGCTACATCCACGTCTCCCTGCCCTGGCTGGAGAACCTGGTCCGGGAGATGGCCTACCACAAGCTCAACCAGCTGCTCCTGGAACTGAAGGTGAAGAGCGACGCCCATCCCGAGGCCGACACCTGGGGCTACTACACCAAGGACGAGATACGCCGCCTCGTCGCCCTCGGCGACCGCTACCACGTCGAGATCATCCCGGAGATCAACTCCCCGGGACACATGGACCCGTGGATCGAGAACCGCCCCGACCTCCAGCTCACCGACTCCGACGGCGCCAGGCAGCCCGCCCGCCTCGACGTCACCCGGCAGGCCGCCTTCGACTACTACACGAGCCTGATGGACGAGTACGCCCAGGTCTTCACCGCGAAGTCCTGGCACATGGGCGCCGACGAGTACATGCTCGGCTCCGACTACGCCAAGTACCCCCAGATGCTGAAGTACGCGCAGGACAAGTACGGCCCGAACGCCACCCCGCAGGACGCCTACGTCGACTTCGTCAACCGCGTCCAGGCCTACGCGGAGAGCAAGGGCCGGCACCTGCGCATCTGGAACGACGGCCTCACCGGCGCCAACACCGTCCCCGTGGCCGCCGGGACCACCGTCGAACACTGGCTGAACGTGGCCGTGAAACCGAGCCGGCTCATCGCCCAGGGCTATGCGGTGATGAACGCGTCCTACTCCCTCTACCTCGTCCGCGGCGGCTTCCACAGCGACACCGAGGCCCTGTACGACCAGAGTTGGGACCCGCGCTCCTTCGAGGGCGAGCAACTCGCCTCCGCCGACGGCATCACCGGCGCGAAGATCAGCCTCTGGCCGGACAACGGCAGCGGTGAGACCGAGAACGAGGTGGCCGCCGAACTGTGGCCCGCCCTGCGCCACATCGCCCAGGCCACCTGGGGCGACCCGCACCCCGACGCCACGTACGCGGAGTTCACCGCGCGCGGCACGGCCGTCGGGCACGCACCCGGCCTGCGGGACCTGACCGAGGTGCCGGTACCGGACGGGACGTACACCCTCCGGGCGGACGGGGTGTCGTACCGGGCGGAGGTCCTCCGCACCGCCGACGGCTACGCCACCCTGCGCGGCGCCGACGGCTGCCTGGAGATACGCGGCGGCAAGCTCACGCTCAACGCCCCGCTCCAGCCCGGGGTGGCGGCGACCTGGGAGCCCTGCGACAGCGAAAACACCCTGCAGCGCTGGGAGTTGGAGCCGACGGCGGGCGGCTACCACCTGATCGACGCGATCACGCGCATGGCGCTGACCGTGACGGACGACGGCCGAGCGGTCCAGTACCCGCCCGACCAGCGCGCCCCCGCCCTCTGGCACCTCTCCTGACCCGAGGAGCACGCCCATGGATCTCTCAAGACGCGTCTTCGTCACCTCGGCGGCGGCCCTGACGATGACGGCCGGACTTCCGGCCCTCCCTGCCGCCGCCATGGCGGACACCGACCGCTCCCGCATCCCGGTCGGCCCCGACGACACCGAGGCGGACCTGGTCCGCAAGGCCTCCCAGGTCCGCCCCACGGCACGGCAGATCGCCTGGCAGGCCCTGGAACGCACCGCGTTCCTGCACTTCGGCGTCAACACCTTCACCGGCCTGGAGTGGGGCACCGGCGACGAGGACCCGGACGTCTTCCAGCCCACCGGTCTCGACACCGACCAGTGGGCCCGCGCCCTGAGCGACGGCGGCTTTCGCCTCGCCATCCTCACCGTCAAGCACCACGACGGCTTCGTCCTCTACCCGTCCCGGTACACCGACCACACGGTGGCGAGCAGCAGTTGGCGCGACGGCCGGGGCGACGTCCTGCGCTCCTTCGCGGACTCCATGCGCGGCCACGGCCTGAAGGTCGGCGTCTACATCTCCCCGGCCGACGAGAACCAGTACCTGCACGGCGTCTACGCCAACGGCAGCGCGCGGACCGCCCGGACGATCCCGACCCCGGTGGCGGGCGACGACCGTTCCCCGGCCCGCTCCTTCACCCTCGACGCCACCGACTACGGCGCCCACATGCTCAACACCCTCTACGAGGTGCTCACCGAGTACGGCCCGGTGGACGAGGTCTGGTTCGACGGCGCGCAGGGCCACATCCCGCCGGACAAGGTGGAGGACTACGACTGGGACAGCTGGTACACGCTGGTCCGCTCGCTCGCCCCGGACGCGGCGATCGCGGTCACCGGCCCCGACCTGCGCTGGGTCGGCAACGAGGGCGGGCTGGCGCGCGAGGACGAGTGGAGCGTCATCCCGGTCAAGGAGAACCAGTACGGGCGCACGGACTGGGCCCTGTCCTACGACACCGCCGACGAGGGCAGCCGGACCGCGCTGGTCGCAGCACAGCCGAAGACCGACTACCTCCAGTGGTGGCCGGCCGAGTGCGACGTGTCGATCAGGGACGGCTGGTTCTACCACCCGGACCAACTACCGAAATCCGTCGACGAGCTGACCGACATCTACTTCGGCTCGGTCGGCCGCAACGCGGTCCTGCTGCTCAACGTCCCACCGGACACGGACGGGTTGCTGCACGCCACGGACGTGGTCCGGCTGCGCGAGTTCCGCGAGCGCGTGGACCGGGAACTGCCCGAGGACCTGGCGCGGGGCGCGCGCCGGTCGGTGACGCCGGGCGGGGTGACCGTGGACCTGGGCCGGGAGCGGGAGGTGGACCGGGTCCGGCTGGCGGAGGACATCCGGTACGGGCAGCAGGTGGAGGGGTTCGTGGTCGAGGCGTACGCGGACGCAGGATGGTTCGGGGTGGCCACGGCCGGGACGGTCGGGGCGAGCAGGATCCTGCGACTCGCCGAGCCGGTGCGGGCCCGCCGGTGGCGGGTCCGGGTCACGGCGGCGCGCGGGACGGTGCGATTGGCGGAGTTCGCTCTGTTCCGATCGTCGCTGCACCGCGCCCCGTAGGGGCGCGAGGCTGTATCCGATATGCGGCTTCGCCGTGTGGGCGCGACCAGCCCCCACCGGCCCGCGGTGAACGAACTGCATGACCCGCGGAGCGCTCAGACGCGAGCGGATGCCGTGCTGCCCCGTACCGTCAGCCGGGGCACCGGCACCCGCACCGCCCGAGCCGCACCCCCGTCCAACAGGGCCGTCAGCTCCCGGGCCGCCGTGCGGCCGAACTCCGTGCTGTCGCGGGAGAGGGCGGAGAGCCAGGGCTTGACCATGCGGCACAGGGCCGAGTCCTCCCAGGAGACGACGGAGACGTCGTCGGGGACCGAGTAGCCGAGCTCCGCCGCTGCCGCGACGCCGGCCACCGCCATCACGTCGTTGTCGTAGATGAGGGCCGTCGGGGGCGGGGTCGCGCGCAGGACGCGGCGGGTGACGGCCGCGCCCTCGGCGTCGGAGTAGTCGGTGGTGACCGAGTGGACCTCGCCCAGGCCGCGCCGGTCGGCCTCGGCGCGCAGGGTGCGGATACGGCGCTGGGTGTGCGCGAGGCCGGGCAGGCCGGCGATGTGGACGATGCGCCGGTGGCCGAGACCGGTCAGCTCGTCGACCACCGACGCCATCGCGGCCGCGTCGTCCGCCCACACCGTGGACAGACCCGGGTGCCGGTCGTCGGGTGCGCCGCCGATCACCACGGCGGGCAGACCCAGTTCGTCGAGCAGGTCGGGGCGCGGGTCGTCGGCGCGCGGGTCCACCATCAGGATCCCGTCGACGCGGTGCTCCGCCCACCAGCGGCGGTAGACCGCGCACTCGTCGGCCACGTCCTCCGCCATCTGGAAGAGCAGACCGAGATGGCGTTCGGCGAGCACCTCCTGGATGCCCGAGACCAGTTGGAGGAAGAAGGAGTCCACGCCCAGGGAGTGCGCGGGGCGGGCGAGGACGAAACCGACCGTGGCCGCGCCCTCGCCGGAGAGCGCGCGGGCGGCCGTGCTGGGGCGCCAGCCGAGCTGCTCGGCCACCCGCTGCACCCGGGCCCTGGTCGTCTCGGAGACCCCGGGGCGGCCGTTGAGCGCGAAGGAGACCGCGCTCTCGGAGACTCCGGCGCGGCGCGCGATGTCCTTCATCGTCGGCCGGCGCGCGGGGACGCGTTTCTCCGCCAACTCACTTCCTCATTCGGTCGGGACGGCGATCTGCTAATGCGCTTGAGTCCAAACACCCTAAAGCGTATTAGTGATCGAGCGCAATGCGCTCATAATACCTTGCTGAACAGGGGGTTTGAGCCACTAATGACTTTAGCTCCGCCGAATCCATTGACGCGGTGCCAAAACGGCGTGCAAGGTCTGGCGCGGCACCTCCGGCCGACCCCGCCGCAAAGGAGCAACGGACCATGCGTATCTCCCGCAGAGCCTTCGCCCTCGCCGCTGCCGCCGTCCTCGCCCTGCCGCTGAGCGCCTGCGGTTCCGGCGGGGACGACGGCGGTTCCACCGACGCCTCGGGCAAGGTCGAGGGCGACATCACCTTCCAGACCTGGAACCTGCGCGCCAACTTCAAGCCGTACTTCGACGGCCTCGTCGCGGACTTCGAGAAGAAGTACCCGGGCACCCATGTGAAGTGGATCGACCAGCCGGCCGAGGGCTACGCCGACAAGATCAGCGCGGACGCGGCCGGCGGCACGCTCCCGGACGTCGTCAACGTCTCCCCGGACCTGGTCGCCCCGCTCGCCAAGGCGGGCCTCGCCCTCGACCTCGACAAGGCGGCGGCCAAGTACAAGCCCGAGTACCTGGCGGGCGCCTGGGCCAGCCATCAGATACCGGGGACGAGCGGGACGTACGCCTTCCCCTGGTACCTGAACACCGGACCGCTCTTCTACAACAAGACCCTGTTCAAGCAGGCCGGGCTCGACCCCGACCAGCCGCCGAAGACGTACGACGAACTCTTCGCCGACGCCCTGAAGATGGCGCAGCAGAGCGACGGCAAGGTCGCCACCCTCGCCAACGTGCCGACCATCGAGGACTTCGGGCGGTACGGCTCGCAGCTGATGAACGAGGCGGGGACCGGGTTCGCCTTCAACGACGCCAAGGGGGTCGAACTGCTCACCAAGTACAAGGAGTTGTACGACGCCAAGGCGCTCGACCCGCAGGCGCTGACCGCCACTCCCGAGTCCACCGGCAAGAAGTTCCTCACCGGGGCCGTCGCCATGAATCCCGGCAGCGCCCTCGACCTCGCCAACTTCAAGAAGCAGGCGCCGAGCCTGTACAAGAACATCGGCATCACCGACCAGATCACCAGCACCGGGCACGTCAACATGTACGTGATGGGCGTGATGGTCAACTCGAAGACCAAGCACACGGCGGCCGCCGTCGCCTTCGCGCACTTCGTGACCGACGCGCAGAACCAGATGTCCTTCGCCAAGAAGGTCGCCATCTTCCCGAGCACCGCCGGCTCCCTCGACGACCCGTACTTCACCAAGGAGGACGGTACCGACGAGACCCGGGTGCGCATCGCCGCCGCCAAGTCGCTGAAGAACGCGGTCAACTACACGCCCGTGCTGTTCAGCGACCAGATGAAGACCGCGCTGCGCAACGAGGTCGCCAAGACGCTGCAGGGCAAGGAGAGCCCCAGGACAGCCCTCGACAACGCTGTCAAGGCCTGCGACCGGCTGCTCCAGCAGGAGGGCTGAGGACCCGATGGCCGGCGTGACTCGCGTGCGGCGCCAACTGCCCACCAGCCCCTGGTTGTTCGCCGCCCCCGGGCTGCTGGTCGTCGGTGCCTTCGTGCTCTACCCCTTCGTCTCGACGGTGGTCAACTCCTTCACGGACCGCCGCACCCTGATCCCGGGCCGCTTCGTCGGTCTCGCCAACTTCCGCGAGCTCATCCACGACGACATGTTCTGGACCGGACTGCGCAACAGCACCCTGTACATCGTCGGGGTGGTGCCCGCCCTCGTCGTCCTGCCCCTGCTGCTCGCCCTGCTGGTGCAGAAGAACATCCCCGGCATCACCTTCTTCCGGTCCGCCTTCTACACCCCGGTCGTCGCCTCGATCGTCGTGGTCGGACTCATCTGGGTGTGGCTCCTGGACGAACGCGGCCTGGTCAACTCGCTGCTGGAGACCGTCGGGATCGGCCGGGTCGGCTTCCTCAGCGACCAGTGGCTGCTCCTGCTGAGCGCGATGGCGGTCACGGTCTGGAAGGGTCTCGGCTACTACATGATCATCTATCTGGCCGCGCTCGCCGACGTGCCGCGCGAGCTGCACGAGGCCGCCGCCGTGGACGGCGCCGGAGCGGTCCGGCGCTTCCTCACCGTCACCGTGCCCGCCGTGCGCTCCACCATGGTGCTGGTCGCCGCGCTCTCCTCGGTCGCCGCCTTCAAGACGTTCTCCGAGGTCTACCTGCTGGCAGGACCGGACGGCGGCCCGGCCGGCGAGGACACCACCCTCGTCATGCTCGTCCAGCAGACCGGCACCGGACTCACCGGCCGGGTCGGCTACGCCTCGGCCCTCTCCGTCGTCGTCTTCGTCGTCACCGTCGCGCTGATGCTCCTCGTGCTGCGCGCCGACCGGAGGGAGCGCCCGTGAGCACCGCGCCGCCCATGAGCACCGACGCGCCCACGAGCAGCGCGCCGCCCGTACGCCCCGTCAAGGAGCCTCGGGTCACCGACGAACACGGGCGCCGCATCCGGATCGGCGAACTGGTCCTGCGGTACGCGCTGTTGCTGGTCGTCCTCGCCATCACGATCGGCCCGTTCCTGTGGCAGCTGTCCACCTCGCTCAAGGGCCCGACCGAGGACATCTTCGCCTCACCGCCCAGCTTCCTGCCGGAACACCCCACCCTCCACAACTACCGGCGGGTCGCCGACACCATCCCCGTCTGGGACTACGCCCTCAACTCCCTGAAGGTCGCGAGCGCGAGCGTGGTGACCAACTGCGTCGGCTCGGCACTCGCCGGCTACGCCCTGGCCCGGCTGCGCTACCGCGGCCGCCGGATCGCCACCCTCGTGTTCATCCTCGCGATGCTGGTGCCGGTGGAGGGCATCATCATCGCCCAGTTCACCACCATGCGCGAACTCGGCCTCAACAACACCCTGACCGGCGTCGTCCTGCCCGGCTCGATCGGCGCCATGAACGTGCTGCTGATGCGCAACGCCTTCCTCAACCTCCCCTACGAGATCGAGGAGGCGGCCTACGTCGACGGCGCCAACGCCTGGCAGCGGTTCCTGCGGATCGCCCTGCCGTCGGTCAAGGGCACCCTCGCCGTCGTCGCGATCTTCGCCTTCATGGGCGCCTGGGACGACTTCCTGTGGCCGCTCATCGTGCTCAGCGACCCCTCCAGGTTCACGCTCACCATCGGCCTCAACTACCTGCACGGCACCTTCGCCAACGACGAACGCCTCGTCGCCGCCGGCACCGTGATCGCCGTGGCCCCGCTCATCGCCCTGTTCGCCTGCCTCCAGCGGTACTTCTTCCGGGGCGTCGGCGAGGGAGCCGTCAAGGGCTGACCCCCGTCAATCGCCAGCAAGGAATACGCATGCCTCCTGCCGTGCGCTTCGGCGTCAACTACACCCCCAGCGAAGGGTGGTTCCACCACTGGCTCGACTTCGACCTCGACTCCGTACGCGCCGACCTCGACTCGATCGCCGCGCTCGGCCTGGACCACATCAGGGTCTTCCCGCTGTGGCCCTACTTCCAGCCCAACCGCACACTGATCCGCCCGCACGCCGTCGAGCAGCTCCTCGCCCTCGCCGACGCGGCGGCCGAACGGGGCCTGGACGTCAACGTCGACGGTCTGCAGGGGCACCTGAGCAGCTTCGACTTCCTGCCCGCCTGGACCCGTACCTGGCACCGGCGCAACCTCTTCACCGACCCGCAGGTCGTCGAGGGTGAGGCCGCCTACCTGCGCACCCTCGCAGCCGCCCTCGCGGACCGGCCCAACTTCATCGGGATGACCGTCGGCAACGAGGTCAACCAGTTCGCCGCGGGACCGCATCCCGATCCGGACCGGATCAGCGCGGCGGAGGCGGAACAGTGGCTCGTACGGCTGCTGGCCGCCTGCGCCGAGGGCGCCCCCGGCCGGCTCCATCTGCACGCCTCCTACGACGCCGCCTGGTACCAGGACGACCAGCCCTTCACCCCCGCCCACTCGGCCCGCCTCGGCGAGGTCACCGCCGTCCACTCCTGGGTGTTCGACGGCACCGCCCAGCGGCATGGCCGCACCGCTCTCCAGACCGAGCAACACGCGGCGTATCTGGTGGAGTTGAGCAAGGCCTGGGCCGAGGACGCGCACCGGCCCGTCTGGCTCCAGGAGGTGGGCGCGCCCGCCCCGCTGATCCCCGCCGAGCACGCGGCCGCCTTCGCCGAGGCGACGATCACCGCCGTACTGGACTGCCCCGACCTGTGGGGCATCACCTGGTGGTGCTCCCACGATGTCAGCCGGAGCCTCGCCGACTTCCCCGAACTCGAATATGGTCTAGGCCTGTTGACCAACGACCGCAAGCCCAAGGACATCGCCCACGTCCTCGCGGCGGCCGAGTCCAGGGCGGCGGCGGCGCGTTCCACCGCGCTCGTCGTGCCCTCGGAACCGGCCCTGCGCTCCCGGTGCGCGCCCGGCGGTCCCGTCTTCGACGCCTGGTTCCGGCTGGCCGCCGACGGCGCCCGCCCCACCACCGTCCTCGACACGCGCGCGACCGACCAGGAGCATCTCGTCGCACGCGGCATCACCGAAGTCGTCACTCCCGACCAGGTTCTCCCCACCCCACAAGGAGGCACCCGCTCGTGAACCCCACCAGACGCACCGTCCTCGTCGCCGCCACCGCGGCGGCCTTTTTACCCACTCCCGCCAGGGCCGCCACCCCGAAGGCCACCGCGGCCGCCACCACGGCCACCCCGCCCTACGCGTCGTACTTCTACCCGGACTCGTTCCCCTCCGGGAGCCCGGGCACCGGCATCACCTGGCGCAGCCTGAAGACCTGGACGGCGGCCGGCGACCCCGATCTCGCCTTCAACGCCGCCTCCGTGCCGCTCGCCACCCGCTTCACCCCGACCCCCGCCAACACCACCGCCCGCTCCGGACAGGCCCGCATCCAGTCGCTGGTCTCCTTCGGGCCCACGTCCAGCAACCCGTCCCAGGGCTCGGCCACCGCCGACTACTACGCCCTCACCCACTGGGCCTACCTCGACGAGCTGGTCTTCTGGGGCGGCTCGGCGGGCGAGGGCCTGATCCTCGCCCCGAACGCGCCGATCGTCGACGCGGCCCACCGGCACGGCGTGCCCGTCCTCGGCAACATCTTCCTGCCGCCCACCGCCTACGGCGGCCAGCTCCAGTGGACCCGCGACCTGGTCCAGACGGACACCACCGGGCACTACCCCCTCGCGGCCCAGCTCGTCGCCCTGGCCGCCGCCTACGGCTTCGACGGCTGGTTCGTGAACGCCGAGACCAGCGGCGGCAACACCGCCCTCGGCACCGCCATGCTCGGCTTCGTCAGGGAGCTCAAGTCCCTCGCCGCGGCCCGGGGACAGCGGGTCACCTGGTACGACGCGATGACCGTCAACGGCACGGTCAGCTGGCAGGGCGCGCTGAACAGCCAGAACCAGTCGTTCTTCCAGGCGGCCGACGACATGTTCGTCGACTTCCGGTGGAGCACCTCGACGCTCACCTCGTCGGGCACCAACGCCGTCCAGCTCGGCCGCAGCCGCTACGAGCTGTGGGCCGGGGTCGACGTCGAGTCCAACGGCTCCAACACCTCCGTGAACTGGAACGCGATGGTGCCCAGCAGCTCGGCGCACATCACGTCCGTCGGCTTCTACCGGCCCGAGTGGACCCGCAACCACCTGCCCGCGAGCCGTACCCCCGGCGACTTCCACGCCGCCGACGACCGGTTCTGGACCGGACGGTCACTCGACCCGTCCCTGCCCGACAGCACGGATCCCTGGCGGGCCCCGGCCGTGTCGGTGGCGGACCGGTCGACGGTGACGGCGGTGCCGTTCGCGAGCGTCTTCAACACCGGGCACGGACTGCGCTGGTACGAGGACGGCGAGGTCGCCTCGGACGCGCCCTGGAACCACCTCGGCCTGCAGGACCGGCTGCCGTCGCGGCGCTGGGCGGTCCGGACGGCGGGCACCAGGCCGGCCGTGACCTTCGACTTCGCGGACGCCTGGCGGGGCGGCAGCAGCGTGCTGGTGAACGGCGCGCTGGACCAGCCGACGGTCCTGGACCTCTACGCGACCCAGCTCCCGATCACGGCACAGACGGTTGTCGAGCTGACCTACCGGACCGACTCTGGAGGCGTGGACGTCGAGCTCGCCATCGCCACCGCCGAACCGGGCAGCGCCGGTGCCGCGCCGCCGTACACCTACCTGCCGGTGGACTCGGGCGACGGCTGGTCGACCGCGACCGTACCGCTGACCGGTCTCTCCGGCACCGTCCACGCCCTCGGGGTCCGCCTCACCGCGACCACCGGGCCGGTCCAGTGGCGGCTCGGCGCGATCGCCGTACGGGAGGCGCCGAGCACCCCCGCCGCTCCCGCCGCCGCGCAGGTCACCGCGGCCGACGGCGGCAGCCTGCGGCTCGCCTGGGACGCCGCGCCCGGGGCCGTCCGGCAGTACACCCTGCACCGGCTCCTCCCCGACGGCACCCGGCGCTTCCTCGGCGCCACCGGCCAGCGGGCCTATTTCCTGACCGGCCTCCAGCCGGAGCAGGGCGAGACGACGGCACGGTTCGAAGTGCGTGCCGTAGGGGAGCTGTACACCTCGTCGGATCCCGTGACCGTCACGCACACCTGGTAACCGGTAACCAACAAACGGAGCACCCCACATGCATGACGACCGCAGCCTGGTCGAAGCCCGCCTGAGGCGCGTCCTCGACGAGCGCATCCGTCCCGCCGTGTACCCCGAGTCCGTGCCGCTCGACGTCGCGGTGTGGCACGCGCCCGGCG
This sequence comes from Streptomyces sp. NPDC058464, assembly GCF_042721035.1. Taxonomy (NCBI): domain Bacteria; kingdom Bacillati; phylum Actinomycetota; class Actinomycetes; order Kitasatosporales; family Streptomycetaceae; genus Streptomyces; species Streptomyces sp. NPDC058464. The sequence continues at coordinate 162,129 of NZ_JBHXMA010000009.1, forward strand.
AGCCCGTACCGGTCGCCGAGGGACTCGCGGCCGAGCCCGAGCCGATCGCGGTCGGCGCCCGGTGGGGTGCTCCGTGGGGCACCAGCTGGTTCCGGGTGACCGGGACCGTGCCCGAGGAGTGGGCAGGACGGACCGTGGAGGCCCTGCTCGACCTCGGCTTCGACGAGAACATGCCCGGCTTCCAGTGCGAGGGTCTCGTCTACCGGCCCGACGGCACCCCGGTGAAGGGCCTCAACCCGCGCAACCAGTGGGTCCGCGTCGGCGCCCCCGTGGCGGGCGGCGAGGAGGTGCGGCTGCACGTCGAGGCCGCCTCCAACCCCGTGATCCTCGACTACCACCCCTTCCGGCCCACCTGGCTCGGTGACAAGGACACCGCCGGGCACGAACCGCAGTACACGCTCACCCGGATGGACCTCGCGGTCTTCGACGAGACCGTGTGGCAGCTGGTGACCGACCTGGAGGTGCTCGGCGAGCTGATGGCCGAACTGCCGGCCGACGGGGCACGTCGGTACGAGATCCTGCGTGCGGTCGAGCGGGCGCTGGACGCCGTGGACCTCCAGGACGTGAACGGTACGGCGGAGCGGGCGCGTTCGTGTCTCGCCGGGGTCCTTGCCGTTCCCGCGGCGCCTTCCGCGCACCGGATCAGTGCGGTGGGTCATGCGCACATCGATTCGGCGTGGCTGTGGCCGTTGCGGGAGACGGTGCGGAAGGTGGCCCGTACGACCGCGAACATGACGGCCCTGATCGAGGAGGAGCCGGAGTTCGTGTTCGCGATGTCCCAGGCGCAGCAGTGGGCGTGGGTGAAGGAGCACCGGCCGGAGGTGTGGGCGCGGGTGAAGAAGGCGGTGGCGGAGGGACGGTTCGTGCCGGCCGGTGGGATGTGGGTGGAGTCGGACACCAACATGCCGGGTTCGGAGGCGATGGCCCGTCAGTTCGTGCACGGCAAGCGGTTCTTCCTGGACGAGTTCGGCATCGAGAACGACGAGGCCTGGCTGCCGGACACCTTCGGCTTCGCGGCGGGGCTGCCGCAGATCATCAGGGCGGCGGGCTCGACCCGGCTGCTCACCCAGAAGATCTCCTGGTCCCGGACGAACAAGTTCCCGCACCACACCTTCCAGTGGGAGGGCATCGACGGCACCCGGATCTTCACCCACTTCCCGCCCGTCGACACCTACAACTGCTCCATGAAGGGCAGCGAACTCGCCCACGCGGCCCGCAACTTCAAGGACAAGGGCCGCGCCCGGCACTCCCTCGCACCCACCGGCTGGGGCGACGGGGGCGGCGGCACGACCCGCGAGATGGTCGCCAAGGCGGCCCGGCTGCGCAGCCTGGAGGGCTCGCCGACCGTCGTCTGGGAGACCCCGGCCGACTTCTTCGCCAAGGCCGAGGCCGAATACCCCGACCCGCCGGTGTGGGTGGGTGAGCTCTACCTCGAACTGCACCGCGCCACCCTCACCAGCCAGGCGAAGACCAAACAGGGCAACCGGCGCAGCGAACACCTCCTGAGGGAGGCCGAGCTGTGGGCGGCGACGGCCGCGGTGCGCGCCGGATTCGCCTATCCCTACGAGGAGTTGGACCGGATCTGGAAGACGGTCCTGCTCCACCAGTTCCACGACATCCTGCCCGGCTCGTCGATCGCCTGGGTGCACCGGGAAGCCAGGGCCACGTACCAGCGGATCGCCGCCGAACTCGACGGGATCATCGACGCGGCCCAGCGGGCGTCGGCGGGGGAGGGCGACCGGCCGCTGCTCTTCAACGCGGCGCCGCACGGCAGAAGTGGCGTCCCCGCCGGGGGAGCGGGGCCGGAACAGCCGACCGGAGAGGTGACGGTCTCGGACCGGCCCGACGGCGGACACGTCCTCGCCAACGGCATCCTGCGCGTCGAGATCGACGCCCGCGGTCTCGTCGTATCCGTCTACGACCTCGACGCCGACCGTGAGACCGTCGCCCCCGGCACCGCCGCCAACCTGCTCCAGCTCCACCCGGACTTCCCCAACCAGTGGGACGCGTGGGACGTCGACGCCTTCTACCGCAACGCGGTCACCGACCTCACGGACACCGACGAGCTGACGGCCGGCGAGGACGGCCGGTCCGTCCGGGTCGTACGGTCCTTCGGCTCCTCCCGGGTCACGCAGGTGCTGTCGCTGCCGCCCGGGGAGCGCCGCCTGCTGATCGACACGGAGGCCGACTGGCACGAGACGGAGAAGTTCCTGAAGCTGGCCTTCCCGCTCGACCTGCACGCCGAACGGTACGCGTCCGAGACCCAGTTCGGGCACTTCCACCGCCCGACCCACACCAACACCTCCTGGGAGGCGGCCAAGTTCGAGGCCTGCAACCACCGCTTCGTCCAGCTGGAGGAACCGGGCTGGGGCGTGGCGGTCGTCAACGACTCCACGTACGGCCACGACGTGACCCGCAGTGTCCGCACGGACGGCGACCGCGGTACGACGACCACGGTCCGGGTCTCGCTGCTGCGCGCGCCCCGCTTCCCCGACCCCGAGACCGACCAGGGCATCCATCGCTTCCGGCATGCCCTGGTGCCGGGTGCGGGCATCGCGGACGCGGTGCGGGAAGGCTGGCGGATCAACCTGCCGGAGCGCCGGATCCTCGGCGCCCGCGATGTCGCCCCGCTGGTGACGGTCGACGACGACGCGGTGGTCGTCACGGCGGTGAAACTGGCGGACGACGGGAGCGGCGACGTGGTGGTCCGCTTCCACGAGGCCCACGGCGGCCGGGCGCGCGCCACGCTGACGGCGGGCTTCGAGGTGGCGGATGTGACGGTGACCGACCTGCTGGAGCGGCCGTCGGGCGCACCGGCCCCGGACCGGGCGGGTGACGCGGTCTCGCTTCGGCTGCGGCCCTTCGAACTGGTGACTCTGCGGTTCCGGCGGGCCTGAGGCGACGGAGCGCTCCTCAGGGGACAGAGCGCCCCTCAGGGGACGAGTGCGTCGAGGACCGGGCCTGCCCCGCAAGGCAGGGACAGCGCCCGGTCGCCGAGGTCGGACGGCACGTCGGGATGATCGGGGTTCACCCGCACGAGCCGGGCCCGCGGGGTACGGCGTACCAGGTTCTCCATCGGCAGCCGGATCACGCCGGGGGTGTTGAACCCGGCGCCCATCTCCAGGACGAGCAGGCTGCTGTCCGCGGGCGCCGGGCCGAGCCACTGGGAGAGCCGTTGCCCCGCGGGAAGGTAGGGGTCGTCGACGAATTCGGGGCCGACCCGGACATTGGGAAAGACGGCGGCACCGCAGCGTGGGCACTCCGGCAGCGCGGCCGGGTCGGTCACCCGCCCGCTCTCACGGTCGTACACCCCGAGGATCCGGTCGAAGTACGGCTTGCTGGGCCAGGTCTCTCGTGTGCAGGGAACCGTGCACTGCAGACGGCCGTAGTCGCCCTGGGGAGTGAAGACGCGGTCCGCGGCGAAGCCGTTGCGGGCGAAGAGGGCGTCGACGTTCGACGTCATGACCCAGTGGTCGCGGTCGCCGACCAGTGCCCGCAGCCGCTGGTAGAGGTCGTTGGGGCCCGGACCATGGCGGATGTCGTCGATGTGGACGGCCCAGTAGCCCCACATCATGTCGGCCGGCAGCGGGGCGCCCAGCAGGTAGCGCGATCGCAGTCCCAGCCGGTGCAGCGCCGGCAGCAGCTCCCTGAAGCGGTCGGCGTCCCCGTAGTCGTAGCCGGCGGCCGCGCTGAGCCCGGCGCCCGCGCCGACCAGGACCCGGTCGGCCTCGCCCAGCCAGGAACGCAGTGTCTCGACCGCGTGCGGCGCGGAGGTGTGGGTGTTGCTCGTGGAACTCACGATTCCTCGGTTCCTTCCGGTTAGCCTGATGGCTGATGATGGTCAAAAAGCGACACGCCGCCCCGCGGGAGATCCCCGAGATTCCGTTCGCCGCACCTGTGGGCACCCCCGCGGGTGCCGAGGTCATGTCGCTGGCCGAGCTGCGGAGCCGCGTGTCACCGCCCGCCCTCTCCCGGCCCCAGCGCCCCGACTTCCACCAGCTGCTCACCCTCACCTCGGGCGAACACCGGCAGACCGTGGACTTCACGGGCTACACCCTGCGGCCCGGTTCCTGGCTGTGGGTCCGGCCCGGGCGGGTGCAGCAGTGGGGGGACCTCACGCACGCGGACGGCGCGCTGATCCTGTTCCGGCAGGACATGCTGGACGCCGCCACCGCGGCGGCCGCCCGGGTCGACGACCCGTACGCGCCCGTCGTCTGCACGCCAGGCACCGACGACGCACCGGCGCTGGAGCTGGCCGCCGAACATCTGCGGCACGAGTTCCGGGCGTTGGGGCAGCTGCCGCTGGAGGCGCACATGGCGGCCCTGCGCCACCTGCTGGCGGTGCTGGTGCTGCGGCTGGCCCATCTGACGGTTCCGGCCGGCGGCCCCGCACCGGAGCCCGACGAGATCTATCGCCGCTTCCGTGACGTCGTCGAGCGGAACTTCACCCGCACCCGGCGGGTGGAGGACTACGCCCGGATCCTCGGCTATTCGGCACGCACGCTGGCCCGGGCCACGCTGAACGGCGCCGGGCTGAGCGCGAAGGAGTTCGTCGACCGCCGTGTCGTACTGGAGGCCAAGCGGCTGCTGGCGCACAGCGACCGGACCGCCGCCCAGATCTCGGACCAGCTCGGTTTCGTGAACCCCTCCCAGTTCAGCAAGTACTTCCTGCACCGGGTCGGCCGGTCCCCGATCGACTTCCGCGACACGGTCCGTGGTCGCCGGGCCCCTCATGGGCCGACGGGCGCTCAGAACGGGTAGCGGGCGTGCCGGTCCGCGACGGTCACCCAACGGGTGTTGGAGAACGCCTCGATGCCCCACCGTCCGCCGAACCGGCCGTAGCCCGAGGCCTTGACGCCGCCGAAGGGCGCGTGCGGCTCGTCCGCCACGGACTGGTCGTTGATGTGCACGATCCCGGTGCGGACGCGGCGCGCGACGGCCAGGCCGTGCGTCGCGTTCTCGGTGATGATGCCGCAGGTCAGGCCGTTCTCGGTGTCGTTGGCGAGCGTGATCGCGGTGTCGTCGTCGGCGAACGTCTCGACGACGCACACCGGACCGAAGGCCTCCGCGTAGTAGAGCTCGGCGCTCCTGGGCACGTCGGTCAGCACGGTCGCCGGATGCACGGCGCCCTCCGGGCGGCCGCCGCCCGTGAGCACGGTGGCACCCTCGGCGACCGCGTCCCGGACCAGACCCGCGACGCGCCTCGCCGCGGACGGGCCGACCAGCGGGCCCACGACCGTCTGCGGGTGGCCGGGGTCACCGGCCCGGAGCGCGGCGACCTTCGCGGTGAACTTCTCCTTGAACTCCTCGGCGAGCGAGGCGTGCACGAGGACGCGGTCGGCCGACATGCAGATCTGGCCCGAGTTCATGAACACGCTGAACGTCACGGCGTCGACGGCGTAGTCCACGTCGGCGTCGGCGAGGACGATCACCGCGTTCTTGCCGCCCAGTTCGAGGACGGCCGGCTTCACGTGGTCGGCCGCGTGCATGCCGATGACGCGGCCGACGTTCGTGGAGCCGGTGAAGTTCACGGCACGCACCCGGGGATCCGCGATCAGCGTCTCCGCGATCCGGGGGGCGTCCTCGCGGTCGTTCGTGACCACGTTGAGCACCCCGTCGGGCAGACCCGCTTCGCGCAGCACGTCGGCGATGAGCAGCCCGCAGGCGACGGGTGCGTCCTCGCTCGGCTTGACGACCACCGTGTTGCCCGCCGCCAGGGGACCCGCGACGGCCCGCACACCGAGGATGACCGGAGCGTTCCACGGGGCGAACGCCGCCACCACGCCCAGCGGTTCACGCACGGCCAGTCCCAGCACCCCCTCCTCCTGGGAACTGAGCACCTCACCCCGCGGCGCGGTGACCGCGGCGGCCGCCTCGCGCAGGATGTCGGCCCCGAGGCGGGCGTTGAAGTGCGCCCAGGGGCGCGTTCCGCCCGCCTCGCGGGCCATGGTCTCGACGACCTGCTCCGTCCTGGCGTCCAGCAGGTCGGCGGCCTTGAGGAAGACCGCCCTGCGGGCGAACGGGGTGACCGCCGCCCACTGCGCGAAGGCCGCGTCCGCGGCGTCCACCGCCCGCGTCACGTCCTCCGGGCCGGCCGCCGGAACGGTCGCGTAGACCTCGGCGGTGTAGGGGTTGATGTCCTGGGTGGTACGGCCGGAGAGCGCGGGCACGTCCTTGCCGTCGATCAGCATGTCACGGGTGACGGGCATGGTGGGTTTCCTTCGGTACGGGGGTGCGGGCCGGGCGGTTGTGCTGAGGTGCGGGTCAGGCGGCTTTGCCGAGGGCTCTGCGGTAGGCCGTCTCGTCGTCGGCCGTGAACACGGTGAACACGATCCGGTCGAACCGGCCGGGGTGTGCGGCGAGCCAGCCGGCGACGGTGCGCAGGGCGACCTGGGCGGCCTCGTCCTTGGGGTATCCGAAGACGCCGGTGCTCACGGCGCAGAAGGCCAGGGTGCGGATCGTCCCCACCTCGGCGGCGAGGTCGAGGCAGGCTCGGTAGGACGCGGCCAGCGCCGCCGCGTCCCCGGGACGGGGCCTGCCGTCGGTGATCGGGCCGACGGTGTGCAGGACGTAGCGCGCCGGCAGGTGGTGGCCCCGGGTGATCTTGGCGGTTCCGGTGGGCTCGGAGGTGCCCTGGAGCGCCATGACGGTCGCGCAGTCGTCCCGCAGCCGAGGACCGGCGGCGCTGTGGATGGCGTTGTCGATACAGGGATGGAGCGGCCGGAAGCAGCCGAGCAGGGCGCTGTTCGCTGCGTTGACGATCGCGTCCGCCGCGAGCGTGGTGATGTCGCCCCGCCACAGCGCGGTGTGCCGCGCCGCCCGGTACGGGTTTCGGGGGAACTCCTCGGCGATCGAGGGGAGTTGCCGGACGGCGACGGAGGGCCGCAGCCGGCGTTCCGCACCGAGTACGGCGTCGATCAGCTCGGCGGCGGCGCCGGGCAGCGGACCGGGCGGACGGACCGTGAGCAGGGTGCGCAGGAGCTGCCGGACGGTGGTCGCGTCGGCCGCGCCGGGATCGAGCAGGGAGTGGGCGCGCGGCCCGAGGCGTGACACGCCCGGGGTGCCGCCCAGCAGCTGCAGCACGGTACGCACGTGGTCGTCCAGCCGGTCGGCGGGTGCCGGGGCCGCCGCCGGCCGGAACGGCTCGTCGAGGCCTATCGCCTCCCGGTAGGCGGACAGCGGGAGCGCCGGGTGAGGGGCGCTCGGCTGGGCAAGGCCGTCGGGCGGGAACGGGGAGAGGGGCATGGCAGGCTCCGGAACGGACGTCGGCACGGCACAGCTGACGGGGGCGACGTCGGCACGACGCATCTGGCGGGGGGCGAGGAGACGGCAGGGCGGCGCGCGCCGACGTCAGGCGGGGATGCGCAGCACCGGCTTGACGACCTTTCCGCTCGCCGCGTCGGCGGCGGCGTCGTTGATCTCGTCGGGCGAGTAGAAGCGGATCATCCGGTCGTAGGGCAGGCGCCCCGCCCGGTACAGGCCGACGAGGGACGGGACGAAGCCGAGCAGGTCGCTGTCGCCCTCGGTGACGCCCCGGACGACCCGCCCGTTGAGCAGGAAGTTGACGTCGAAGGTGCCGTCGGTGCCGACCGGCGGAGCCCCGACCACGGCCACGGTTCCCCGAACGGCGAGCGAGTCGGTGGCCTGCCGCAGCAGGGCGGGAACGCCGCTGCTCTCCAGCGCGTGGGTCACGCCCCGGCCCGCCGTGATCTCCCGCAGCCGCGCGGGAACGTCCTCCTCCGCGCCGTCGACGACATCGGTCGCCCCCAGCTCCCGGGCGAGGTCGAGGCGCGAGGGCACGATGTCGACGGCGATGACCCGGGCGGCCGGGGTCAGCGCGGCCGCCATGACCGCGGACAGCCCCACCGCCCCCGCGCCGAAGACGGCGACCGTGTCTCCGGGGCCGGGACGCAGTTCGTTGAGCACGGCACCCGCGCCGGTCTGCACGCCGCAGCCGATGGGGGCGAGCAGCGCCAACTCGTCCTCGTCGGCGGCCTCGACCGGTACGACACTGCGCTCGTCGACCACGCAATGGCGGGCGAAGGAGGACTGGCCGAAGAAGCGCCCGCCCAGCGGGGTGCCGTCGGCGGCGCGGATCGGCGTGCTGCCGTCGGGCCGGGCACCGGCGAAGTTGCGCGGGATGAACGTCTCGCAGTAGCCGGGGTGGCCGTGTGCGCAGGCACCGCAGCGGCCGCAGGAACTGAAGGAGAGCAGCACCTTGTCACCGACGCCGACCCGGGTGACTCCGGAGCCGACGGCCTCCACGACACCGGCCCCCTCGTGGCCGAGGACGGCGGGCAGCGGGGTGTGGAGCTTCTCGTCCCGGACGGCGAGGTCGGTATGGCAGATTCCCGCGGCCACGACACGCACGAGGACCTCGTCCGGCCGGGGGTCCTCCAGCCGGACCTGCTGCCAGACGAACCTCCCCGAGCCGGGATGGACCACCGCTGCTCGCGTCTCGGTCATGGTCGCGCCTTCCTGCCGGTGAATGCGTGGGAGGCGGCGCATCACCCCGGGCGCCGCGCCGCGCTCCCAACCTAGGAGCCAGGTCGGCGAAAGAGCTGACGCAATCGTGACGCCCTATGGTCAGAATCCGACAGCATCGGCGGACGGGGACGGCCGGCCGAAGCGGCGGATGCCGGCCGGCCAGACCGCACGGCCAGACCGCACGGCCACACCGCACGGCCAGACCGCACGGTCAGACCGCACAATCACACCGCACGGGACGACCCCTCAGGCGCCCAGCTGACTCCGCAGCCATTCCTCCACCTCACCCACATGCGCGGCCGCCGCCGCCCTCGCCGCCTCCGGATCCCGGGCGACGAGGGCCCGGTGGATGGCGGCGTGCTCGCGGCGCGTCCTTGCGAACGCCCCCTCCTCCTCGTACCCCCGCCACACCCGGGCCCGGAAGGTCCGCGACGACAGACCCTCCAGGATCGCGGCCATCGTGTCGTTCCCGGCGGCGCCCGCGATCACCCGATGGAACGCGAGGTCGTGCGCGAGGATCTCCTCGGGATCGTCCGTCGCGTTCATCGCCGTGAGGTGCTTCTCCACCTCGGCCAGCTGGTCGGGCGTGATCCGCGCCGCGGCGAGCGCCGTCGCCGTCGACTCCAGTACCCGCCGCACCTCCAGCAGCTCCACCAGCTGCGGCCCGCGGGACAGATCGGCGACCACACCGAACGTCTCCAGCAGGTCGCCCGCCTCCAGCTGGGTGACGTAGATGCCGGAGCCGTGCCGGGCCTCCAGGACGCCCAGCACCGTGAGCGCGCGGATCGCCTCGCGCATGGAGCTGCGGGACATGCCCAGTTGGGCGGCGAGATCCCGTTCCGTCGGCAGCCGCTGACCCGGCTCCAGCCGGCCCTCCGCGATCATCGCCTTGATCCGCTCGATGGCGCGCTGCGTCACCGTGCCCTTCTGCGGAGCAGCAACGCCGTTCTCTGTTTCCCCGGTGTCCGCCACGCCACTCCTCCTGTCGCCGGTGCGCCGAAGTCTAACCAGTGAGGTGGTCGGACCACTATGGCTCGTTCGATGGCTCATCGACGGAAAAATAGCGTCTGCAGGGTGTTGAATCCGTCGAGTGGTCTGATAAGTATGCGGTCATCTGCTCGAACACGCTCGATGAGGAGCTGCCAAGATGCCCGGCAGAACACTGAGGAAGCGGAACAGGTCCCGGATCATCGCCGCGACGGCCGTGGCCGTCGGAGCCTCGCTCCTGCTCGCCGCCTGCGGCAGCACGAAGGACACCGGCAGCGGCAGTGCCGGAGGCGGTGGCACCGGCAAGGTCGGGGTGATCCTGCCCCTGCTGACCTCGCCGTTCTGGCAGTCGTACAACGACTACGTGCCCAAGATGGCGAAGTCCGAAGGCGTGGACGCGCTGAAGACGGTCAACTCGAACAGCGACCCCTCGCAGCAGATCACCGACATCAACAACGAGCTCAACCAGGGCGTGAAGGGTCTCGTCGTCGCGCCGCTGGACAGCGCCGCCATCGAGGCCGGACTCGACCAGGCCGAGCGCAAGGGCGTGCCGGTCGTCGCCGTGGACGTGGCGCCCGACAAGGGCAAGGTCGCCATGGTGGTGCGCGCCGACAACGTCGCCTACGGCACCAAGGCCTGCGACTACCTCGGCCAGCACGTCACCAGCGGCAAGGTCGTGCAGATCATGGGCGACCTGGCCTCCGTCAACGGCCGGGACCGCTCCGAGGCGTTCCGCTCCTGCGTGAAGGAGAAGTACCCGAAGCTCAAGGTCCTGGAGATCCCCGCCAAGTGGGAGTCCGACACGGCCGCCTCCCAGCTGAGCACCCTCCTCAACGCCAACCCCGACATCAAGGGCATCTACATGCAGGCCGGCGGCGTCTACCTCGCCCCGACCCTGCAGACCCTCAAGTCCAAGGGCATGCTCAAGACGGCCGGGCAGAGCGGGCACATAGTGATCGTCTCCAACGACGGCATCCCGCAGGAGTACGACGCCATCCGCAAGGGCCAGATCGACGCGACCGTCTCCCAGCCCGCCGACGCCTACGCCAAGTACGGCATATACTACATCAAGGCGGCGATGGAGGGGAAGACGTTCAAGCCCGGCCCGACCGACCACGACTCCACGATCGTCAAGCTGTCCAGCGGGATCCTGGAGGACCAGCTCCCGGCGCCCCTGGTGACCAAGGACAACGTGGACGACCCGAAGCTGTGGGGCAACACGGTCAAATGATCACGCCACTCGTTGAGGCCCGGGACATCGTCAAGCGGTACGGCCCCACCGTCGCCCTCGCCGACGGCCGGCTCACCGTGCTGCCGGGCGAGTCCCACGCCCTCGTCGGCCGCAACGGCGCCGGCAAGTCCACCCTGGTCAACGTCCTCACCGGCCTGCAGGCCCCGGACGAGGGCACGGTCCGCTTCGACGGCGAACCGGCGCCACCGCTCGCCGACCGGGACGCCTGGCGGCGCAGGGTCGCCTGCGTCTACCAGAAGCCCACGGTCGTACCGGAGCTGACGGTCGCCGAGAACCTCTTCATCAACCGGCAGCCCCTGCACCGGGGTTTCATCAGCTGGCGGCGACTCCGCAGGGAAGCCGCCGCGCTCCTCGACACCTGGGACGTCCACGTCGACCCCGAGGCGCGCACCGCCGACCTCAAGGTCGAGGACCGCCAGATGGTCGAGATCGCACGGGCGTTGAGCTTCGGCGCCCGGTTCATCGTCCTCGACGAACCGACCGCCCAGCTCGACAACCGGGAGATCGAGCGGCTGTTCAGCCGGATGCGGGCGCTCCAGGACTCGGGCGTGACCTTCCTGTTCATCTCGCACCACCTCCAGGAGGTCTACGAGGTCTGCCAGACCGTCACCGTGCTCCGCGACGCACGCTGGATCATCACCGCCCCCGTCGCCGACCTGCCCAGGGCCGCCCTGGTGGAGGCGATGGCGGGGGAGGCGGTGACCGGGCAGGAACAGCGGCCGCGGGACGCGGTGGCCGCCGCGGCGCCCGTCGTCCTCAGCACCAGCGGGCTGACGTCGGAGTCGTACGACCGCATCGACCTCACCGTCCGCAGCGGCGAGGTCGTCGGTCTCGCCGGCACCAGCGGCAGCGGCAAGATCGAACTCGCCGAGACCATCGCCGGGTTGCGCACCCCGACCGGCGGGACCGCCCAACTGCAGGAGAGGCAACTGCCGTTCGGTGATGTGCGGGCCGCGCTCCGGGCCGGCGTCGGGTTCGTGCCCCGCGACCGGCACGACCAGGGACTCGTCCCCGGCATGAGCATCGGCGACAACGCCACCATGACCGTCCTCGACCGGCTCGGCCGTGGCGGGTTCGTCGGCACCGACCGCAAGCGCGGCTTCGCCACCGGGCTGATCGAACGCCTCGACATCCACGCCGAGGGCCCCGAACAGCCCGTCTCCGACCTCTCCGGCGGCAACGCGCAGAAGGTCGTCATGGCCCGTGCCCTCGCCTCCGACCCCCGGCTGCTGGTCCTGGTCAACCCCACCGCGGGCGTCGACGTGAAGTCCAAGGAGTCCCTGCTGGCCCGCGTGGACAGCGCCCGTGAGGACGGCACCGCCGTACTGGTCGTCTCCGACGAACTGGACGACCTGCGCCGCTGCGACCGCGTCCTCGTCCTCTTCCACGGCCGGATCGTCGCCGAACACCCGGCCGGCTGGCACGACCACGAGCTGATCGCCTCCATAGAAGGAGTGGACTCCATGCCCGAAGGAGTGGACCATGGCTGAGACCAAGGCCCCGATGTTCGTCCCGGTGCGCTCCCCGGACCCGCGCGCGGCCCGTACCGTCCTCCTGCGCCGCGCCCGTGAACTCGCCCTCGTCCCGGCCCTGTTGCTGCTCATGGTGCTCGGCGCGGTGGTCAACGACTCGTTCCTCACCGAGCGCAACCTGATCTCCATCCTCGGCGCCTCCGCCGCCCTCGCGATGGTGGTGCTCGCCGAGTCGCTGGTCCTGATCACCGGCAAGTTCGACCTCTCCCTGGAGTCGGTCGTCGGCATCGCCCCCGCCGTCGGCGCCCTGCTGGTGCTGCCGTCGGCCGAGTCCGGCTGGGGCACCGAGTTCCCCGCCGCCCTCGCCATGGTGGCGATCCTGGTCGTCGGCGCGGCCGTCGGCGCCTTCAACGGGATTCTCGTCGTCAAGTTCAAGCTCAACGCGTTCATCGTGACGCTCGCGATGCTGATCGTGCTGCGCGGTGTGCTGGTCGGCGCCACCAAGGGCAAGACCCTGTTCGGGATGCCCGACAGCTTCTTCACCCTGGCCACCTCCACCTTCCTCAGCGTCCCCATGTCGGTGTGGCTGGCCGCGGTCGCCTTCGCGGTCACCGGGCTCGTGCTGAAGTACCACCGGGTCGGCCGCGCCCTCTACGCCATCGGCGGCAACGCCGACGCCGCCCGCGCCGCCGGCATCCGTGTCGACCGGGTGATGCTCGGCGTGTTCGTGGTCGCCGGTGTCCTCGCCTCCGTCGGCGGGATCATGCAGACCGGGTACGTGGGCGCGATCAGCGCCAACCAGGGCAACAACATGATCTTCACGGTGTTCGCGGCGGCGGTGATCGGCGGCATCAGCCTGGACGGTGGCAAGGGCACCATGTTCGGCGCCCTGACCGGCGTACTCCTTCTGGGTGTCGTACAGAACCTGCTCACCCTGGCGCAGGTGCCGTCGTTCTGGATCCAGGCCATCTACGGCGGCATCATCCTGGTCGCCCTCATGATCGCCCGTGTCACCACGGGACGGGCCCAGGACTGACCGGCCCGCGTCCCGCACTCCCCCCGACGGAAAGGCAATCCGTGTCCCCGAGCCCGGCCCGCGTGACCGCGGTCGACACCTACGACATCCGCTTCCCCACCTCGCGCGAGCTCGACGGCTCCGACGCGATGAACCCGGACCCCGACTACTCGGCGGCCTATGTCGTGCTGCGCACGGACGCGGGCGACGGGCACGAGGGGCACGGGTTCACGTTCACCATCGGGCGGGGCAACGACGTCCAGGTCGCCGCGATCGACGCGCTGCGCAACCATGTGCTCGGCCGCCCGGTCGACGAGATCTGCGACGACCCGGGATCCGTCCACCGGGACCTGATCGGCGACAGCCAGCTGCGCTGGCTCGGTCCCGAGAAGGGCGTGATGCACATGGCGATCGGCGCGGTGGTCAACGCCGTCTGGGACCTCGCCGCCCGCCGCGCAGGAAAGCCGCTCTGGCAGCTGCTCGCCGACGCCGAACCCGAGTGGATCGTCCGCCAGATCGACTTCCGGTACCTCACGGACGCCCTCACCCCCGAGGAGGCCCTCGCCATCCTGCGCCGGGGCCGTGAGGGCGTGGACGAACGCCGGGCCCGGCTCCTCGATCGCGGCTTCCCCGCCTACACCACCTCCGCGGGCTGGCTCGGGTACGACGACGAGAAGCTCACCCGGCTCGCCGCCCAGGCGGTCGCCGACGGCTTCCGGCAGATCAAGCTGAAGGTCGGCGCCGACCTGGAGGACGACATCCGGCGCTGCCGGGTCGCCCGCCGGGTCGTCGGCCCTGACATCCGGATGGCCATCGACGCCAACCAGCGCTGGAACGTCGACGAGGCGATCCGCTGGACCAAGGCCCTCGCCGGGTTCGACCCGTACTGGATCGAGGAGCCCACCAGCCCCGACGACATCCTCGGCCACGCGGCGATCCGCCGGGCGGTCGCCCCGGTCAAGGTCGCCACCGGCGAACACGTCCAGAACCGGATCGTCTTCAAGCAGCTGCTCCAGGCCGGCGCCCTCGACATCGTCCAGATCGACGCGGCCCGGGTCGCCGGCGTCAACGAGAACCTCGCCATCCTGCTCCTCGCGGCCAAGTTCGGCGTCCCGGTCTGCCCGCACGCGGGCGGCGTCGGACTGTGCGAACTCGTCCAGCACCTGTCGATGTTCGACTACCTGGCCGTCTCCGGCACCACCGAGGACCGGGTCATCGAATACGTCGATCATCTGCACGACCACTTCCGCGATCCGGTGGTGATCCGCGAAGGTCATTACGCGGCACCCACCGCACCGGGCTTCTCGGCCGCCATGCGACCGGAGTCCATCACGGAGTACACCTATCCCGGCGGCACCTTCTGGGCCGCCGACCCCGAAACACAGAAGGGACGGGCGGCATGACCGACTTCGAGGGCCTGAGGGCCCTGGTCACCGGCGGCGCCTCCGGGATCGGGCGGGCCACCGCCGAGCTGCTCGCCGAGCGCGGCGCCCAGGTCGCCGTCCTCGACCTCGACCCGTCCTCCGTCGAGAAGCCGCTGCTCGGCTTCCAGGCCGACGTCACCGACGACGCCTCCGTGCGGACGGCCGTGGAGAGCGCCGTCGAGGCCCTCGGCGGCCTCGACATCCTCGTCAACAACGCCGGCATCGGCGCCCAGGGCACGGTCGAGGACAACGGCGACGACGAATGGCGCCGTGTCTTCGACGTCAACGTCCTCGGCATGGTCCGCGCCGCCCGCGCCGCCCTGCCGCACCTGCGCCGCTCGGAGCACGCGGCGATCGTCAACACCTGCTCCATCGCCGCCACCGCGGGCCTGCCGCAGCGCGCCCTGTACAGCGCCACCAAGGGCGCCGTGTACTCCCTGACGCTGGCCATGGCCGCCGACCACGTCCGCGAGGGCGTCCGGGTCAACTGCGTCAACCCCGGCACGGCGGACACCCCGTGGATCGGCCGGCTGCTCGACAGGGCGTCCGACCCGGCCGCCGAGCGCGCCGCCCTGGAGGCCCGCCAGCCCGCCGGCCGCCTGGTCTCGGCCGCCGAGGTCGCCGGTGCCATCGCCTACCTGGCGAGCCCGCTGTCCGGCGCCACCACCGGCACCTCCCTCGCGGTCGACGGCGGCATGCAGGGCCTGCGCCTTCGGCCGGTGGGCCAGTGAACGCCCTCGGCCGCAGCGGCGTCCGGGTCAGCCCGCTGGGCCTCGGCGCCGCCGTGATCGGCAACCTCTACACCGAACTCCCCGACCGGCAGGCGTACGAGACCGTCACCGCCGCCTGGCAGCAGGGCATCCGCTACTTCGACACCGCCCCGCACTACGGCCTGGGGCTGTCGGAGCGGCGGCTGGGCGCGGCCCTGCGCCAGTACGACCGGGACTCGTACACCCTCTCCACCAAGGTCGGCCGCCGGCTGGAGCCGGGGCCCGGGGACGGCGACGACCTCGCCCAGGGCTTCGCCGTGCCCGACACCCTCCGCCGGGTCTGGGACTTCACCGAGGACGGCATCCGCCGCACCCTGGAGTCCAGCCTGGAGCGGCTCGGTCTCGACCGGGTCGACGTCGTCTACCTGCACGACCCCGACGAACACGCCGAGCAGGCCTTCCGCGAGGGCTACCCGGCCCTGGAGAAGTTCCGCGCCGAGGGGATCGTGGGCGCGATCGGCGCCGGCATGAACCAGACGGCCATGCTCACCCGTTTCGTGCGCGAGACCGACGTCGACGTGGTGCTCTGCGCGGGCCGCTACACCCTCCTCGACCAGAGCGCCCTCGCCGACCTGCTCCCGGCCGCCGAGGAGCGCGGCACCTCGGTGGTGATCGGCGGCGCCTTCAACTCCGGCCTGCTGGCCGACCCGAAGCCGGACGCCACCTACAACTACGCCCAGGTGTCCGCCGAGCTGCTCTCCCGCGCCCTGCGTCTCAAGGCGCTCGCGGAGGAACACGGCACCACCCTGCGCGCCGCCGCCCTCGCCTTCTGCGCGGCCCACCCGGCCGTGGCGAGCGTCCTGGTCGGCGCCCGCTCGGCGGCCGAGATCGCGGACGGGGCCGCGCAGTTCGCCACGCACGTCCCCGCCGCCTTCTGGCAGGAGCTGCACGCCACCGGTCTGCTGCCCGCCGACGTCCCCGTACCCACGGGGGACCGGCCATGAGAGTCGCCCTGCACACCAGGGTCCGGGCGGACCGCATCCCCGAGTACGAGGCCGCCCACCGCGAGGTGCCCGTCGAACTCACCGACGCCATCCGGGCCGCCGGCGCCACCTCCTGGACCATCTGGCGCAGCGGCACCGACCTCTTCCACGTCCTGGACTGCGCCGACTACGGCCTGCTCCTCGCCGAGTTGGAGAAGCTCCCGGTCAACGTGGCCTGGCAGGCCCGGATGGCCGAGCTTCTCGACGTCGTCCACGACTACTCCGAGGCGGGCTCGGAGGCCGGCCTGCCCGTCGTATGGGAGCTGCCATGACGATCGACGCCCACCACCACGTCTGGGATCTCTCGGTACGCGACCAGGACTGGATCGCCGGACCCGAACTCCAGCCGCTCCGACGGAACTTCACCGTCGAGGACCTGGAACCCGAGGCGGCGGCGGCCGGGGTCACCCGCACGGTCCTCGTCCAGACGATCACCGTTCCCGAGGAGACCCCCGAGTTCCTCGCCCTCGCCGACGCCCACGACCTGGTCGCCGGAGTCGTCGGCTGGACCGACCTCACCCGCCCCGACGTCGCCGAGGAACTCGCCCGCCTGCGCGAACTCCCCGGCGGCTCCTGCCTGAAGGGCATCCGCCACCAGGTCCAGGGCGAACCCGACCCGGAGTGGCTGCTGCGCCCGGACGTCGGCCGGGGCCTGACCGCGCTCGCGGAGGCGGGCCTGGTCTACGACCTGATCGTCCAGCCCCGGCAGCTCCCGGCCGCCGTCAAGGCCGCCGAGACCCACCCGGACCTCACCTTCGTCCTGGACCACCTGGGCAAGCCCCCCATCGCCGCCGGCCCCCGCGAACCCTGGGCCTCCGCCGTCCGTGCCCTCGCCGCCCTGCCCAACACCGTCTGCAAGCTCTCCGGCATGGTCACGGAGGCCGACCCCGCCTCCTGGACCGTCGACGACCTGCGCCCGTACGCCGACACGGTCCTGGACGCCTTCGGCCCGGACCGCCTGATGTTCGGCTCGGACTGGCCGGTGTGCCTCCTGGCCGGGAGCTACGGCGAAGTCTTCGAAGCGGCGATCGAGCTGATCGCACCGGCCGACCGCACCGCCGTCTTCGAGACCACCGCCGCCCGCGTCTACCGCCTCTGAGCGGCCTTCGCCAGCCGCGTCGGCGGCAGGAACTCCCTTACGTACGTCCGCTCCCAGCACGCGCCCGTCTCCCGGAGCTCCCGCCAGCTGGTGTAGCGGTAGCGGAAGAGGCGGGCGCGGACGAAGTGCGGGGGCCGGTCGGGCGGGAAGGGGGAGCGGCGCAGCAGCCGCAGCGTGTCGCGGTCGTTCTCCAGGAGGCGCTCCACCAGGCCGCCGAACCAGTCGCCGGCGTACGCGGGGGAGAGGGCGGCGAACCACATCAGCCAGTCCAGGCGGAGGTGGTAGGGCGCGAACTGGCGCGGCCAGTACCGGGGATCGCCGGGCTTGCCCTTGAACTCGTACTCCCGCCAGTCCGAGTCCTCGTGCGGCGCGGCGTCCAGGGTGCCCTCGACCACCACCTCGTACCGGATCCGGCTGACGCTGCCGAAGGCGCCGTAGGTGTTGACCAGGTGGAGCGGGTCGAAGGAGCGGTTCATGACCTGGCGGCGGGAGACCATGTTCAGCACCGGGTGGTAGCTCAGGTAGAGGAGCAGCGCGGTCACGGCGAGGACGACCACCTCGTACCAGAGCGGGGTGGGCGGTGCGGTGGTGCGGTCCGTGGGCAGCCGGAGGGCCGACAGGGCCAGCACGATGGTGATCCAGTTCAGCCAGGAGAAGTTGCCGGAGACCACCAGCCACAGCTGGGTGAGGATCATCAGGGACGCGGCCGCCGTCGCGATCGGCTGCGGGGTGAACAGCAGGACGGGGACCACCAGCTGGGTGACGTGGTTCGCGGCCACCTCGGCCTTGTGCACAGGGCCCGGCAGGTGGTGGAAGAACCAGCTCAGCGGGCCCGGCATCGGCTGGGTCTCGTGGTGGTAGTGCAGGCAGGTCAGCTTGCGCCAGCAGGCGTCCCCGCGCATCTTGATCAGGCCCGCCCCGAACTCCACCCGGAACAGGATCCAGCGCAGCAGGAAGAGCACGACGACCGGCGGGGCCACCTCGTCGTTGCCCAGGAAGACGGCGAGGAAGCCGGTCTCCAGGAGCAGCGACTCCCAGCCGAACGCGTACCAGGTCTGGCCGACGTTGACGATCGACAGGTACAGCGCCCAGGGGATCAGCCACAGCACCATCCCGGCCCACAGCGGGAGTTCGGAGTCCGCCCCCGCCAGCAGCGCCGCCGACACCGCGCAGCCCGCCCAGGCGCAGGCCGCGAAGAAGCGGTCCGAGTAGCGCAGATGGAAGAGGCTCGGCGCCCGCCGGAAGGGCACCCGGGCGAGGAACCGCGGGATCGGCAGCATCCCGCGCTCGCCCAGCAGGGCCCGGAACTGCAGCGCCGCCGTCAGGAACGCGACGAGGTACACGCCGGCCAGAGCCCGCTGGAAGACCAGCCGGCTCAACCAGTACCCGGGTGCGGTGAACCAGTCCACGGCCGTGCGCTCCTGCCTCTCTCCATTGTGCGGCCCGCCGGACCGGCGGGGGCCTGTCACCCTGTGTACCGCGCCTCCCCGCTTGCGTAACCCGGGCGAGTGAAGCAGACAATAGGGGAGAAATTGCCCATATGGGGTTCCCCTGGCATGGTGGCCCCATGGCTGATCGGGGAGCGAGCGCTCCGTCACTCCCGGACGACTGGCCCGCCCACCCGGACCACCCGATCCTGGCGCTCAACCACATGGGCACCTTCGACTGGGACCTCGACGCCGGCCTCTTCCACATGGACGCCCAGGCGTACGAGGTGTTCGACCTGACCCCCGAGGAGTACGACGGCCGCCCCGAGACCCTCGCCGCCCGGGTGCCCCCGGCCGAGTCCAGCAGGCTGGACGCGGTGGTGTCCCAGGCCATCAAGGACGGCAGCGAGAACTACGGGACGTACTTCCGCATCCGGCGCCGCGACGGCACCCCGCGCTGGACCCACACCCAGGGCTACATCCGGCGCGACGAGACCGGCCGCCCGCGCCGCGTCGTCGGGATCGTCCGGGACGCCACCCAGGAGCTGGAGGACGGCGAGGCCCGGAACCTGCGGGAGGCCCAGGGGCAGGCGCTGCGCCGGCAGACCGGCGTCGTCCAGGTGGTCACCGCGGCGCTCGCGCACGCCAGCAGCGTCCAGGAGGTCATCGACGTCCTCAAGGACACCCACGGCATCCCCAACCTGGGCGCGACCAGCCTGGTGATGGGCCTGGTCGAGGCCGGCCGGATCCGGCTGGTCGCCGAGGGGCCCGCCGGCAGCTTCGTGCCCGGCACCCGGATCACCCGGATAGAGGAGCCCTACCCGATGGGCGAGGTGGTGCGGACCCTCAGCCCGTGCTTCATCGAGTCGCCGGAGGAGTTCGCCGAGGGCTACCCCATACTGTGGCCGCACATCACCGACCTGCACATCACCTCCGCCGCCTACCTGCCGCTGATCGCCCAGGCCCGCCCGATCGGCGCCATGGGCCTGCTCTACAACGACCGGCTCGGCTTCTCCAGCGAGGAACGCGCGGTCCTGGTCGCCCTCGGCAGCAGCATCGCGCAGAGCCTGCAGCGGGCCATGCTCTTCGAGCAGGAGAAGGACCTCGCGCAGGGTCTCCAGCAGGCGATGCTGCCGCGCACCATCCCCAGCGTGCGGGGCGCCGACGTCGCCGTCCGCTACCGCTCGGCGAGCGCCGGCGGCTCCCTGGGCCGGGACATCGGCGGCGACTGGTACGACCTGATCCCGCTGCCCGGCGGCCGGGTCGGCGCGGTCATCGGCGACGTCCAGGGGCACGACACGCACGCGGCGGCCGTCATGGGCCAGCTGCGCATCGTGCTGCGCGCCTACGCCGCCGAGGGCCACGCCCCGGCCACCGTGATGGCCCGCGCCTCCGTCTTCCTCGACGAGCTCGACACCGACCGCTTCGCCACCTGCCTGTACGCCGAGGCCGACCTGGCCACCGGCGTCGTCCAGGTGGTCCGCGCCGGGCACATCGACCCGCTGGTCCGCGCCGCCGACGGCGGCTGCCGCCGGGTCCCCGTCGAGGGCGGGCTGCCGCTCGGCCTGTCCGCCGAGTTCCAGAGCCTGGAGTACCCGGTCTCCACCCTGGAGCTCGACCCCGGCGAGACGCTGCTGCTGTGCACCGACGGGCTCGTCGAACAGCCCGGCGCCGACCTCGGGGACGGCGTGCGGGCTCTGGCCGAGCAGGTCGCCGACGGGCCGGAGGACGTGCGCGACCTCGCCGACCTGCTGATCGAGATCGCCGACGAACGGGGCGGCGACGACGACGTGGCCCTGCTCCTGCTGCGCCGCTGCGGCTCCGACACCGCACAGGCCGTCGGCCGCCTCCAGCAGCACGTGGCCTCCGGCGACCCCGAGGCGCTCGCCCTGGCCCGGCACATGGTCCGCGCCGCCGTCCGCGCCTGGGGCGCCGGGGACCGCGCCGACGAGATCGAGCTGGTCGCCGACGAGCTGATCACCAACGCGCTGATGCACACCGAGGGCTCCGCGATCGTCACCCTGAGGGTCCTCGGCGGCAGCGACCGCCGGCTCCGCGTCGAGGTCGAGGACTCCTCCAGCGCCCTGCCGCGCCGCCGCGAGGCGGGCGAGGACGGAGTGTCGGGGCGGGGGCTCCTGCTCGTCGACGAGATCGCCGACGTGTGGGGCGTGGAGGCCCGCGGCGGCGGCAAGGCGGTGTGGTGCGAGTTCCGGATGCCGGAAAAGGACGACGGGGCTTGATCCCTTACGGCTCCGGCAGCGCGCCCCGTAAGGGGCGCGGGGAACTGCGCGACC
Source organism: Streptomyces sp. NPDC058464 (assembly GCF_042721035.1). Classification (NCBI taxonomy): domain Bacteria; kingdom Bacillati; phylum Actinomycetota; class Actinomycetes; order Kitasatosporales; family Streptomycetaceae; genus Streptomyces; species Streptomyces sp. NPDC058464. The sequence goes on from NZ_JBHXMA010000009.1 coordinate 183,339, forward strand.
AGCCCCCCACGGCGCCGCAGCCGCCAGACGACCCGATGCGGCACTTCCGGCGGGGCACAGCGCAGCGGATGGCACCCTGGACGCATGCCCGAACTGCCCGAGGTCGAAGCGCTCAGGGAATTCCTGACCGAGAACCTGGTCGGCCGCGAGGTCGTGCGCGTGCTGCCGGTCGCCATCAGCGTGCTGAAGACGTACGACCCGCCGGTCGGAGCCTTCGAGGGCAGCGAGGTCGTCGCCGTGCACCGGCACGGCAAGTTCCTGGACATCGAGGGCGACCGCGGGCTGCGGTTCGTCACCCACCTGGCCCGTGCGGGCTGGCTCCAGTGGAAGGACCGGCTGCCGGACGGACTGCCCCGCCCGGGGAAGGGCCCGCTGGCGCTCAGGGCGGCCCTGGAGACCGGCGCGGGCTTCGACCTCACGGAGGCCGGCACCCAGAAGAAGCTGGCCGTGTACATCGTCCGGGACCCGCAGGACGTCCCCGGTATCGCCCGGCTCGGCCCCGACCCGCTCGCCGCGGACTTCGACGAGGCCCGCCTGGCGGCCCTGCTGGCCGACGAGCGACGGCAGCTGAAGGGGGCCCTGCGCGACCAGAGCCTGATCGCCGGGGTGGGCAACGCCTACAGCGACGAGATCCTGCACGCGGCGAAGATGTCCCCGTTCAAGCTGGCCGCGTCCCTGACCCCGGAGGAGACGCACCGGCTGTACGAGGCGCTGCGCACCACCCTCACCGAGGCGGTGGAGCGCTCCCACGGCCTGGCGGCGGGGCGGCTCAAGGCAGAGAAGAAGAGCGGGCTGCGGGTCCACGGCCGGACCGGCGAGCCCTGCCCGGTCTGCGGCGACACCATCCGCGAGGTCTCCTTCAGCGACTCCTCGCTGCAGTACTGCCCGACCTGCCAGACGGGCGGCAAACCGCTCGCGGACCGCCGGATGTCCCGGCTGCTCAGGTAGCCGGCGCTCACTTGGGGTCCAGCGTCACCAGGCGCTGCCCGTCCGCGTCGCGCACCTCGTAGCGGTCGATCTCGTCCGGGTGCATCGAGGAGCCGCCCGTCATGGTGCTCACCCGGTCGTCGTGGTCCCGCTCCGCCCAGGTGGTCACGACCTGCTCGGAGCCGTCCTCGCCGACGGCGATCAGGCGGCAGGAGCGCGGCCCGTCCGGGTCCTTCACCTCCAGCTCGATCGTGCTGCCGGAGTCCGTGTCCTGCGACTTCACCTGCGCCCAGATGCCGGACTGGGCGTCGGTGGCCGCGGTGACCTGCACGGCCGGGGCGGCGTCGTGGCCGACATAGGTCGCGATGCCGGGGCCGGCGACCGCGAACACCACCGAGGCGGCGAGGCCGTACAGCAGCTTGCGGCGCTTGGCCCGGTGCCGGGTCGCGACCTCGGCGAGCAGCCGGTCGAGCAGCCGGGGGCCGGGCTGGGCCATGGGATGCACGAAGCGCGGCGTGGCCCGGCGGTACAGCATCAACTGCCGTGCCGCGGGGCCGAACTCGGTCACGTGTGCCGTACAGCTGGGGCACTCCATGAGATGGTCCTCGAAGCGGAAGGCCTCCGCCTCGTCCAGCACGCCGAGCGCGTACGCGCCGACGTCGCGATGCCTTTCCAGGGACCTCATGCCGAATCCTCGTGCCGATGGGTGCGGGTGGGGGTTACTCGTTGTTCCTTGCTCCCACCCGTACGCAGTCGGCAGCCGTTTCACTCAAGCCACGTACAGAATCGTAATCAACGGATTCGGAGCGGCCGGGCCCGCGGATTGGTCCTGAATCAAAAAAGATGGATCGCGAGGTGTCCGAGGGGCAGACCGAGCCGCCAGGCGGGGGTCCACACCTTCGGTCCGTCGTCCTCGCCGAACACCGAGGCGCCGCCCGGCACCGCGTCCAGGTCGGGCGCGAGCAGCTCGGTCTCCTCCAGCCAGCGCCAGGCGGCCGCGGCCAGATCCAGGTCCGGTGACGGCCCGCCCGACTCGAGGGTCTCGGCCGTCACCACAGCCATACGTTCGCCGACCCAGTCCTGCCACGGCTGGTCGTACGCCGTGAGCGAAAGCCAGTTCTCCAACTGGGACACGACCCGGATGCCCGACAGTTCGCCGTCCGTGTCGGAGAGGAAGATGGTCAGCGCCAGCGCGTCGCGGCCGGCCCGGAACTCGAAGGACGTCGGTGGCATGAGATCGCCGGTGCGCAGCAGCTCGTCGGCGATGTACTCGGCGTACAACCAGGCCATCGGGACCGCCAGTTCCCCGCTCCCGGCCCCGCCCGTGCTCTCTTGACCTCTGTGCAGCATCCCGTCCTGCCTTCCTCCGGTGCGCGCGTGGCCCCGACCCCGGGTCCGTCCCTCTCCCGGTGCGGAACACGGATGAAGACAGCTGATTGCTCAAACACGGTCCTCAGCAAGGCGCTTTACCGAGGTTTGACCTGGCTTACGGTTTCATCGCAGGTCGGGTGCATAACCGGGCAGAACCCGGCGCAGGGCGCGCAGCGCGTAGTACGCCCGCGATTTCACGGTACCGGGTGGAATCCCCAGGGTCTCGGCGGCCTCCGCAACACTCGCCCCTTGGAAATACACCAGCACCAGGACTTCACGGTGTTCGGGAGTGAGAGTCTTCACAGCCTCCCGGACGTCGAGCGCCGCGGCGGCGCGCTCGGCGTGGTCGCCGGCGGCCCTGGTGTTCTCCAGGACGGCGTCGTGCACCTCGGCGGGCCGCGCCTGCCGGGCCCGCCGCGCGTCGATGGCGAGCCGCCGGCCGACCGTCAGCAGCCACGGCAGCACGGAGTCGAAGGCGTCGGCGCGCAGCGCCTCGGGATGCTGCCAGGCGCGTACCAGGGTCTCCTGGACGAGGTCCTCGGCCCGCTGCCGGTCCCCGTCGCTGAGCCGCAGCAGCAGCGCGAAGAGCGGCCGGCCGTGGTCGCGCTGGAGTGCGACGAGCTCGTGCTCGGCGGTCGTCGTCCCGTGGGGAAGGGTGGTTCCGGCCGTCATGGCCGTATGGCATCGCAGGGCCAGGCGGGGGGACAGGGGGTGCACAGGGATGTGCGGCGGACGGTCGAACGCGTCGGCGAACGGTGCGACGAACGGTCCGTCACACCCCTTACCCGACCCGGATGGGTCAATCGGGACGCCTGAGTTGTTTGCGGTCGCCCTCACCTTCGTACCCATTGATCTGTAAATCGGACAAGGCTTGCGACTCTGGGGTGCTCCTGATGATCAATCGCAGACGCCAGGCGGCCCTGGCCCTGACCGCCCTGCTCGCCGCCGCGGCCGCCTGCCAGAACCACGTGCGGGAGGAGCGGGCCGTCCCGCCCGGCCACCCGGCACCGGCGGTGCCCGCCACCGGCGGCTTCACGCTCGTCGCCGGGGGTGACGTCATGCCGCAGAAGTCCGCGGTCGACCACGCGAACTTCGACGCGGGCGGCAACGGCTACGACTTCCGCCCGATGCTCGCCGGCGTCGAACCCGTCGTCTCCCGCGCCGATCTGGCGCTCTGTCACCTGGCGACCGTCACCGGCGCGGACGGCGCCCGCGCCGGCGGCCTCACCTCCCCGCCGCAACTCGCCGAGGCCCTCGCGGCCACCGGCTACGACGGCTGCTCCACCGCCTCGGACCGCGCCCTCGACGACGGCGCCGCGGGCATCCAGCGCACCCTCGACGCGCTGGACCGGGTGGGCCTGCGGCACTCCGGCACCGCCCGCACCGATGCCGAGGCCGGCACCCTCACCCTGATGAACGCGGGCCGGGCCCGGGTCGCCCAGCTCTCCTACACCTACGACGTCAACGGCAACTCCCTGCCGCCCGGCCAGCCCTGGGCGGTCGGCCTCCTCGACGAGAACCGCATCCTCACCGACGCCCGCGCCGCCCGGCAGGCCGGTGCCGACGTGGTCGTCGTCTCCGTGCACTGGGGCACCGAGGGGACCGACGCCCCCGACCAGCAGCAGCTCACCCTGGCCAAGCGGCTCACCGCCGCGCGCACCGGCGGCCGCCCCGACATCGACCTGCTCCTCGGCACCCACGCGCACATCCCGCAGGCGTACGAGAAGGTCAACGGCACCTGGGTGGTCTACAGTCTGGGCGACCAGCTGGCCGGTGAGATGCTCAACAGCCAGGGCCGGCAGGACCCGCGCGGCAACCAGTCCACCCTCGCCCGCTTCACCTTCACCCCGCCCGCCCGGCCGGGCGGGCGCTGGGAGGTGGCCAAGGCCGAGTTCATCCCGCAGCTGTACGACCTCGACGCCGGCCGGGTCGTGAACCTCAACGCGGCCATCGACCAGGGTGCCGACTTCACCGCCGCCCGGGACGCCGTCCGGGACGTCGTGCTCAGCCGCGGGGCCGCGAAGGACGGGCTGGTCATGGGGGAGTAGCGGCGTTCACTCCACGTCGACGTTGTCGAACGTCACCAGCAGCTGCTTCAGCACCCGTACGCACGCCGTGATCTCGGCGTCGGTCAGGTCGCCGCCGACCTGCCGGTTCAGGGCGTGCTCGCGGGCGAGGACCGCCGTGATGGTCGCCCGGCCATCGGCCGTGAGCCGGATCAGGGAGGAGCGCTGGTGCGCCGGATTGGGGGTGACCTCGGCCCAGCCGCGCGCCACCGCGTCGTTCACCATGCGCTGCACGAACTGCCTGCTCAGCGCCATGATCCGGCCCATCTGGGGGACCGTCATGGGCTCGTACCGGCGCAGCAGGTCCAGCACCGAGCGCACCCCGACCGAGGCGCCCTCGATCTGCTCGCCCTGCTCGATCTTGCGGAAGGCGCGCCGGTAGAGCGGGCCGATCAGATCGAACACCTCGGTGATGCGTTCGCCGAGTTCGTCGGGGGCGAGGGGCTTGTCGATGTCGTTCACCCGGCCATCATGCACCGCGCTGTCATGGCAGCCGAGGTGCCAAAGGCATCATGACAACCAGGTTGTCAAAGCCTTCCGAAGATGACACCTTGGTTGTCATGAATGCTGCTGCGGACGTCCGCTGCTTCCCGTCCTCCGACGGCGACCTCGCCTACCTCGACACCGGCTCCGGCGACCCGGTGGTCCTGCTCCACTCCGGGTACGTCGACCACCGCTTCTGGTACCGGCAGATCCCGGCGCTGGCCGCCGAGTACCGGGTGATCGCCCCGGACGTGCGCGGCCACGGCTCCTCCGCCAACGCGAGCAGGCACTTCCGCTGGGCCGACGATCTGGCGGAGCTGCTGCGCCATCTGGATGCGGGGCCCGCCGTCCTCGTCGGCCTGTCCATGGGCGGGGTGATCGCCACCGACACGGTGCTGGAACACCCCGAGCTGGTCCGCGCGGTGGTCACCTGCGGTGCGGCGACCGGCGACTTCCGGTACACCGACTGCTGGCACAAGGGACTCCAGTCCGAGTACGCCCGCACCCTGGGCGCCGGCGACATCGAGGGCTGGCTCGACGCCTTCCTGCGGGGCGTGGCAGGCGAGCGCCGGGCGGTCGCCGACCTGGACCCGGACATCCCGCGCCGACTGCGGGAGATGGCCCTGCGAACGATCTCCAAGCACACCGCCGGCGAGCCGGACCGGCATGTCCCGGTGACCGACTCCTGGCCCCGGGTAGCCAAGATCGACGTGCCGGTACTCACGATCAACGGCAGCCTCGAACCCGCCGACCTGCTCACCGCCGCTGAACGCCTCGCCCGCGAGGTCCGCAACGGCCGCGCCGAGGTCGTCGAAGGGGTCGGCCACTATCCGAACCTGGAGAAGCCCGAGGAGTTCAACGCCCTCCTGCTCGGCTTCCTCCGTGGCCTCTAACGCCCGGCCAGCCGCGACCTCTTGTACGAGTAGCCGAAGTAGATCACGCACCCGACCACGAACCAGACCGCGAACCGCACCCAGGTCTCCCAGTTCAGGAACGTGATCAGCCAGACCGAGAAGACGACGCCCAGCGCCGGCACGAACGGCATCCACGGCGTACGGAAGGTGCGCGGCAGGTCCGGCTGCCGGTAGCGCTCAGGGGCGTCAGGGACGGAAGACGCCACGCACGGTCTCGGCCCAGCCCGGCGTCCAGGTGCGGGCGGCGCTGCGCGGCGGGCGGGTGCCGGCGAGATGGGTGCGCAGCACGGTCAGCGCCGGGTGCGGGTTGGCGGCGGCCCACAGCAGCGAGTGCGGGTAGAGAGGGGTCGGGTCCACCAGCGGGATCCGGCGCAGGTCGTGGCCGTCCGGCCAGGTCAGCCCCGTCTGCTCGCTGACGAGGGTCGCCAGGGTGTCGGAGCCCGCGAGCGTGTCCTGCAACGCCCCGCTGAAGTTGGGGCCCGAGGAGTCGATGGCGAGCCCGAACTCGGCGGCGAGGGAGGCGTAGTACGCGGCCCACTCGGTGCCGTCCACGATCCCCGGGATCCAGATCCGGTGCCCGGCCAGCTCCCCGGGCGCGACCGAGGTCCGGCCGGCCAGGGCGTGCCCCGGGCCGGTGAGCAACTGGACCGGCTCGTCGTACACCCGGGCGGCCTCGACGCCCCTGGGCAGCGGCCGGCCGGGCATGGCGACGGCCCGGAAGGACGCGTCGATCGCACCGGAGCGCAGCGCGGTCAGCGCCGAGTCCACGTCGAAGAGGGTGACGACGTCCAGGGGGAGGTCCGGGTGCGCCTCGTGGAAGCCGCGCAGCAGCGCCGCCGGGGCGAGCCGGGCGCCGACCACGTCGACCCGCAGGGGGCGCCGGCCCCGTCGTACGGAGGCGGCCGCCCGCTCCTCGGCCAGCAGCAGCTCGCGGGCGTACGGCAGGAAGGTCCGGCCGTCGACGGTCGGCTCGGCGCCCCGGGCGGTCCGGGTGAACAGCCGTACCCCCAGCTCCTTCTCCAGCGCCGCGATCCGCTTGGACACCGCCTGCTGGGTGACCGCAAGCACGGCCGCGGCCTCCTGGAACTGCCCGTGGTCGGCGACGGTGACGAAGGTGCGTACGGCGGTGAGGTCCACGTCCACACCGTACAACCGCTGGTTGTGGCAGCGGGCCCGGGGGTTGTTTGATTCGGCGGCCACCTGCGGGTTTTCATGTCCCGGGTCAACGGGAGGTTGTGCATGGGGCGGCGGTTCGGGTGGCTGTGGGCCGCGTACTCGGTGAGTGCGCTCGGCACGTATCTCGCCTTCGACGCGTTCTCGGTGATCGCGGTCATCGCGCTGTACGCGGGGTCCGCCGAGGTGGCGCTGATCGCGGCGATCGGGCCCGCCGTGGGCGCGGTGGCGGCGGTGCCGCTCGGGCCGTGGGTGGAGTTCCGGCGCAAGCGGCCGGTGATGGTGGCGATGGACCTGGTCAGGTTCGCCGCGCTGCTCACCGTCCCGGCCGCCTACGCCCTCGGCGCCCTGGGCCTCGGCCAGCTGCTGCTGGTCTCGGTGGTCGTCGCGGCCGCCGACATCACCTTCGGCGCGGCCTCCGGCGCCTTCCTGAAGTCCCTCGTCCCGGCCGACCGGCTGCTCACCGCGAACGCCCGCTTCGAGTCCACCAACTGGACCGCACTGGTCCTCGGCCCGCCCCTCGGCGGCGCCGCGATCGGCCTGTTCGGACCGGTGACGACCGTCGCGGCGAACGCGGTCAGCTTCCTGCTGTCGGCGCTCGGCATCCGGGCCGTCGGCGGCGGCGAGCCCCGCCCCGCCCCCAGGGACACGCAGCGCCTGCGCGCCGCCGACCTGCTCGTCGGCTGGCGGTACATCCTCGGCAGCCCGGCCCTGCGGCCCCTCTTCTTCAACAGCCTCGCGGGCAACGCCCTGATCATGGTCGCCGCGCCACCGCTGGCCGTCCTCATGCTCGGCCGGCTCGGCTTCGCCCCCTGGCAGTACGGCCTCGCCTTCGCCGTGCCCTGCCTGGGCGGCCTCCTCGGCGCCCGGCTGGCCCGCCCGCTGGTCGCCCGGTACGGGCAGTGGCGGGTGCTGCGCACCGCGAGCGCCCTGCGCGCCGTCTGGCCCCTCGGGCTGGCCTTCGTGATGCCCGGGCTGCCCGGACTGCTGCTGGTGATGGTCCTGGAGTTCGGGGTGATCACCTGCTCGGCCGTCTACAGCCCGGTGTACGCCACCCGCCGTCTGGAGCACACCCCCGACGACCGGGTCGCCCGCACCCTGTCCGCCTGGTCGGTCACCGGCAAGGCCACCACGGCCGCCATGACCGCCCTGTGGGGCCTGCTGGCGAGTCTCACCGGCCCGCGCACCGCGATCGCCCTCGCCGGGATCCTGCTCCTCGCGACCCCGCTGCTGCTCCGGCGGGAGACCGCTACGGCACGACCGTCACCGGCCACCGTCCCGCCTTCACCAGACGGATCGCGACCGAGCCGATGAACCGGTGGCCGGCCTGCTCGGAGGCGCCCACCACGACCGCGTCGGCCTTCAGCTCGTCGGCCGCCTTCACCAGTCCGCCGTAGGCGTCGCCGCGGAAGGTGTGGAACTCCCAGCGCACCTCGAATATCCCCTTGAGCCGCTCGGCCGCGTCCCGGATCTGGGCGACCAGGTCCTCCGCGATCTCGTCGGTGGTCTCCGCCACCGGCGCCCCGAGCACCGCCCCGGCCGCCAGCACCGGCTGGACGTACACGACGGCCAGCAGCGCGTGCTGCCGCCGGGCCAGACCGGCGGCGTAGGAGGTCGCACGCCAGGAGGAGTCCGAGCCGTCCATGCCGACCACGATGACCTTGGGGCCGTCCGTGCCCCGCTCGAACTGGTGTTGTTCCGCCACGATCCGAGGCTATCGGAATCCGCAGGTCCGGTGGGTGTCCGGGGCGGCCCGGCGCGCACCCGCACGCCGACCGGTCCGAGGTCGCTCGACGGGCGGGCCGGGCGGGCCCTTCCTACAGTCGGAGACATGAGTGCCGCCGTGGAGCCCGCCGCGGGCAGGGATCCGGCGGGGCCGATACGCCCGCCCGGCGGCGGGCGGCTGACCTGGGTGCCGGAGGCCTTCGGGACCTTCTTCGGCACCCTCGCCCTGCTGTGCGCCCTGCTCTCCTTCGTCGCCCCGCTGCGCGTACTGCTCCACCCGGTCGTGCACTTCGTCGACGCCGTCGTGGTGCCCGTCAGCCCCAACCTGGCCTACGCGGTCTTCCTGTTCCTGCTCGGCGGCGCCACCGCCGCCCGCAAGAAGGTCGCCTGGTGGCTGGTGGTGATCTACCTCGGCCTGCTGGTGCTGGCCGACGTCCTCACCGTCGCCTTCGGCTTCGACTGGTACTCGTTCAGCTCACTGGTGGTCTGCGGACTCGCCCTGGCCCTGCTGATCGTGGCCCGCCGGGAGTTCTACGCCGCCTCCCGAAGAGCCGCCGTACGCCGGGCCCTCGGCGTCCTGCTGATCGGCCTGCTGGTGGCGATCCTGGCCGGCTGGGGCCTGGTCTCGCTCTTCCCCGGCTCGCTCCCGCACGGCCAGCACCTGGCCTGGGCGGCCGACCGGGTCTGCGGCGGCCTGGTATCCGTCCGCAGCTACGGCGGCCGCCCGCCCCGCTTCGTCGCCTTCCTGCTCGGCCTCTTCGGCGCCCTCGCCCTGCTCAACGCCGCCGCCACCCTGTTCCGTTCGCAGCGCCTGGAAGCGGCCCTGCACGGCGACGAGGAGACCCGCATCCGCGCTCTCCTCAAGGCCTACGGCGACCGGGACTCCCTCGGCTACTTCGCCACCCGCCGCGACAAGGCCGTCGTCTTCTCGCCCAGCGGCAAGGCCGCCGTCACCTACCGGGTCGAGGCCGGCGTCTGCCTGGCCAGCGGCGACCCCGTCGGCGACCCCGAGGCCTGGCCGCACGCCATCGCCGCCTGGCTGGACGTGGCCCGCCGGCACGCCTGGGCGCCCGCGGTGATGGGCGCCTCCGAGGACGGCGCCAGAGCCTACGTCCGTGCCGGCCTCGGCGCCCTCCAGCTCGGCGACGAGGCGATCCTGCACGTCGCCGACTTCGACCTGGGCGGCCGCGAGATGCGGGTCACCCGGCAGGCCGTCAACCGCGTCCGGCGCACCGGCGCCGGCTGCCGCATCCACCGCCACGCCGACCTCACCGAGACCGAGATGGAAGAGGTCGTCGACAGGGCCGACGCCTGGCGCGACACCGAGACCGAGCGCGGCTTCTCCATGGCCCTGGACCGGCTCGGCGACCCCGCCGACGGCGACTGCCTGCTCGTCGAGGCCATGGCCGAGGACGGCAGACTGCTCGCCCTGCTCTCCTTCGTGCCCTGGGGCGCCGACGGCATCTCCCTCGACCTGATGCGCCGTGACCGCACCGCCCCCAACGGCGTCATGGAGTTCATGGTCGCCGACCTGTGCGCGGCCGCCCCCAAACTCGGCGTGCACCGCATCTCGCTGAACTTCGCCGTCTTCCGCTCGGTCTTCGAGGAGGGCGCCCGGATCGGCGCCGGACCGGTGCTGCGGCTGTGGCGCCGGCTGCTGCTGTTCTTCTCCCGCTGGTGGCAGCTGGAGGCCCTGTACCGCTCCAACGCCAAGTACCGCCCCGAGTGGTACCCGCGCTTCCTCTGCTACGGCGACGCCGGCTCCCTGGCCCGGATCGGCCTCGCCTCCGGAATCGCCGAAGGCTTCGTCTCCGTACCGTCCCTGCGCACGCTCTGGGGAAAGGGGCACCCGCGAACCGGACCGCCGCTCGTCGAGGCGGCGGCGCCGTCCGCGCCGGTGCCCGGTGCCGTAGGCGGGGACGAGGCCGGGCCCGGCGCACCCGACGCCGGCCTGCCGGACCAGTTCCGGGTCCGGCGCCGCAAGCTGGACCGGCTGCGGGCGGCGGGCGTCGATCCCTACCCGGTGGCCGGCGGCCCACCACCCCGCGCCCTCGCGGGCGTCCGCGACGGCGAGACGGTCACCGTCGCCGGGCGGATCATGCTGGTCCGCGACTTCGGCGGCATCGTCTTCGTGACGCTGCGCGACTGGTCCGGCGACCGCCAACTGGCACTCACCCGCGACGGGTCGGGACCCGCCCTGGACCGCTTCACCGCCGACACCGACATCGGCGACCAGATCAGCGCCACCGGCCGCATGGGCGTCAGCGACACGGGCGCACCGACCCTCTTCGCCACCGACTGGCAGCTCACCGCCAAGTGCCTGCGCCCGCTGCCCGACAAACACCGCGGCCTCGCCGACCCCGAGGCCAGGGTCCGCCGCCGCTACCTCGACCTCGCCACCAGCCCCGCCGCCCGCGCCGTGGTCCGCACCCGCTCCACCGCCGTACAGGCACTGCGCCAGGGCCTCCTGGACCGCGGCTACCTGGAGGTCGAGACCCCGATCCTCCAGCAGATCCACGGCGGCGCCAACGCCCGCCCCTTCACCACCCACATCAACGCCTACGACCTCGACCTGTACCTGCGCATCGCCCCCGAGCTGTACCTCAAGCGGCTCTGCGTCGGCGGTCTGGAGAAGGTCTTCGAACTCGGCCGGACCTTCCGCAACGAGGGCGTCTCCCACAAGCACAACCCCGAGTTCACGATGCTGGAGGCCTACCAGGCGTACGCCGACTACGACGTGATGCTCGACCTCGCCCGCGAACTGGTCCAGGGCGCCGCGACCGCCGCCCACGGCGCACCCGTGGCCCGCAGGGACGGACTGGAGTACGACATCTCGGGCAGCTGGCCGGTCAGGACCGTGTACGGGGCGATCTCGGAGGTGCTGGGGGAGGAGATCGGCCCCGGCACCGAACTGCTGCGGCTGCACCGGCACTGTGACCGCCTCGGCGTGCCGTACACCGCCGACGACGGGCCCGCGGACGTGGTCCTCGAGATGTACGAGCGCCTGGTGGAGGAACGCACCCAGCTGCCCACCTTCTACAAGGACTTCCCGACCGAGGTCTCCCCGCTCACCCGGCAGCACCGCACCGACCCGCGGCTCGCCGAGCGCTGGGACCTGGTCGCCTTCGGCACCGAACTCGGCACCGCCTACTCCGAACTGACCGACCCCCTCGAACAGCGCCGTCGGCTCACCGCCCAGTCGCTGCTCGCCGCCGGCGGCGACCCCGAGGCGATGGAACTCGACGAGGACTTCCTGGACGCCCTCGAATACGCGATGCCGCCCACCGGCGGGCTCGGCATCGGCATCGACCGGCTCGTCATGTTCCTCACCGGCCTGACCATCCGCGAGACGCTTCCTTTCCCGCTGGTCCGCCATCGTTGATGTTTTTTTGGTCTTTTCTTACCGAAACCTCCAGCTGCTGGTCCGTGCGGGTGCTTTCCCGCCGCCGCACCGGTGTCGTAGTGGTGCGCCGGAGCCCCGCCGGGCGACTGATGAGTCATGGAGAAGGATCAGTTGTTCACCCGACGCCGGCTGCTGCTCGCCGGCGGCGCTGCTCTGGGAGCCGCGGGGACCGCGGGAATCGTGCTGGCGAGCAGCGCCGAGGAAGCTGCCGGCGGGGTCGCCCCCGCCGCGGGGGCGCAGGCCCGCCCGGCGCTCAAGTCCTCCGCCTTCCGGCTCCAGCCGCTCACCGGATACGGCCCGCCGCCCGCCCGGCCGGGCAAGCTGAAGGTCCGCAAGGAACCCATCACGGAGATCTCCCGCAGCGGCAGACGCATGATGCTCACCTTCGACGACGGCCCCAACCCGAACTACACCCCGCACATCCTGGACACCCTCGCCAAGTACGACGTGCGGGCGATGTTCTTCCTGTGCGGGGAGTGCATCGTCGTGAACAAGGAACTGGTCGCGCGGATGGCGGACGAGGGGCATGTCGTGGGCAACCACACCTGGACGCATCCGCTGCTGACCACCCTGAACCGCAGTGAGATCCGCGACGAGATGACGAGCACCAGCGACGCCATCGAGGACACCTACGGCGAACGCCCGCAGTGGTTCCGCGCACCCTACGGAGCCTGGAACCGCGCGGCCTTCCAGCTCGGCGCCGAGATGGGCATGGAGCCGATGGCCTGGACCGTGGACAGCACCGACTGGACTGTCCCGGGCACCCGCACCATCGTCGACACGATCGAGAACGGCGCCGCCCCCGGTGTCGTGGTCCTCTCCCACGACGCCGGGGGCGACCGCTCGCAGAGCGTCCAGGCCCTGCGCGAGTACCTGCCCTATCTGCTGGACAACGGCTACCACCTGACCGTGCCGCGCCGCCGTACGTGAACGGGCCCGCGCCCGCCCGGTGGTGGCCTCAGCGGGCCTCGACCAGGCGGGCGAAGACCACGACGTTCCCGTCGTAGCCGTTCTGCTTCGAGAAACCGCCGCCGCAGGTGATGACCCGCAACTCCGGGGTGCCCTTGGAACCGTAGACCCGGTCGCCCGGGAAACCGGCCTTCGCGAAGACCTCGATTCCGTAGATCTCGAACACGGCCGTCCTGCCGTCCTGGCGGTCGACCTCGATCCGGTTTCCCTTCTTCAGGGAACCGAGTCCGTAGAAAACCGCCGGGCCCTTCGTGTTGTCGACATGGCCCACGACGACGGACGTGCCGTTCTCCCCGGGCGAGACACCTCCGGTGAACCACCCGGCCAGATTCGGGTCGTCCGGCGGCGGTGCCGCGATCCAGCCGTCCGTGTCCAGACCCACCGGCATCACCGGTGCGTCGACCCGGATCGCCGGGATCCTGATGCGGTCCGCCGTGGCGAACGGCAGCGGGGCGGGCGCCGTGGCGAAGGTGCCCGGGACCGTGGTACGGGTGTCGGGGGCGGCGGCCGAAGCCGGCTGCGGTGGACCGACGTCGAACTCTCCCGAACCATTCCGAATGAGTGCCAGACCGGTCAGCAGAACAAGCGCTATCACGCCCCAAGGGGCACGCTTCCTCCGCCGCTCCTCCTCTTCGGCCAGCTCGGAAAGTTCGGACGCAGACATTCGCCAACCCCTCTCGACGCGGCCGCCTTCAGGTCCGTATCGCGCATGGGAAAAAGCTAAGTCCCCCGCGCACGTGCGGCGACGGGGCGACGGGCGAACGGGTGGCCCGCGGGTATTCCGGTGAGCCATCCGAGTTGCCGTTCTCAGGATTTTTCTGACAGTCCGTGACCTGCGGCAATATCCGATTGTGTGCTTTTCGTTCGGCGTGTCCCCTCACCAGGACGGCCCATTCTCGAAATGCGGGCGTGTTCCGGGCATCTGAGGGTCTATTCGGGAGGTGCTTTCTCGCCGATCCACCGGGGACCGTTCCCGGGGCGCCTTCCGCGGAGGAAGAGATGCGAAACTCACGTGCGCTGGCGGCCGCGTGCACTGTGGTCGCCGTTCTCGGCGCCGCCGCCCCGGTGGCCGTCGCCGACGGCCTGGGCAACCCCGGCGGCCCGGCCAACACCCAGGCCCCGGTCGTCGGTGGGACGGGCGTCGCCCCCGGGACCGGAGTCGGCGGAGTCGGCGGAGTCGGCGGGGTAGGCGGGGTAGGCGGGGTGGGCGTCGCCCCGGGGGCCGGTGTCGGCGGTGTCGGTGTGGCCCCCGGTGTCGGCGGTGTCGGAGTGGCTCCCGGGATCGCGGTCCCCGGAGTCGTGGTCCCCGGATACGGGGTGGGCGGGTTCGGAGACGGGCGCTTCAACAACGGCTTCGGCGGGCGGGGCGGGGACGGGCGGGGCGGGGACGGGCGAGGCGGAGACGGGCGGTTCGACGACTTCGACGGCCGGGGTGACGGGCGCTTCGACAACTTCGACGGCGCGCGTGACATCGTCGCTCAGCCCCGGTCGATCGCCACCGGCCAGCGGCTCACCGTCACCGTCAACAACTGCCGCAGCGGAGTCATGACCTCCCGCGCCTTCCGTACGACACCGCTCTTCCCGTTCGGTGGGGACATGGCGCGCGGTGTCGCCACCATCGACCGGAACGCCAGCCCGGGCCCCTACGACCTCACCGTCCGCTGCGACGGACGCACCCTGCTCCGGCCGGCCGCGTTCTTCGTGCTGGGCGGGGTGCGCGGCGGACTCGGCGGGAGTGTCTCCACCGGGGCCACCCCGACCGACATGGCGATCGGCGGCGGCCTGGTGGGCGCGGCCGTACTCGCCGGCTGCGGGATCTGGGTGCGCCGCCGGAGCGAGAAGCGGATCTGACCCGGCGGGCCTGCGCCCCGGTCCCTCGGCGGACCGGGGCACGGGCAGGGACGGCCGTGTCACGATCAGGCGCCGTCCTCGCCGGCGGGCCTGCGCGAGAGCCGGTACGCCGTACCGACCGAGCCCAGGACGAGCGCCGCGCCGAGGCCGATCTCCTCGAGGTCGACCCCCCCGATGCTGCCGCCCTCACCGGCCTGGACACCTCGCCCGGGCGGAATGGGCTGCGGGTTGAGCGACTCGCCGCTGCCGGAGCCACCGTCCGCGCGCCCGTCGGTACCGGCGTCGGCGTGGCCGTCCGTGGCGGCGCCCGTGCTCACGTGGGTGGCATCGTCGCCGTGCCCGCCCGTGGTGCCCCCGTCCGTGCGTCCGCCGTCGCTCGCGCCGCTCTCGTCGTCGGCGCGCCCGTTGCCGTCCCCGTCGGTGTGTCCGTCGGTGTGTCCGTCCGTGTGTCCGTCCGTGTGTCCGTCGCCGTGCCCGGCCGAGGTGCTGTTCGCGATGGCCAGTTCCGTCGTCGCGCTGGACCCGTCGCAGGTGAACGTCACCCGGTACGACGCCTGCGACTTCGCGGCCCGGTCGACCGTGGCCGTCACCGAGTCCCGCTCCGACGGGATGCGGACCGTGTCGAACACCCCCGAAGTGACCGTCGCGGCGCCCCGGCAGCCGCTGTCGCGGTCCAGGTGCAGACTCACCCGGCCGCCCGCCGTCACGGTGGAGGGCGTCACCCGGAAGCCGAAGGGCGTGCCGTCCCCGCCCCCGTCACCGCTGTCGCTCGCCAGGATGGCCGGAGCGGAGAGGGCGAGAGCACCGACACCCAGCAGTGCGGCCGAAGCAACGCGTATCGCGCGCATGGTGGTTCCTCCGGTCCCCGAGGAGCAGCATGCGGACCTGTTCCGCCAGTGCCGGGAATGCACCTCGATGATCGGAACGCTAGAAACATCCGCACACGCGCGCGAACGCAGTAGTGCGAACGGGGGAGATGCCTGGGCCGTACGGGGGACGCCGGCGGCGTGGCGCGGCGTCCCCCGGGGGCACCTCCTGAACCTTGCTACCCCTTGATGTGCGGGAAGAGGTTCAGGAACGGCTGTGCCGTCGCCGTGATCCCGCGGCTGTACGGTTCGTCGAAGTCCCAGATCAGGAACAGCATGAAGGTGATGGTCGCGGAGAACAGGCCGGCGAGGACCAGCTCGCGCCGGGTGCGCCTGATCTGCAGCGCGAAGACCATGCCGATGGTGATCGCCGCCCCGGCCAGCAGCCCGATCCACACCACGTTCGGCATGGTCGCCCCGGTCGAGTCGGCCCGGGCGCTGCGCGCCTGGTCCAGAGCGGCCACCTGGTCCACCAGCGGTTGGTAGGCCTGCGCCTGGAAGTCGGTCTTCGGCTCGTAGTCGGTGACGTCCTGGCGGATCTGCGCGAGCAGATCGGCACCGCGCTGGGAGAGCCGGCCGTGGTCGGCCATCTCCTTCCACTCCTTGTCGACGACCTGGGCCGCGTAGGCGTCCACGTCCGCCCGGATCCGGTCACGCGCGTCGGGCGGATACACCCGCACCCGTTCGTAGATCTCGTGCAGCGCCTGCGCCTCCGCCTGCACATGGTCCTGGGCGGCGCTGCGGGCCTCCCACACCCCGGCCACCGCCAGACCGAGGACGATGGCGTAGATGACGCCGATCCACATGGTCATGTACTCGATGACGTCCGGCGTCTCGGAGGGATCCTCGTCCTCCGCCGCCCTCTTGTCGCGGACGAGGGTGATGATCACGACCACGGCGACGGCCGCGAGCATCGCGAGGACGAGAACAAGCCAATCCGGCAACGGAAGCCTCCAGGATTCGGTGGGCAGGCCGTCAGCGCGCGCGGAACGCGGCGACGGCGATGATCGCGGGTACGGCGATGAGCAGGACGTAGGTGACCGGGGAGGTGCGGTTCGGGGCCGCCGCGCCGGTCGACTGGACGTGGTACGGCGGATAGGTCACCGGGGTCGGCGAGGGCCGCGGGGTGGGCTTCGGCGACGGGGTCGGGGCCGGGGTGGGCTTCGGCCGGGGCCGGGGAGCCGGTGGCGGGGTGGGAGTGGGCGTGGGTTTCGGGGCCGGCGCCCGCCGGGGTGGTGGCGGTGGGGCCGGGCGCGGTGCCGGCGGCTTGCTGTGCGTCGGCTTCGGCGTCGGTGAGGGCTTCGGTGTCGGCTTCGGTGTCGGCCTCGGGGTGGGCGTCGGCGTGGGCGTGGGTGTCGGGGTGGGCGTGGGACAGGGCGGCGGGGTGGGCTCCGGACACGGCGGGGGAGTGGGCCAGGAGCCCCCGGCGACGGCCACCGCGTGGATGCCGTCGGGGCCCGTCGAGGCGGAGGCGCAGGCGTCGGCCGACGCCGTGCCGACCGGGCAGCCCACCAGGGTCCACGTCAGCGTCAGCAGGGCCAACACCCTTGGGACGGGCGCGAGTCTGGTCGCATCGGGTGCATGCACGACGGAGATCATGGAGCGTCGGGCGCCGTCGCACGCCGGAGTACCGGGCGATTGGCCCGAACGGGGGACATGCGCCGTAAACCGGTTTGAATCACACCGTCCCGCGAATGGCTCGAAGCGTACGCCCGTGCGGGACGCGGTCCGCGGTCACAGTGCGCCGAAAGAAATTTCTGCGCCCGTTGAACACTCCGGCCCCCGGCATCCGTACCTGGTGTCGTGCGGCGGCGCAGAGGCGCTGCAATAACCGGGCGATTATATGGAGTTGACGATGAAGACCTCGTGGAGGAGCGCCTCGCTGGTGGCCACGGCCGCGGGGGTGATGGTGTTCGCGACGGCGTGCGGTCAGGACAACACGACCACTCCGTCCTCGGCGGCCCAGAACGTCGGTGCCACGGCCCCGGCCGGCATCGGCAGCATCACCGACCCCTCCGCTTCGACCGGCGCGGGCAACGGCTACGGCGCCGACGGCAGCCAGGCCGCCAGCTCCCCGGCCGCGGTCGCGCCCGCCGGCAAGCTGACCGTGGCCAGCAACCCCGACCTGGGCAAGGTGCTGACCGACGGCAGCGGCCTCACCCTCTACCGTTTCGATGCCGACACCGCCAATCCCCCCAAGTCGAACTGCGACGGCGACTGCGCCACCACCTGGCCGCCGGTGCCCGCCAACGACGCCACGGCCGGTGAGGGCATCGACAAGTCCCTGCTCGGCGAGGTCACCCGCTCCGACGGCACCAAGCAGCTGACCGTCGGCGGCTGGCCGGTGTACCGCTACGCCAAGGACGTCAACGCCGGTGACGTCAACGGCCAGGGTGTGGGCGGCAAGTGGTTCGCGCTGGCCCCCGACGGCAAGAAGGCCACGCTGGCCTCGCTGCCCGGTCTGTCGGTCCGCAAGGACGCCAAGCTCGGCGACATCATCGTCGACAAGAACGGCATGACGGTCTACCGCTTCATCAAGGACAAGGCGTGGCCCAAGGTCGTCTCGAACTGCACCGGTGACTGCCTGGCGAAGTGGCCGGCCGTCGCCGAGGTCGCCTCCAGCGACACCAAGGGCGTCGTGAAGAAGGGCCTGATGGGCTTCACCCGGCCCGACAACGGCCAGAAGCAGCAGACGGTCAACTGCTGGCCGATCTACACCTTCTCCGGCGACGCGAAGGCCGGTGACACCAACGGCCAGGGCGTCGGCGGCACGTGGTACGCCGTCTCGCCCGAAGGGAAGCTGGTCGGCGCGCCGGCCAGCTAGGGATCACCTCCCCGGCGTTGACCGCCCCCCACGACAACACAACGGCGCACGACCGCCCGCCCCCTCCACACCGCACGGAGGGGGCGGGCTTCTTGGCGTACGCGATGCGGAGCGCCCCTTTGGGGGCGCGGGGAACTGCGCGAGCAACCACGAATCACCCGCACCCGACGAACAAACCGAACGCGCCCCAAACCGAACACCGAATTCCCAGGCCATGACCGGGAACGGACGGTCAATTTCCGTTTCGGCTCGCCCTGTTCGCAGACGATCAGTAGCCTCTGCTCGAACACCGGATCGCCTCAGCCTTGGAGAGATACATGGAGCGTCCCGCCTGGGCCCCTCGAAGCATCGACATCTCGGTGCCGAGCGTTTCGCGTATCTACGACTACTACCTGGGCGGTTCGCACAATTTCGAGGTCGACCGGGAAGCGGCCCGCAAGGCGATGACGCACCTGCCCGGCCTGCCGAAGATCATGCAGGCCAACCGGGCGTTCATGCGCCGCGCCGTACGCCACGCGGTGGGCACCGGCATCGACCAGTTCCTGGACATCGGTTCCGGCATCCCCACCTTCGGCAACGTCCACGAGGTCGCGCAGGCGGCGCACCCCGGCGCCCGCGTGGTGTACGTCGACCACGACCCGGTGGCCGTGGCCCACAGCAACGCCGTCCTCGATGGCAACGAGGACGCGGACGTCGTGGCGGCCGACCTCCGCAAGCCCCAGGAGATCCTGTCCAGCCCTCAGGTGGAGCGCCTCATCGACCTGAATCGGCCAGTGGCATTGCTTCTCGTTGCCATACTGCACTTCGTGGAAGACGCGGACGACCCGTACGGGGCAGTGGCACAGCTGCGCGACGCACTCGCGCCCGGCAGCCTGCTTGTTCTCACGCATGCCTCGTACGAGGGAATCCCGTTGCCGGCCGAGCGGGCCGAGGGCGCGGTGGACGTATACAAGGACATTCGCAACCCGCTGATCATGCGCTCGCGCGACGAGATCGCGCGGTTCTTCGAGGGGTACGACATGGTGGAACCCGGACTGGTGCCGATGCCTCACTGGCGGCCGGAGTCGGCACCGGAGGACGAGGATCCGTACGCCTTCTCCGGATTCGCCGGCGTGGGGATCGCGGCGTGACCGCGGAGCCGGGCGGCCCGGAGGACAGACTGCACAGGTTCGCGACGATCTGGAGCCGGGCGGTCTTCCCGGTCACCTCGACGTCGCTGACCCGCCCGGAGTTCGAGGAGCAACTGCTGCCGCTGGCCCGCCGGCTGAGCGAGATCCTGCTGGCGCACGGCTTCGACGCCGACGAGGCCCGGCAGGTGGGCGCCGCGCTGATCGACGCGCACTGCACCGACCCCGAGGCGCTGACCCGCACCCTCGACTGCGTCGACGCCTACCTGGTCCTGTACTGCGGCGAGGACGGCCCCCAGGAGGAGCTGCGGATGCGCTCCTCGCGGATCCAGCACGCGATGGCCGCCGGGTTCGCCCAGGCGCTGCGCGAGCGCACGCTGGCCGAGCAGGAGGCCATCGCCCAGGCCGCGTTGCGCGCCCAGGGCGTGGTCGCCCAGGCGCTGCACGCCAGCGAGGCCCGCTTCCGCGCCGTCTTCGAGGGCGCGGCGATAGGAATCGGCATCGCCGACCTCGAAGGCAACGTCCTCCAGGTCAACGGCGCGCTGCTGCGCATGTTCGGCGGCTCCGAGCAGACCCTGCGCAGCCGCAACGTCCTGGAGTGGGCGCATCCCGAGGACGCGCCCCAGACCTGGCGGCTCTACGAGGAACTGGTCCGCGGCGAACGCGAGCACTACCACGTCGAGAAGGCCTTCAACCGCTCCGACGGAACGGTCCTGTGGACCAACCTGACCGTCTCCCTGCTGCGGGACGCGGACGGCGAACCGCAGTACCAGCTGGCCCTCATGGAGGACACCACCGAGCGCCGCCTGCTCAACCTCCGGCTGCGCTACGAGGCCACCCACGACGCGCTCACCGGCCTGCCCAACCGCACGCTGTTCTTCGAGCGACTGGAGAAGGCCCTGGCGGCCGGCGAGGGCCAGCGGTTCGGGCTGTGCTACCTCGACCTGGACGGCTTCAAGACCGTCAACGACAGCCTCGGCCACTCGGCCGGCGACCGGCTGCTCGTCGAGGTCGCCGACCGGCTGCAGTCCTGCGCGACCGCGCCCGGCGAGATGGTCGCCCGGCTCGGCGGCGACGAGTTCGTGGCGCTGACCACCGGCCCGGCCACCCAGCGCGAGGTCGACGACCTGGCCGACCGCATCATGAACGCCCTGGTCACCCCGATCAGCATCGACGGCCGTGACCTCATGGTCCGCGGCTCCATCGGCATCGTCGAGGGCCCCGCGGGCGAGCGCACCCCGGCCGAGGTGCTGCGCAGCGCCGACATCACGATGTACCGGGCCAAGTCGGCGGGCGGCAACCGCTCCGAACTCGCCGACCCGGAGGCGGACGCCCGCGCGATCACCCGCCACGGCCTGACCACGGCGCTGCCCGCCGCCCTGGACCGGAACGAGTTCTTCATCGAGTACCAGCCGCTGGTCCACCTCGGCGACGGCAGCGTCCGCGGTGCCGAGGCCCTGGTCCGCTGGCTGCACCCGCAGCACGGCGTCCTCGGCCCCGACCGGTTCATCCCGCTCGCCGAACACACCGGTCTCATCGTCCCGTTGGGCCGCTGGGTCCTGGAGGAGTCGATCCGCCAGGCCCGCGAATGGCGAGAGCGCTACGGCGAGGACACCGAGGCCGGTCCGCTGCGGATCAACGTGAACCTCTCCCCGTGCCAGCTCAGCCACCCCGGCCTGGTCCAGGACACGGTGGACATCCTGGAGCGCACCGGGGTGGCCCCGGACGCCCTCTGCCTGGAGGTCACCGAGTCGGCGCTCATCGGCGCCGACGACGACCTCCTCAAACCCCTGCGGCGCCTCGCCGAGATGGGCGTGGACATCGCCCTGGACGACTTCGGCACCGGTTACTCGAACCTCGCGAACCTGCGCCGCCTGCCGGTGAGCATCCTCAAGCTGGACCGCTCCTTCACCCAGAGCATGCAGCAGTTCCCGGCGGACCCGGTCGACCTCAAGATCGTGGAGGGCATCGTCACCCTGGCCCACAGCCTGGACCTGGCGGTCACGGTGGAGGGCGTGGAGACGGGCGCCCAGGCGGAACAACTCCGGATACTGGGCTGCGACACGGCCCAGGGCTGGTACTACGCCCGTCCGGGCCCGCCGGAGCGCCTGCACGAGCTGGCGCTGGTGGACGCCACGGGCTGACCCGGCGTCCCCTCGGGGCCCTCAGTCGAGGTGGAAGATCTCCTCGGCGGGGGCCCACCGCTCGTTCTCGGCGGCGGTGTCCAGCGGCTGCTGGCAGGGGTCCGTGAGGGCCCACCACGCGCGGGTCACCGGGTCGGCCGCGATCTCCGCGGTGTCGGCGGCGTAGTCGCTCCCCGAGTACTCGAGGTAGCTGAACAGCAGCCCGTCCCGCAGGAAGATCGAGTAGTTGCCGATGCGGGCCCGTTCGAGGGCCGCCAGCACACCCGGCCAGGCGGCCGCGTGCAGTGCTCGGTACTCGGACTCCTTCTCCGGGCGCAGTCGGATGACGGCGGCGAAGCGCTGCACCTTGCTCACCTCTCCCTCCCGGGGGACGAACGGCGAAGAATCAGTTTCATCGGACGGGCAGGACCCTAAGGATCAGATCCTTCCTGCGCAATGGCCCGGAGAGATGTCGCTTACGGGAGGGATCTGCCCGGCGTCATCGGGCACTTGAAACCAGATCCGTCCGACGTCTTCCCTCCCCGTAACGCGGGTGTCATAGTGACCACCGCCGATGAACCTGATTAATCCGAACGTGGAGGAGGGGGTACACCGTGGCCGATCCGTCAGCGGCATCCGGCGGTCCCTACCGGCCGGGGTACGAGCTGGTCGCCGAACAGCTGCTGGAGTACATCGCCGAGCAGGACCTGCGGCCGGGCGACCGGCTCCCCACGGAGGCGGGTCTGGCCGAGATCCTGGGGGCGTCCCGCAACGTCACGCGTGAGGCCGTCAAGGTGCTGGCCGCCATCGGGCGGCTGAGCGTGCGCCGGGGCGCCGGAATCTTCGTCGCGGAGGCGTCCGGCGGGCTGGTGGACGACCACCTGGCGCACTTCCGGCCGACGAGCATGGAAGACGTCCTGATGCTGCTGGACTACCGCACGGTGATCGAGTCGGAGACGGCTCGCCGGGCCGCCGGCCTCGCCACCCCGATCCAGGTCCGCACCATCCGGGAGGGCGCGCAGAGTTCCCTGACGGCGGCCCAGCAGAACGACGCGCACGCCTTCGCACGGGCCGACGAGGCCTTCCACGACGCGGTGGGCGCGGCCTCGCACAACGTGTTCCTGCGGTCGAGCGTCGCCGGCGTACGGCGCCTCGCGTCCCAGTCCGACGTGCTGCTCTTCCACGGCGACGCCCCCGGCTCGCTGGAGGTCGCCGCACGGCAGCATCTCGCCATCGCAGAGGCGGTCGCCGCGGGGGAGGCCGATCTCGCGAGCGAGCTGATGGTGGAGCACATCGCCACCACGCAGAGCCAGTTCGAACGGAAGATCCGCGACCGGCTGTTCAACCTCGGCGAACGGGGTGCCCCCGGGGCGTCCGCGGGGCCGTCGGCGGGCAGCGGTCCCCGGGACTCCGCGCAGCCCCCGCAGACGTCGGTGTCATAGGCCGGTTCAGTGCCGGCTGCGGGCCGGTGGGTGGTTGCTCGCGCAATTCCCGCGCCCCTTTCAGGCGCGTGCACCTGGCGCCCCTTCAGGGGCGCGGGGAACTGCGCGACCAGCCCCCACCGGCCCGCACCCGAACGAGAAGGCCTGCACCCCGGGAACCGGGCGGACGACCCGGTTCCGATGCTTCATCCCATCAGGCGATTGGATCTCCGTGTCTCTTCTGTCTGTGCGCAGGGGCAGAGCCGTGCCCCTGCCGAGAACCCTCATAGCCGCCCTGCCCCTCGCCCTTGCGATGGCCCCGCTGGCCGTCAGCCCGGCCCAGGCGGCCCCGAAGGCCTCCGGTCTCACCGTCTACGTCTCCCCGACCGGCAAGGACACCGGCCGCGGCACCGCCGACCACCCCTTCAAGACCCTGGAACACGCACGGGACTACGTGCGCGACGCCAAGAGCAAGGCCGACGGCGACGTCCACGTCCGGCTGCTGTCCGGCACCTACCGGCTCAGCCGCACCTTCGCCCTCACCGCCAAGGACTCCGGCGAGGCCGGGCAGCGGATCGTCTACGAGGCCGCACCCGGCGCGCACCCGGTGATCAGCGGCGGCAGGCAGGTCACCGGCTGGACGAAGGCCGACGCCGACGGCAGGGTCTACAAGGCCAAGTTGACCGGCCTCGACACCCGCCAGCTGTACGTGAACGGCGAGTCGAGGACTCGGGCCCGCAGCGGGAAGAACCCCTCGGGCTTCAGCAAGACGTCCACCGGCTACACCTTCACCGACAGCGGCATCAGCAGTTACAAGAACCCCTCGGACCTCGAAGTCGTCAGTTCCTGGGGATGGAAGCTGATGCGCTGCCCGGTCGAGTCGATCTCCGGTAACTCGATGACGATGCAGCAGCCGTGCTGGCACAACGCCAACCTCCAGCAGGGGCAGGAGATCCAGAACCCGACCTGGCTGGAGAACGCCCGCGAGCTGCTGGACAGCCCGGGGGAGTGGTACCTCGACAGGAGCGCCGGCGAGGTCTACTACATGCCCGAGCAGGGCGAGAACATGAGGACCGCGGACGTCACCGTGCCCGTCGTCCAGGACCTGGTCGACCTGAACGGCACCCGTGACCACCCCGTCGCGAACGTGTCCTTCCAGGGCCTCACCTTCTCCTGCTCCAGCTGGCTGGAGCCGAGTTCGTCCGACGGGCTCATCGAGGGCCAGGCCGGCTTCCGGATGGTCGGCGACGACAACCCGACCTTCGACTCCACGCGCCTGAACTGGAAGAAGACACCGGGAGCCGTCAACGTCAGCCACGGGCAGGGCGTCGAGTTCACCGGCAACACCTTCACCCACCTCGGCGCCGTCGGCCTGAACCTGAACACCGGCACCCAGCACACCACCATCACCGGCAACGTCTTCAAGCAGATCGCCGCGACCGGCATCCAGATCGGCGGAGTCACCTGGGGCGACGCCCACCCCGACGACCCCAGGGACATCACCAAGGACACCCTGGTCGATGACAACGTCGTCACCAAGGTCGCCGACCAGTACAACGGCTCGCTGGGCATCCTGGCCGGGTACACCGACTCCACGGTGATCACCCACAACAAGGTCCACGACCTGCCCTACAGCGGCATCTCCGTCGGCTGGGGCTGGGGCCTGACCGACCAGGGCGGCAACTCGGCCTACCCGGGCAACGCCGGCGTCCCGGTCTCGGACACCCCGACGATCAGCCGTGACAACGTGGTCAGCGACAACGAGATCAGCGACATCATGCAGTCGCAGGCCGACGGCGGAGCGATCTACACGCTCAGCAGCGACCCCGGCGGCAAGGTCACCGGCAACTACGTCCACGGCATCCCGGCCCCCGCCTACGGCGCCGTCTACCACGACGAGGGCAGCCGGCACTGGGAGAACACCGGCAACGCGTTCTGCGACGTCTCCTTCCAGTGGCTGCTGATGAACCACGCCCAGGACAACGCGGCGACGGGCAACTTCACCACCCAGCCCGCCTTCAGCGTCCAGTACCTGAGCCAGAACAACGACGTCAGCGGCAACACCACGGTCGGCTCCTGCGACCAGCTGCCCGCCTCGGTCGTGGACAACGCCGGCCTGGAGAAGGCCTACCAGCACCTCGACCCGGGCCCCGCGATCACCGACCACCAGGCGCCCACCGCCCCCGGCGACCCGACCTCGGTCACCGACTTCCCGACCGTCGCCGACCTCAGCTGGGGCGCGGCCACGGACGACACCGGAGTCACCGGCTACTCGGTCTTCCGGGACGGCAAGCTGGTCAGCGCCTCCGGCAAGACCTCCGTACGGCTCTCCGGCCTGACGGCGGGACAGACGTACACCTTCACCGTCACCGCCCGGGACGCGGCCGGCAACGAGTCCGCGCCGAGCAGGTCGCTGAAGGTCACCATGCCCGACGGCTCGGACCTCGCGCTGAACAAGCCGGTCACCGCGTCCTCCGACTCCGAGGGCAACGTCCCGGCCAAGGCGGTCGACGGCGACCTGTCGACACGCTGGGCACAGGGCCTCGGGCTGCCCGACCCGTCCTGGATCCAGGTCGACCTCGGCGCGTCGTACGACGTGACCGGCGCGATCACCACCTTCGAGAAGAGCAGCGGCTACAAGTACCGCATCCAGGTGTCGCCCGACGAGGTCCACTGGCAGACCCTCGCGGACCACACCGCCGACAACACCACCGCGCAGACCGACTACGCCGACGCCGGCACCCCGGTCACCGGCCGCTTCGTACGGCTCACCGTCACCGGCTCCAGCGGCAACGGCGGCAGCATCTACGACTTCCAGGTCTACGGCACCGCCCGTGCCCCCGGCACCGATCACACCGCCCCCACGGCACCCGGACAGCCCACCGCCAAGGCGCTGCTGCCCAGCCTGGTGGACGTCAGCTGGCCGGCCGCCACCGACGACACCGGCGTGACCGGCTACGTCGTCTACCAGGACGGCACTCGGATCGGTGTCACCGGCGACACCCGCTACCGGGTCACGGGCCTGAAGCCCGGAACGAAGTACTCCTTCACCGTCGTCGCCCGCGACGCCGAACTCAACGCCTCCGACCCCAGTGCGGCGGCCGAGGTCACCACCCCGTCCGACGACGACCTGGCCCTGGACAAGACCGCGACGGCCTCCTCCGACTCGGACGGATACGCTCCGGCGAAGGCGGTCGACGGCGACCTGTCGACGCGCTGGGCGCAGGGCCTCGGGCTGCCCGACCCGTCCTGGCTCCAGGTGGACCTCGGCAAGGACACCGGCGTCTCCGCCGTGGTCACCACCTTCGAGAAGCCGAGCGGCTACAAGTACCGCCTGGAGTACTCCACCGACGGCGCCAACTGGTCGACCTTCGAGGACCACACCGCGGACAACACCGTCGCGCAGACCGACTACTCCTTCGCCGACGAGCCCGTCACGGCCCGCTATCTGCGGCTGACCGTCACCGGCTCCAGCTGGAACGGCGGCAGCGTCTACGAACTCCAGGCGTACGGCGGCTTCTGAGCCGTCCGCTCCCGGTCGTCGCCGTCCCCTTTCCCACAGAAACGAAAGCCAGGATGAAGATCACCCATGTCGAAGTACACCGGATCGACGTTCCGGCGGCCAACCCGCCCTTCCGCTGGCGGGAGGGGCTGAGCGGCAGCGCTCCGGTCGGCGACGGCGCGGTCCTGCGCATCGGCACGGATGAGGGGGCCGAGGGCGTGGCCCTGTTCGCCCGCCCGGGAGCCTTCACCACGCTCACCGAGCTGGTGGACCGGGTCTTCCGCGAGGAACTGGTAGGTGCCGACCCGTTCCAGCGGGAGTGGCTGTGGCACCGGGTGTGGGAGCTGGACCGTATCCACGAACTCCCGCTCCCCACCCTGGGCCTGATCGACATCGCCCTGTGGGACCTGGCCGGCCGCTACCACGGCCAGCCGGTCTGGCGGCTGCTCGGCGGCTTCCGCGAAGCCATCCCCGCCTACGCGTCGACGTCGACGTTCGCCACCACCGAGGAGTTCCTCGACGTCGCCGACCAGTGCCTGGACCTCGGCTACCGGGGCATCAAACTGCACGCCTGGGGCGACGCCCGCCGCGACGCCGACCTCTGCCTGGCGCTCCGCGAACACGTCGGCCCCGACGTGCCCCTGATGTACGACGGCTCTGCGGGCTTCGACCTCCCCGACGCGATCCGCCTGGGACGGGCCCTCTCCGAGGCCGACTACCTCTGGTACGAGGAGCCGATGCGCGAGTTCAGCGTCTCCGCCTACCAGCAGCTCGCCGCGGCGGTGGACGTCCCGCTGCTGGTCGCCGAGACCTCCGACGGCGTCCACATGAACTCCGCCGACTTCATCCGGGCCGGCGCCGCCACCTTCGGGGTACGGGCGAGCACCAACCTGCGGGGCGGCATCACCGGTGCCATGCGCACCGCCCACCTCGCCGACGCCTACCGGCTCCGCGCCGAGGTGCACGGTTCGGACATCCCGAACCACCACCTGTGCATGGCCATCTCCAACACCACCTACTACGAGTCCCTGGTGACCGCGACCACGGTCGTGCGCGAACGCCATGTGGACGACCAGGGCCTGGTCCACGCCCCCACGGGACCCGGCATCGCCCTTCCCCTCGACCTCGGCTACGGCAGCGAACTCCTGCCGTTCGTCGAACAGCCGCGCTGACCGGCAAGAACAGAAAGGCAAGACGATGAGGTCTTCCGAGTCCCCGAGACCGGGCTCCCGCCGCACCGCTCTGCGTACCGCGGCCGCCGTGCTCGCCCTGTCCACCGCGGCGCTGCTGGCCGGCTGCGCCAGCGCCGACACCACCGCCCAGTCCTCCTCCTCCGCCCGGTCGACGTTCAAGCCGGCCGCGCAGAAGGACGGTTCGCAGATCACGGTCTGGGCGGACTCGACCCGCCTGCCCTCCGTGCAGGCGTACCAGAAGGCACACCCGGACGTGAAGATGGACATCGTCACGTACGACGGCGGTGCCGACGGCTCGACCTACCTCCAGTCGAAGGTGCAGCTCTTCGACCGGACCGGCAGCGGCTGGCCCGACGTGGTGTTCGGCTCGCCCACCGACGTCACCTGGGCCTCGGAGCCCACCAAGCCCGGCGTGCAGCCGTTCGCCGCCCCGCTGGACGACAAGCTCGTCCCGCAGAACACGCTGGACGGCTTCGCCAAGGGCTCCCTGACGCCTTGTCAGTTCAACGGCCACACCTACTGCCTGCGCAACGACATCGCGCAGGTCGTCCTCTGGTACAACAAGTCCCTGATGGACAAGTGGGGTTACCAGGTCCCCACCACGTGGGAGCAGTACGAGGCCCTCGGCAAGAAGGTGGCCAAGGAGCACCCCGGCTACCTCGTCGGCTCGGTCGGTGACACCAACTCCCACGAGTCGTACTTCTGGTCCGGCCAGTGCCCGGCCTTCGACCTGGTGAAGCCGGACACCCTGCGCACCGACCTGCAGGACCAGAACTGCACCCGCACGGCGAAGCTCCTGGACGGCCTGATCGACGCCAAGGCCGTCACCACCAAGGGCTTCTTCAGCCAGGGCTTCGCCAAGGAGAGCGGCAACAAGGTCCTGATGGCGTACGGCCCGTCCTGGTACGGCCAGTACCTCTTCAAGGCGGCCTTCAACGCCCCGGCCAAGCAGATCGCCGCGGCACCCCCGCTCACCTGGGAGGGGGAGTCGAAGGCGGCCACCGGCAACGTCGGCGGCGGGGTCTGGATGGTGTCCTCGCACAGCGCCAACCTCAAGGCCTCCACGGACCTGGTCACCTGGCTGACCACGTCCGACGAGAACCAGGCGACCGCACCCACCTACCCGGCCTACACCAAGGCCGCGCAGGCCTGGCTGAAGAACCCCGCCAACAGCGGCTACTTCGCCAACGACGTCAGCACGGCGTTCCAGCAGGCCGCGAACGAGGTGTGGACCGGCTGGTCGAACACCAAGTTCTCCGACGCCACCGCCTGGTCCAGTGTCGTCCTGCCCGCGCTGACCGCCGGAAAGAGCCTGACCGACACGCTGCCGGCCTGGCAGAAGGAGATCAGCAACGAGGCGAAGGCGCACGGATACAAGGTGGAGAACCAGTGACCCTGCTGGAGACCGAGCACGTCGCCGTCTCCGCCCTGCGCCGCGGCAGCCCGCCGCGGCGCAGGGCCCGCGGCCGTGCGGGCTACTGGTTCGTCGCCGCCTACGCGCTGCTCCTGCTCGCGTTCGGCATCGTCCCGACCGCGTACTCCTTCTACCTGGCGTTCACCAACGACCAGGGGCAGTTCACCGGACTGAACCAGTTCGTCAAGGTGGTCCAGGACTACCGCTTCGGGCCGGCATTCACCCACATGCTGATCTACCTGCTGCTGTGGCTGGCCACCCTGGTGGTCCTGGTCGTCCTGGTCGCGGTGATCCTGCGCAGCCGGGTCCGCCCCGGCACCTCCGCCCTCTTCCGCTTCCTCTACTACATCCCCGGCGCCCTCGCCGGCGTGGCCAGCGTCCTGGTCTGGCTGTTCATGCTGGATCCCGACGTCAGCCCGGTGTCCTGGCTGCTGAAGAGCATGGGCATGCAGACCTTCGCGGCCGTCCTCGCCCCCTCCAACCTCCCGCTGATCCTCATGCTCATCGCCTTCTGGACCGGCGCCGGCGGCTGGATGGTGGTGATGTACGGGGCGCTCAACAACATCCCCGACGAGGTGATCGAAGCCGCCCGGATGGACGGCGCGGGTCCCTGGCGGACCGCCTGGCACATCCAGATCCCGATGATCCGGCAGTGGATCGTCTACATGACCATCATGGCGTTCGCGACCGGCACCCAGCTGTTCGTCGAGCCTCAGCTGCTCCAGACGGCCAGCCTGGGCCGGGTCAGTCCCACCTGGTCGCCCAACCAGCTCGCGTACGTGTACGCCTTCCAGCAGGGCGACTTCAACGGCGCCGCCGCCATCTCCGTCGTCCTGCTCGCCGTGGGACTCCTGGCCGCGGGCCTGCTGGTCGCCCGCTCGAACCTGTTCAGGTTGGACGAGTCATGACGCAACCAACTCTCGCTCCGGCGGCGCCGATCCGACGCGTCAGGCCGTCGACATCGAGGGCCCTCTCCTTCCTGATCGTGGCCCTCCTCCTGGCCTTCCTGCTGGTGTTCTTCGTCCTGCCGGTGATCTGGCTGCTGCTCGCCCCCTCCAAGACGGCCGGCGAGGTGGTCCGCGACAACCCGCTCTCCTTCGGCTCGTTCGGCCAGATCGGCGCGGCCTGGCGGCATCTCTTCGCCTTCCAGGACGGCGCGATGCTCACCTGGCTGAAGAACTCGGCGATCTACTCCGGCGGTTCCCTCGTCCTGACCCTCGCCGTCAGCGTCCCGGCCGGTTACGCCCTCGCCCTGACGAAGTTCAAAGGCCGCAAGACGCTCCTCGTGATCACCCTGGTCACCATGATCATGCCGCAGGCCACCCTGGTGCTCCCGGTCTTCCTGGAGCTCAACCGCTTCCACCTGATCGGCACGGTCTGGTCGGTGATCCTGCCCTTCTCCTTCTACCCGTTCGGCGTGTACCTCGTGTACATCTACTTCGGCAGCAGCCTGCCCAGGGACCTGCTGTCGGCGGCCCGTATCGACGGCTGCACCGAATGGCAGCTCTTCTCCCGCATCGCCCTGCCCCTGGCCAAGCCGGTAATCGGCCTGGTCGCCTTCTTCAGCTTCGTCGGCAACTGGAACAACTTCTTCCTCCCCTACCTGGTCCTCCCGAACAGCAACGAGTTCCCGGTCCAGGTGGGCCTCAACCAACTCCTCACCTCCACCCCGTCCTTCAACCCCGTGGCAGGCGCAGGCCTGAACATCACCATCCCCGAACTGGCCCTGGCGATCATCATCGCGATCCTCCCGGTCCTGGTCCTGTTCCTCTTCTCCCAACGCACGCTGGTGTCGGGGATGCTGGCGGGATCTACCAAGGAATGAACGGCGCGTGGAGCGCCCCTTGAAACCGTTCCTCGCGGATCAGTGGGTGCGGGACTGCCGACCCCTGCCCGTTGGTTTTCCTGTTTCCGGGCCTGAGCAGGTGGTGAGCCTCCCGGCGTCGGCGGGCCGACGATGCGATGCCGTCGTCCTCGCCGGCAGCAGGGTGCTGCGCCGCACGTGCGGTGCCTGGACGGCGAACGTGGTACCTGGGGCCGTCGGTATCGACTGTTGTGGTGTCTGTTCCACGAAGGCGGAGGGGCCGGCGGGAGCGGGGGACTCGCTCTGTTGAGGGGAGCCTCCGTGCAGGTGAGCGGGTGGTCGAGAAAACTCATTCGGCACGGGAGGCCCACTGGTGGCTGCGCGTCTCGTGTGTGGGTGTCGCCGCAGGACCGCTACTTGCCTGGTGAGGTGCTGGCAGGCACAATTTTGCTACATAGCATTCAGTCGTATGAACGAAGGCCACCGTGACATCGGCTAGAGTCTGCTTTGCCAGACATGTATCCGTCACCCTCCCGCATGCCATGCGGGATTTAGTCATGCCTGAGTGTGCCTGCCAGTACGCTGTTCGGTCACATTTCGATCGGGCACGGCATGGTAGAGCCGATTCGGCCAGGGGGCAGTTTGCGTCCAAGCCCGGTAGCCTGGCGCGCGGCCCTGCCGCTGCAGCAACGGCGTCATGGCCCGTGCCAGTGATGACGCGAAAGGGATGCCGTGATCTTGTCTGAAAACCCGATGTTCCTGCGGCAGCGGCTGAGGGACCGGCTCAAGAAGGCCCGAGAGGCCGCCGGACAGACCCAGCAACAAGTCGCCGACGCCTTCGGCTGGTCCCCGTCGAAGGTCATCCGTATCGAGAACGGGAAGATCGCGGTAAGCATCACCGACGCCATGGCGCTGACGTCCCACTACGGCGTCGACGAGGAGGAGCAGCATGAACTCGTCGAGCTGGCCAGGGCGGCCCGTCAGCCCTCCTGGTATGCCCCCTACCGGCAGGTCATGACCCCGGCTCTGGAGGCGTATATCGCCTATGAGGAGTCGGCCACCATCGTGCGCAACTACGAGCGGAACGTGGTGCCCGGACTGCTGCAGACCGAGGAGTATGCCCGCGCCCTGTTCAAGGCGCTGCAGGAGGAGGCGGACGGTACCGGAGAGCGGCAGTTGGAGCTGAGGGTCGACCTGCGCATGAAGCGCCAGAAAGCGCTGGAATCGGCCGATGCCCAGTTCTTCTTCATCCTCGACGAAGCCGTGCTGCGGCGCACCGTGGGGACCGAGGCCGTGATGAATCAGCAGTACGAGACGCTGCTGCGGCTCGACGCCCTGGCGAATGTCACCATCCTGTACGTTCCGTTTACGGTGGGGCCCTACCCGTTGTTCCGCACGCCGTATCAGATCTTCGAATTCGGGACAGCCAATGACGACCTTGTCGCCTACCTGGAAAGCCCCGGCGGTGAGGCCCTGTTGAACGAGCGGGCGGCCCTGGGCGAACGCAAGGAGCCGGCCGACTACCTGGATGCCTTCTGGCTCGTGGAGAAGACGCTGGCCAGGCCGATCACCCGCGAGGTGTTGTTCGGGCCAGAAGACTAGTCAACCCGTCGTCGAAGGGAGGGTTCCGCCTGGCAGGCCCCGACGAAGAAACGCCATGCTGGAGTCGAGAATTCCACAAAGGTCGGTGAAGACTGCTTCGAGTCGCGCACCCGCACGGAGGCACGGAAAGCGACCTCGACACAGGCGTTGGTTTCACTGTAGGAGCTTTTCTTCCAGTTGTCTCCAGGGCGAATCACTGCGCCTCCCGGGTCCCCGTCAATGGCACAGAAAAGTATGAGTGACCTGATGACGTGGGACAAGGCAGTATTCCAGGCACGTTGCCCGTCGCGCAGCGGGCAACGGAAAACACAAAAAGAGCGACAAGGCACGATATGTGCATGTTTGGAAAATTTTCACCTGAATATGCACATTAAAAAGGGAGCCCATGGCCTAGCCGGCAAGCATCCGGCCGTGGGCTCCCCTGGCGAAGCGTCCCGTTCGGATCGATAAGGACACCTCACTCGATGAAGTCTAGCGATTCTTCCACTCACGTCATCCGCACAGCTGCACGCAAACACTGGCACGCCTGGGGCCGCACCACGGCAGGTCACGTCCTGCAGGGTGCGGGCACCGCCGTCGGCGCTGCCTTCGTGTCCCTCATAGTGTGGTGGGCCCAGCGCGGCTAGCTAGCCTAAACTCGGCCCACTCTCGAAGCACCTCCAGGCGCCACCGTCCCGAGCGCGCCTGCCCGGCATCCGCCCCCGGCAGGCGCCGACGCGGCCGGTCCTGGGCCACTTCGCATCATCGTCGCCCTCATTCGGCGCGGTACGAAGGGCGCACCCTCGGCACGCAGAAGCGTCCCGTGCACCCATGGGATCAGAACCTACGCGGGGCCGACCGAAGCCAACGCCCCCTGGGGGTCTGTCATGACCACATGCGCCCTGCAGTGCGCCGTCCCGACTGCAGCGAACAGATCGTTTCGGCGAGGTCAGGCCGGAGGGCCCTGGCCACGATCGAGACGTCCCCTCGGGGGCGCGGGGAACTGCGCGACCAGCCAGGGCGAACCCGCGGCCTCGGACGGTGATCGACCAATCCGGTGCCGGCAGGCTCTCTCACCTTTCCAACAGCATCCTCTGCAACTCCCGAGCAGCCCGAGGCGGCGCCACATCGCTCCGGTGGGCCAGAGCGATCGTCCGATGCAACCCCGGCCGGGCCAACGGAGTGACCCGCAGCCCCCGCCCCGATCGCGCCGCCACCATCCGCGGCACCACGGCCATCCCCAACCCCGCCCGCACGAACCCCAGCACCGCGTCCATCTCGCCCCCCTCGACAGCGAACCCCGGCTCGAACCCGGCGGAGCGACACGCCGCGACGGTCAGCTCCCGCAGGTCGTACCCGTGCCGGAACATCACCAGCCGTTCCCCCTCCAGATCAGAGATCTTCACTCCACCCCGCCCGCGCCCGGGCACCGTCGCCTCGGGCGAGGAGACCACCACCAGGTCCTCCCGCAGCAGTTCCACGGTGGTCAGGGCAGGTGATCCCGGCGGCAGCGGCAGCACGATCAGTGCCAGGTCCAGCGCCCCGCGCGCCAGCTCCCGGACGAGATCATGGGACCCGCTCTCCTCGATCAGCAGCTGGATCCCCGGATACCGGTCGTGGAACGCCCGCAGCACGTCCGGCAGCAACCCGGTGCACAGACTCGGCGTCGCCCCCAGCCGCACCCGGCCGCTGCGCAGCTGCACCAGCTCCTGCACCTCGTACCGGGCGGTGTCCGCGTCGGCGAGGATCCGCCGGGCCAGCGGCAGCAGCGCCTCGCCCGCGTCGGTGAGGGTGATGTTGCCCCGCGCCCGCAGGAACAGGTCCGCCCCCAGCTCCCGCTCCAGCGCCCTGATCTGCTGGGACAGTGACGGCTGGGCGACATGGACCAGCTCGGCGGCCCGGGTGAAGTGCCGGGTCTCCGCCACGGCGACGAAGTACTGAAGCTGCTGGAACTGCATGGTGACACGATAGCTTCTGCCTATCGAATCAAGCCGGACCATGTCTTGGACCGATGGGGCCGTTCGGCCCTACCGTCCTGCACATGGCTCTGGCAACGCGGACGGACCGACGGCCGTCCATGGCGCGCACGATGTGGGACAGCTCCGTCGGCAAGAAGACCGTGATGGCCGTCAGCGGCCTGATCATGCTGCTCTACCTGGTGGCGCACATGATCGGGAACCTGAAGATCTACTTCGGGGCGGGCGAGTTCAACCACTACGCCCACTGGCTGCGCACCGTCGGTGAACCGTTCATGCACTACGAGTGGACGCTCTGGCTCATCCGGATCGTCCTGGTCGTCGCGGTGGTCGCGCACGCTACGTCCGCGTACCAGCTCAGCCGCCGCGACATCCGGGCACGCCCGAGCAAGTACGTGCACAAGAAGCCGAGGGCCTCCTACGCCACCCGCACCATGCGCTGGGGCGGGATCATCCTCGGCCTCTTCATCGTCTGGCACATCCTCGACCTGACCACCGGCACCGTGCACTCCGGCGGCTTCCAGGAGGGCCACCCGTACCAGAACGTCGTGGACACCTTCTCCACCTGGTACGGCGACGTCATCTACATCGTCGCGATGCTCGCGCTCGGCCTGCACATCCGGCACGGCTTCTGGAGCGCCGCCCAGACCCTCGGCGTCGGCAGCCGCACGCGCGACCGCGCCCTCAAGATCACGGCCGACGTTCTCGCGCTGCTGCTCACGGCCGGCTTCATCGCCGTACCCGTGGGCGTCATGACCGGAGTGGTGAGCTGACATGACCGACTACGTGAACTACCCGACCGGCGCACCCGTCTCCGACGGCAAGGCCCCCGACGGCCCGATCAACGAACGCTGGGACAAGCGCCGTTTCGAGGCCAAGCTGGTCAACCCCGCCAACCGGCGCAAGCACACGGTGATCGTCGTCGGCACCGGCCTCGCCGGCGGCTCCGCCGGCGCCACTCTCGCCGAACAGGGCTACCACGTCGTCCAGTTCTGCTACCAGGACTCCCCGCGCCGCGCCCACTCCATCGCCGCACAGGGCGGGATCAACGCGGCGAAGAACTACCGCAACGACGGCGACTCCGTCCACCGGCTGTTCTACGACACC
The DNA here is from genome assembly GCF_042721035.1 of Streptomyces sp. NPDC058464. Lineage (NCBI taxonomy): Bacteria > Bacillati > Actinomycetota > Actinomycetes > Kitasatosporales > Streptomycetaceae > Streptomyces > Streptomyces sp. NPDC058464. Next base: position 219,159 of record NZ_JBHXMA010000009.1, read on the forward strand.
GTCAAGGGCGGTGACTTCCGGGCGCGGGAGTCCAACGTCCACCGCCTCGCGCAGATCTCCGTCGAGATCATCGACCAGTGCGTGGCGCAGGGCGTTCCGTTCGCCCGTGAGTACGGCGGTCTGCTCGACACCCGGTCCTTCGGCGGCGTGCAGGTGTCGCGGACCTTCTACGCCCGCGGCCAGACCGGGCAGCAACTGCTCCTCGGCGCCTACCAGGCGCTGAGCCGGCAGATCGCCGCCGGGAACGTGGAGATGCACCCGCGCACCGAGATGCTCGACGTGATCGTCGTCGACGGGCGGGCGCGCGGGATCGTCGCCCGGGACCTGATCACGGGGAAGATCGACACGTACTTCGCGGACGCCGTCGTCCTCGCCAGCGGTGGCTACGGCAACGTCTTCTACCTGTCGACGAACGCCATGAACTCCAACGCCACCGCCGTCTGGCGCGCGCACCGGCGCGGCGCCTGGTTCGCCAACCCCTGCTTCACGCAGATCCACCCCACCTGCATCCCGCGCACCGGCGACCACCAGTCCAAGCTCACCCTGATGAGCGAGTCGCTGCGCAACGACGGCCGGATCTGGGTGCCCAAGGCCAAGGGCGACACCCGGCCCGCGAACCAGATCCCCGAGGACGAGCGCGACTACTACCTGGAGCGCATCTACCCGTCGTTCGGCAACCTGGTCCCGCGTGACATCGCCTCCCGCGCCGCGAAGAACGTCTGCGACGAGGGGCGGGGCGTCGGTCCCGGCGGGCAGGGCGTCTACCTCGACTTCGCCGACGCCGTCAGGCGGATGGGGCGGGCGGCCGTCGAGGCCAAGTACGGCAACCTCTTCGACATGTACCAGCGGATCACCGACGAGGATCCGTACCAGGTGCCGATGCGGATCTATCCCGCCGTGCACTACACGATGGGCGGGCTGTGGGTCGACTACGACCTCCAGACCACCGTCCCCGGCCTGTTCGCGGTCGGCGAGGCCAACTTCTCCGACCACGGGGCCAACCGGCTCGGCGCGAGCGCGCTGATGCAGGGCCTGGCCGACGGCTACTTCGTGCTCCCCGCCACCATCAACGACTACCTCGCCCGCAACCCCCACCAGGAGGCGGTCACGGTCGAACACCCGGTGGTCCAGGAGGCGCTGGCCGAGACGGAGGACCGGCTGAACCTGCTGCTGTCCGTGGACGGCGACCGTACCCCCGACTCCTTCCACCGCGAACTCGGCGAACTGATGTGGGAGTTCTGCGGGATGGCCCGCACGGACGCCGGGCTGCGCAAGGCACTCGAGCGCATCCCGCAGATCCGTGAGGAGTTCTGGCGGCGGATCAAGGTGCCGGGGACCGGCGAGGAGTTCAACCAGTCCCTGGAGAAGGCCAACCGCATCGTCGACTACCTGGAACTGGCCGAGCTGATGTGCCTCGACGCGCTGCACCGCGCCGAGTCCTGCGGCGGCCACTTCCGGGAGGAGTCCCAGACGCCGGACGGCGAGGCCGCCCGCAACGACGACGCGTTCGCCTACGCGGCCGCCTGGGAGTTCACCGGCACCGGGGACGCCCCGGTCCTGCACAAGGAAGACCTGGTCTTCGAGTACGTCCACCCCACCCAGCGGAGCTACGCATGAAGCTCACCCTGCGCGTCTGGCGGCAGCGGAACGCCGACGCCGACGGCGCGATGTCCACGTACGAGGTGGACGGCATCTCCTCCGACATGTCCTTCCTGGAGATGCTCGACACCCTCAACGAGGAACTCATCCTGCGCGGCGAGGACCCCGTCGCCTTCGACCACGACTGCCGCGAGGGCATCTGCGGCGCGTGCTCCCTCGTGATCAACGGGGACGCGCACGGGCCGGAGCGCACCACCACCTGTCAGCTGCACATGCGGTCCTTCGAGGACGGCGACACGATCGACATCGAGCCGTGGCGGGCGTCGGCGTTCCCGGTGATCAAGGATCTCGTGGTGGACCGGTCGGCGTTCGACCGGATCATCCAGGCCGGCGGATACATCACGGCGCCGACCGGGGCCGCGCCGGAGGCCCATGCCACGGCGGTGCCGAAGCCCGACGCCGACTTCGCGTTCGAGCATGCGGAGTGCATCGGGTGCGGGGCGTGTGTGGCCGCCTGCCCGAACGGGGCGGCGATGCTGTTCACCTCCGCCAAGGTGAATCACCTGAACGTCCTGCCGCAAGGGGCGCCCGAGCGGGAGACGCGGGTGCTGGACATGGTGGCGCAGATGGATTCGGAGGGGTTCGGGGGGTGCACGTTGACTGGGGAGTGCGCGACTGCTTGCCCGAAGGGCATTCCCTTGGTGTCGATCACCAGTATGAATCGCGAGTGGTTGCGGGCTACCCGGAAGGCGGGGAAGCGGTAGCGCCGTCGGGGAGTGCGGGTGCGCGGGGGCTGGTCGCGCCCACGCGGCGGCAGCCGCAAATCAAATGCAGCCCCGCGCCCCTTTCAGGGGCGATTCAGTGAACGTTCGCCGAAAGGTGCGGACGGGCGGGGTCGGGGTGGTGCTCTCCGGCCCCGTCTCGCGTTTCCGGGTGGCCGTCGGACCACGGTAGCGTTACCCCGGCGCGTCTCTCAGTGACCGTACGCCCTGCGACCCCCGGCATTCAGCAGTCCCACATCCACGGGTCCCGCGCACGTCACGCCGAGTCCAGCCTGCCACGGAAGAAAGCAGGTGCAGATTTCCTCAGCTTCCGCTCGGCGCAGGAGACCTCCATGACCGCCATGCCCGCCTCACCCCCCGCTCTCGCCGCCCCGCCCGGGGACTCCGGCTATCTGGTGCAGCTCGCCCGTGACGAGGACGACGTCCGGGCCGCACAGCGGCTGCGCTACCAGGTGTTCGCCGGAGAGATGGGCGCCCGGCTCGACGGGCCGGAGCCGGGTCTGGACGTGGACGCCTTCGACGCGTACTGCGACCACCTCCTCATCCGCGAAGCCCTCACCGGCGAGGTCGTCGGCACCTACCGGCTGCTGCCGCCGGAGCGTGCCACGGTCGCCGGCCGCCTGTACTCCGAGGGCGAGTTCGACCTCGGCCCGCTGGCCGGGATCCGCTCCGGCCTGGTCGAGGTCGGCCGCTCCTGCGTGCACCCCGCCCACCGCGACGGCGCCGTGATCGGTCTGATCTGGGCCGGCATAGCCCGGTACATGGTGGACCGCGGCCACGAGTGGCTGGCCGGCTGCTGCTCCGTCCCGCTCGCCGACGGCGGTGCCCTCGCCACCGCCACCTGGGACAAGGTCCAGGCCAAGCACCTCGCGCCGGAGGAGTTCCGGGTACGGCCCCTCAACCCCTGGGTGCCCACCGGACCCGCCCCCGAGGGGCGCACCGAGCTGCCCGCCCTGCTGCGCGGCTACCTCCGCCTCGGCGCCTGGGTGTGCGGCGAGCCCGCGCACGACCCGGACTTCGGGGTCGCCGACATGTACGTGCTGCTGTCGATGCGCCGGGTCAACGCGCGCTATCTGCGGCACTTCCTCTCGCTCGTCCCGGCCTGATGAGCGTCTGGCTGCCCAGCGCGCCCTGCACTCCGGGCGCCTGTGTGGAGCGCGCCGGGTCCGTCACGGCCCTGCCCCGGGCCGTGCTGCGGTTCGCCGCGGTCGTGGCCCTGATGCTCGTCGCCATCGCGCTGCTGCCGCTCGGCGGGCGGATCCCCGCCGAGTGGGTGCGGCGGTTCTCCCGGACACTCGTCCGGGCCGCCGGGGTCCAGGTCCGGATCACCGGAAGTGCGCCGAGCGCCGGCGGGGTGCTCCTCGTCGCCAACCACATCTCCTGGATGGACATCCCGCTGCTGGCCGCCGTACGGCCGGCCCGGATGCTCGCCAAGAAGGAGATCCGCGAGTGGCCGGTGGCCGGCGCGCTGGTGGCCGGGGCCGGGGCGCTGTTCATCGACCGGGACCGGCTGCGCGCGCTGCCCGACACCGTCGGCCGGATCGCGGGGGCACTGCGGGAGGGGGCCGCGGTGGTCGCCTTCCCGGAGGGCAGCACCTGGTGCGGCCGGGCCCAGGGACGCTTCAGGCGGGCCGTGTTCCAGGCCGCGCTGGACGCCGGCGCCCCCGTCCAGCCGGTGCGGCTGCACTACCGGCTGGAAGCGGGAGCGGCCAGCACCGTGCCCGCCTATGTCGGCGAGGACACGCTGCTGGCCTCCCTCTGGCGAGTGGTGACGGCCCGCGGCCTGGTGGCCGAGGTGGACGTGCGGCCGCTGATACCGGCCGGCAGCCACGCGGACCGTCGTACCCTCGCCCGCGCCGCCCAGCCGGGGACCCACGAACCCGCCTGGACGCACGCGGCTCTGGTGAGCCCTGAGCGGGCTGCTCAGTGGTCGGTCTCCAAGTGGAGCTTGAGCAGGTCCACCCCGTAGTCGCCGCCGTTGGGCGTGCGGATGATGGTGTGGATGTGCTGCTGGGTGGGCGTGCCGTTGGGGCCGCCCATGCCACCGCCGCCCGGCCCGCCGGAGGGCATACCGCCGGTGGGCTGGCCGGTCGTCTGACCGGTGGGCTGGCCCGAGGGCTGGCCGCCGCCGGTGCCGGTCTTCGTCCCGTAGGCGAGCGGGGACTGGGCGTCGTACTCGATGAGGACGACCGGGCTGTGCACCCGGTAGTAGAACGCCGAGGTGTCCTTGGTCTCGCCGAGCCAGTAGAAGTACGTCTGGTCCAGGTGCTTCTCCACCTCGGTCATCTTCACCCCCGCGTGCCCGTCGTCCATGTAGCCGACGTACACCCGGACCAGGTCGAGGAGCTTGTCCTGCTGGGTCGAGGTGAGCTCGGAGCCGGGCAGGCCCTGGTAGGCGAGCTTGAGGTTGTCGGCGCCCGCGCCCGCCTTCATGTCGGTGCCGGACTTGCCGACCTTGGAGTCGATCACCTTGGCGCGCTGGGTCGAGGTGAGCGAGCGCAGCAGCGCCAGACCGGCCTTGGTCTCCGGCTTGAAGAGGGTGATCTTCTCGCCGTTGTAGGTGGCCGACGTCGGCTCGGAGCCCATGAAGGTGGGCGTCATGACGACCTGGTCGCCGAGCACGAAGTAGTTGATCGCCACGTGGTGGCCCTCGTACTGGAAGCCCCACGGCTTGGTGGTGGACGGGGTGCCCATGAAGGTGAAGAAGTAGGCGCCCTCGGTCAGGGTGTCCCGGTTGCCGCCGTTGTAGTCGCCCAGGAACTGGTTGAGCTTCATGATGTTGCGGGTCTGGGTGAGACCCTTCGCGGAGAGCGCGGTGCCGAGCAGCGCGAAGCCCAGCTCCCGCTTCTTGTCCGTGATGTCACCCATCCGGACGCCCTTGCGCTCGTAGCCGTCGACGTTGCTCCAGGCCAGCCACTCGTCGTCGTCCACGTCGAACGTGCAGGACTTGCGCTCCTTCGCGCTGAGCCCGTCCAGGAACGCCTGCGCGGCCTTGACGACCTTGTCCGTGGAGACGTCCGTGGAGTGGATCGAGTACAGGCCGTCGACGACCTTGCCGTCCGTGGTGAGGCCCGTGAAGTCCTTGTACTTGACCTCGGTCTGGCCGGGACCCATGCCGCCGGCTCCGCCGGGGCCGCCCGAGGGCATGCCGCCGTTCGGGGCCCCGGAGGAGGGCGAACTCGACGCGTTGGACGAGCCGTTGGAGCAGCCGGTCATGGTCGCCAGCGCGGCGACACCGCCGGCGAGCAGCGCCTTGTTCATGAACCAGCGGCGGCTGCGCTCGGCTTCGGGGGTGCGGGGGTGGTGTCCGTGCATGGGCCCAAGGTCCCGGGGCAACCTGAAGCGTTCCTGAAGACCCCGGAGGACAGGGAACGCGCCCGCGGACACCGACGTCCGGGGGCGTCGGCGGGTATGCCGTGGGCGGACACCCCGCGACCGGCGGCTCGCGGGGCAGGGACAGATCCCGCGAGGCCGGCCGGCGCGGTCGTTCGCTGGTGCGCGGTCGTTCGCTACTGCGGAGGGTTGCCCTGCCTCCGCTCCCGCTCGATGTAGTCGTCGGCCTGCTTCTGGGCCATGTCGACCTGGGACTGGTACTTGTTCCCGGTCCGCTGGTCGATCATGTCGCCGCCCTTTTCGACGCCCTTCTTGGCCTGGTCCTCGTGGCCCTTGAGCATCCCCTTGAGCTTGTCCAGCATGGACATGGCAGCCCTCCTCGCTGGTTGCGTTCCACCCCCAGCGTCACCGGCCGGGGCGCCGTCCGCATCTCGGCGGGCGTCCCCGTGCGGGCCCGGCAAGCCTGTGCGAGCTTTGAAGGCGCGGAATGCCGCCGATCGCGGAGCCCTGGGCAGGGGCTCTCGCGCAGCCGCCCCGTAGCGCCGCCCGCACAGCCGTCCGCAGAAAGGCCCGGCCCCATGAGCACTCCCGGTTTCGGATTCGGACGCAGTCCCTTCGAGGAGTTCGACGAGCTGATGTCCCGCTTCTTCGGCGGCGCGGGTGCGGGCGCCCAGCCTCGCCGCCCGCAGCGCGTGGACATCGGCAGCCTGCTGTCCGAGCGGGCCCGGGAACTGGTCGCCGAGGCCCGGGACCTCGCCGCCTTCGAGGGCAGCGAGGAACTGGACGCCCGGCACCTGCTGGCCGCCGCCACCACCCATGACTCCACCCGGCGGCTGCTCACCGAGGCGGGCGCGGACCCCGACCAGCTCCGCGCGCGGCTCACCGCGGGCCACGGCGGCGGCGAGAAGACCGAGCCCACCGCCCTCACCCCGGCCGCCAAGCGCGCCCTGCTCGACGCCTACCAGATCTCCCGCGCCGAGGGCGCCTCCTACATCGGCCCCGAGCACCTGCTGCGCGCGCTCGCCGCGAACCCGGAGTCGGCGGCCGGGCGGGTGCTCGGCGACAGCGGCTGGGAGCCGACCAGGATGCCGGCCGAGGGCGCGGCGGAGCGCAAGAAGCCCAGCACCACGCCGACCGTCGACGAGTACGGCCGTGATCTCACCGAGGACGCCCGGGCCGGGCGCCTGGACCCGGTGATCGGGCGGGACGAGGAGGTCGAACAGACCATCGAGGTGCTCTCCCGGCGCAGCAAGAACAACCCGGTCCTGATCGGTGACCCCGGCGTCGGCAAGACCGCCATCGTGGAGGGCATCGCGCAGCGGATCGTCGCCGGTGACGTGCCCAGGACCCTCGAAGGCAAGCGGCTGGTCTCCCTCGACCTGGCCGGGATGGTGGCCGGCACCAAGTACCGGGGCGAGTTCGAGGAACGCCTGAAGAAGCTCCTCGACGAGGTCCGCGAGCACAGCGACGGACTGGTGCTGTTCCTGGACGAGTTGCACACCGTGGTGGGCGCGGGCGGCGGTGGCGACGGCGCCCTCGACGCCGGCAACATCCTCAAACCCGCCCTCGCCCGCGGCGAGTTGCACCTCATCGGCGCGACCACCGTCGACGAGTACCGCAAGCACATCGAGAAGGACGCGGCCCTGGAGCGCCGGTTCGCGCCCATCCTGGTCGGCGAGCCCACCGTCGACGACACCATCGAGATCCTGCGCGGCCTGCGCGACCGCTACGAGGCCCACCACCAGGTCCGCATCACCGACGAGGCGGTGGTGGCCGCGGCCGAGCTGTCCGACCGGTACATCACCTCCCGGTTCCTGCCCGACAAGGCGATCGACCTGATGGACCAGGCGGCCGCGCGGGTGCGGCTGCGCTCGAAGACCCCGCCCACCGACACCCGGGACATCGAGGACCGGATCGCCGCCCTGAACCGCGAGAAGGACCAGGCCGTCGCCGACGAGGAGTACGAGCGGGCCAAGGAGGTCCGCGACCGCATCAAGGAGACCGAGGCCGAGCTGGCGCAGGCCGGCACCGCCGAGGAACACGCACCCAAGGTCACCGCCGAGGACATCGCCGAGGTCGTCTCCCGCACCACCGGCATCCCGGTCGCCGAGCTCACCGAGGAGGAGCGGGAACGGCTGATGAAGCTGGAGGAGCACCTGCACGAGCGGGTCGTCGGCCAGGACGAGGCGATCACCGCCGTCGCCCGCGCGGTCCGCCGAGCCCGCGCCGGCATGAGCGACCCCAACCGTCCCGTGGGCAGCTTCCTCTTCCTCGGCCCGACCGGCGTCGGCAAGACCGAACTGGCCCGCGCCCTGGCCGCCGCCCTCTTCGGGGACGAGACCCGGATGATCCGGCTCGACATGAGCGAGTTCCAGGAGCGCCACACGGTCTCCCGGCTGGTCGGCGCCCCGCCCGGATACGTCGGCCACGAGGAGGCCGGCCAGCTCACCGAGGCGGTGCGCAGGCAGCCGTACGCCGTGCTGCTCCTCGACGAGGTGGAGAAGGCGCACCCGGACGTCTTCAACACCCTGCTCCAGCTGCTGGACGACGGCCGTCTCACCGACGCCCAGGGCCGTACCGTCGACTTCAAGAACACCGTCGTCATCATGACGTCGAACATCGGTGCCGACCGCATCCTGGCCGCCGGCACCGAGGACTACGCAAAGGTCCGCGAGGCGGTCATGCCGGCCCTCCAGCAGCACTTCCGGCCGGAGTTCCTCAACCGCATCGACGAGATCATCGTCTTCCGGGGCCTGGACCGCACCCAACTGCGCGAGATCGTCGACCTGTTGCTGGAACACACCCGGCGCCGGCTGCACGCCCAGGACGTCAGCCTCGAAGTCACCGACACGGCCGCGGAGCTGCTCGCCAACCTCGGCCACGAGCCCGACTTCGGCGCCCGCCCCCTGCGCCGCACCATCCAGCGCGAGGTCGACGACCGCCTCGCCGACCTGCTGCTCTCCGGCCAGCTGGTGGCGGGCGAGCGAGCGGTGGTGGACGCGGCGAACGGCGAGATCGTGATCAGGTCCGCCAAGCCGGCCACGGTCTGACCGGTCCGATCGGCCTGTTCAGGAGGTCACGATCCCGGCCAGCCGCCGGTACGAGTCCAGCAGGGCCGCGCGGTCGTACGTGCTCGTGGTGACCAGCACCTCGTCGGCGGCGGTCTCCTTCAGGACCGTCTCCAGTTCGTGGGCCACCTGGTCCTCGGTGCCGGCGAGGTGTCCGGTGAGCCCGGACTCGTAGAAGCCGCGTTCCTTCGCGGTCATCGTCCGGGCCTCGACGGCCTCGGCCGGGGGCAGCGGCGGGAACGTGCCGTGGGTGCGGGAGTACGCCATCGACCAGGCCTCCGGGACGAGCAGCCGGCGCGCCGCCTCCGGGGTGTCGGCGACGGCGATCGTCCCGGAGATCACGACGTACGGCTCGGCGGCCCAGGGGGAGGGACGGAACCGGTCGCGGTAGTGGTCGACACCGCGCCGCATCTTCTCGCGGTTGCGCAGGTCGCCGATGACCAGCGGCAGCCCGCCGCGGGCCGCGATGTCCGCGCCCTCACCCATCGCCAGCACGAACGGCGGCACCCGCAGCCCCTCCGCCGGGCGGGCCCGCACCCCCGTCGGCGAGGTGCCCTCGAACCAGCCCAGCAGCTCGCCGAGCTGCGCCGCGAAGTCCTCGGCGTCGTCCTTGTCCCGTCCCAGTGCCCTGCGCACGCCGTCGGTGAAGCCCACCGACCGGCCGAGCCCCATGTCGATCCGCCCCGGATACAGGGACTCCAGCACCCCGAACTGCTCGGCCACGACCAGAGGCCGGTGGTTGGGCAGCATGACCCCGCCCGTCCCGACCCGGATGCTCCGGGTGGCGGCGGCCACGGCGGCGGCCAGCACGGTCGGTGCGGAACCGGCGACCCCGGGCACCCCGTGGTGCTCCGACACCCAGAAGCGGTGGTACCCGAGCGCCTCCACCTCCCGCGCCAGCGCCACGGTGTCCCGCAGCGCCTCGCCCGGCGCATGCCCCTCCCTGGTGCGCGAGCGGTCGAGGACGGAGAACCGGGTCCGGGCGATGGTTGCGTTCACAAGGGGTTCAACAGCCGGGCGGCCCCAGGATTCCCGCCGTCACAGGCGGTCGCCGCCCGTTCCGGGGCTGCCGCTCTAGGGTTGCCGCGTGACAGAGAGCAGCAAGCGTCCGATCGCCGTGTTCGACATCGACAACACGCTCGCGGATACCGCGCACCGGCAGCGGTTCCTGGAGCGCAAGCCCAGGGACTGGGACGCGTTCTTCGCGGCGGCGCCGCACGATCCGCCGATCGCCGAGGGGATCGCGCTGGCCGTGGCGACCGCCGAGGAGTGCGAGATCGTCTATCTCACCGGGCGGCCCGAGCGCTGCCGGCGCGACACGCTGGACTGGCTCGCCGCCCACGCGCTGCCCGAGGGACGGGTGCACATGCGGCGCAACGCCGACCGCAGGCCCGCCCGGCACACCAAGCTGGAGATCCTGCGGCGGCTCGCGGAAGGACGTCAGGTCCGCTTCCTGGCCGACGACGACGAGCTGGTGTGCGATGCCGCCGAACGGGCCGGGTTCACCGTCGTGCGGGCCCGCTGGGCCGAGCGCTCGGCGGCCCTGGAACAGGCCCAGGAGGGGGAGGGACGGACCTGACGGCAGGATCGTCAGCCCTCGTCGTCGATGCGGAAGCCCACCTTCAGGCCGACCTGGTAGTGCTCGATCTGCCCGTTCTCGATCTGGCCCCTGACCTGCGTCACCTCGAACCAGTCCAGGTTGCGCAGGGTCTGGTTGGCGCGTGCGACACCGTTGCGGATGGCCTGGTCGATGCCCTCGTGCGAGGTGCCGACGATCTCGGTGACGCGGTAGGTGTGATTCGCCATCGGGGGAGCTCCTCTCGTCGTCACTCCACCGTGCCGTATCCGGAAGCGGAGCGCGAGGCGTCGGTTCCGAAATGCCGACAGCTCTTGACCCTCCGTATTGGTCCATACCAAAATCCCCTACACCCGCACGAGCCCCTGGTGCTCGTTCCCCCACGTCGGGCCTCTTCGGCTGTCCGCCAGACAGAACAGGACCCCCTCGTGAGACATCGCCGCCCGCTCGCCCTCGTCTGTGTGTCCGCCGCCCTGCTGAGCGCCTGTGGAGTCCTGCCGGGCGGAGGCGGCGACCGGCACACGGTGACGGTGTGGCTGATGCGCAACAGCGCCTCCGCGGATTTCCTGCGCCGCTTCACCGCGGACTTCGAGCGCACCCACAAGGACATCCGCCTGGACATCCGCATCCAGGAGTGGACCGGCATCGTGGACAAGGTGCAGACGGCCCTGAAGAGCGACTCCGCCGACGCGCCCGACGTCATCGAGGTCGGCAACACCCAGGTCCCGCAGTACGTCGAGGGCGGCCGGCTCACCGACCTCACCCTGGAGTCGATGCGCGACTGGGGCAAGGAGCACTGGCTGCCCGGCCTCGCCGAGCCCGGCCGGGACGACTCCCGTCAGTACGGCATCCCCTGGTACGCCGCCAACCGGGTCGTCATCTACCGCAAGGACCTGTTCCGGAAGGCCGGGATCACCTCCCCGCCGAAGACCCGCGAGGAGTGGCTGGCCGACACCGGGAAGCTCAACTCCGGCGGAAACCAGGGGATCTACCTCGCCGGACAGGACTGGTACACCCTCTCCGGGTTCGTCTGGGACGAGGGCGGCGACCTCGCCGAGGAGACGGACGCCGGCTGGAAGGGCACCCTCGACAGCCCGGCCGCGCTGCGCGGGATGGACTTCTACCGGCAACTCCAGGCCCTCGGCAAGGGGCCCGTCGACGCCGACGAGGAACACCCGCCCCAGGCGCAGGTGTTCGCCGGCGGACAGGTCGCGCAGATCGTCGCGGTGCCCGGCCTCGCCCAGTCCATCGTGCAGGAGAACCCCGAACTCAAGGACGAGATCGGCTACTTCCCGGTGCCGGGTCTCACCGCGGCCCACCCCGGCGCCGTCTTCACCGGCGGCTCCGACCTCGTCGTACCGCAGAACACCGACCGGCCCTACGACGCGACCGCCGTCGTCGGCGCGCTGGCCGGCGCCAAGTGGGACACCGAGCTGGCCCGCACCATGAACTACGTGCCCAACAAGACCACGCTGGCGGGCGCGGTGGCCGGGGAGGAGGGGGTCGCCGCGATGGCGGCGGGTGCCGCGCGAGGGCGGGCGACGCCCCACTCCCCGGACTGGCCGGCCGTCGAGGCCGACAACCCGATCAAGGGCTACATGACCAAGGTGCTCGGCGGAGCGGACCCCGCGACCGAGGCCCGCCGCGCCTCCCGACGGATCACCGAGCTACTGGCACCGGACTTCGGGTGACCCGGCGCATGCGGTTCGGCAGCGCCCCAAAGGGGCGCGGGGCTGTATTGCATGTGCGGCCACCGCCGCGTGGGCGCGACCAGCCACGACGGCGCCGCAGACGACCGACGACATGGCGCGGCACTTCCAGCGGAGCGCTGAGGCGGAGCGACTCAGCGCGCGAAGCTCAGGGACAGCGCGAAGCGCCCCTGCGCGTCGGTCCACCAGTCGGTCAGCTCCAGCCCCGCATCGGCCAGTTCCGCGGTCACGCCGTCCCGCCGGAACTTCGCCGACACCTCGGTGCGCAGCTCCTCGCCCGCCGTGAAGTCCACGGCCAGATCGAGCGCGGGCACCTTCACGGTCTGCGCGACCCGGGAGCGCAGCCGCATCTCGATCCACTCGTTCTCCGCGTCCCACAGGGCGACGTGGTCGAAGGCCTCCGGGTCGAAGTCGGCGTCCAGTTCGCGGTCGACGACGGCGAGGACGTTCTTGTTGAACTCGGCCGTCACCCCGGCCGCGTCGTCGTACGCCCGGACCAGCACCTCCTCGTCCTTGACCAGGTCGGTGCCGAGCAGCAGCGCGTCACCGGGCGCGAGCAGCCGCCGCACCGAGGCCAGGAACCCGGCCCGCTCGGCGGGCAGCAGGTTGCCGATCGTGCCGCCGAGGAACGCCACCAGCCGCGGCCCGGGCGTCTCGGGCAGCTCAAGCCGGCCGGTGAAGTCGGCGATCAGGGCGTGCACGGTCAGCCCCGGCCGCTCCGCGACGAGCGCCTGGCCGGCCTGCGTGAGCGCGCTCTCGCTGACGTCGACCGGGACGTACACCTCGAGACCGGTGAGCGCGTCGATGAGCAGGCGGGTCTTCTCGGAGGAGCCCGAGCCCAGCTCCACGAGGGTGCGGGCGCCGCAGGCGGCGGCGATCTCGCCGGACCGGGTGCGCAGGATCTCCCGCTCCGCCCGGGTCGGGTAGTACTCGGGCAGCTCGGTGATCTGCTCGAACAGCTCGCTGCCCCGGGCGTCGTAGAACCACTTCGGCGGCAGCGTCTTGGGGGTGGCGGTGAGGCCGGTCAGGACGTCGGCGCGCAGCGCGGCGTCCGTCGCGTCCTCGGGAAGGGTGCGGGTGACACGGAAGGGACTCACGTACAGGGCTCCTTAGGGGGTACCGACGCCAGGTCCTCGACCGGGTTCTCGACGGGCGTGAGTACGACGCCCGCGCGGCTCGCGGTGAGCAGCGTGCGGTCGGGGACCTCGCGCCAGCGCGGGTCGTCGTCGTACGGCTCGGAGGCGACGACGGTGCGCAGGCCGGGTTCCGCGAGGTAGTGGAGGCTGTCGCCCCAGGCGGTGGCGGTGATGGTCTCGCCGTCGGTGAGGAGGAGGTTGAGCCGGGCCGCGGGGGCCGCCTCGGCCACCTGCCGAACCGTTTCGGCAAGGGCCGGGCCCGGCTCCGTTCCGGACCGCAGCCGGTGCAGGGCCAGCGCCCAGACGAACGCCGAGTCGGTGCGGGCCTCCATCGACAGCAGGTCGGCCGGGGGCAGCAGCGGGACCAGGGGTGCCATGGACCCCGGCCAGCCCGGGATCGCCCCGTTGTGGCTGAACAGCCAGCGGCCCGCGGCGAACGGCGCCGCCGCGGCCTCCCCGTCCGCGCCCGCCAGGGTCGCGTCCCGTACGGCGGCCAGCAGCGCGCCGGTGCGCACGACCCGGGCCAGGTCGGCGAAGGACGGGTCGGCCCAGATCGGCCCGGCCCGCCGGTAGCGGGCCGGCTGCGGATCGTCCGGGGCGTACCAGCCCACCCCGAAACCGTCCGCGTTGACCGTCCCGTACCGCTGCCGCCGGGGTGCCCACGACTGCCGGTAGAGGGAGTGCTCGGGCTCCACGAGGAGCCGGCCGAGCGGCTCCTCGGGTCCCAGAAAGGCCAGGTGACGGCACATCAGGCGGTCTCCGCCGAGCGTGCGGTGCGGAAGCCGGAGAAGATCTGCCGCCGGATCGGGTAGTCCCAGTTGCGGAACGTCCCCCGGCAGGCCACCTGGTCCACGGCGAACGAACCGCCGCGCAGCACCTTGTACTCGGGGCCGAAGAACACCTCCGAGTACTCCTTGTACGGGAAGGCGGCGAAGCCCGGGTACGGCTCGAAGTCGCTGGCCGTCCACTCCCACACGTCACCGATCAACTGCCGTACGCCCAGCGGGGACTCGCCCTCCGGGTAGCTGCCCGCCGGGGCCGGGCGCAGGTGCCGCTGGCCCAGGTTGGCGTGGGCGGGGGCCGGGTCGGCGTCGCCCCACGGGTAGCGCCGGGACCGGTTCTCGCCCGGGTGGTGCCGGGCGGCCTTCTCCCACTCGGCCTCGGTCGGCAGCCGGCGCCCGGCCCAGCGGGCGTAGGCGTCCGCCTCGTACCAGCACACGTGCAGCACCGGCTCCTCGGGCGGGACCACCTCCGTGATCCCGAACCGGCGCCGCAGCCACTGGGCGCCCTCCCGGTGCCAGAACTGCGGGGCGACGATGGAGTGCTGCCGGATGTGCGCCCAGCCCTCCGGCGTCCACCAGCGCTCCTGTTCGTAGCCGCCGTCCTCGATGAACGCCAGGTACTGGCCGTTGGTCACCGGGGTGGTGTCGATCCAGTAGGGCGCCACCTCCCGCCGGTGTGCGGGCCGTTCGTTGTCCAGCGCCCAGGGCTCGGTGGAGGTGCCCATGGTGAACGGGCCGCCGGGGACCAGCACTTCGGCCGGACCGGTGAACGGCGGCGCGGGGGCCGGGTCCGGGGCGGTCAGGGCCTGCGGGCCCCTGCGGAGCTGATGGGTGATCAGCATCGTCTCGTCGTGCTGCTGTTCGTGCTGCGCGATCATCCCGAAGGCGAAGCCCGCCTCGGTCAGCCGGGTGCCGCTGAACGCCGCGCTGTCCAGCAGGTCGAGGGCCCGGCCGCGGACCTCCGCCGCGTACTGCCGGGCCTCGGCGGGCGGCAGCAGCGGCAGCGAGGGCCGCTCGGAGCGCGGATGCTCGAAGGCGTCGTAGAGGCTGTCGATCTCGGGGCGCATCGCCTCCCGGCCGCCGACGTTGCGCAGCAGCCAGAGCTCCTCCTGGTTGCCGATGTGCGCCAGGTCCCAGACCAGCGGGGACATCAGCGGGGAGTGCTGGGCGGTGAGGTCGGGCCCTTCCACGCAGCTGGTCAGCAGCGTGGTGCGGTCCCGGGCGGTGGTCAGGGACTTCAGCGCCCGGTCCCGCAGGGTCTCGATATCGATGTCGACGTCGGTCTCGGTCATGCGCTGATGTCCTTCCCATGGGCGCGACCGGCCGTGCCGCGCACTCCGTCCAGCAGGTCGTCGGCCGGGCAGCGGCCTCGCAGCACGTACCGGTCCCGGTACGTCGTCACGGCGTCGATGACCTCGGGGGTCGCGCCGATCCTCGGCAGGGCCTCCAGTGCCGCCGTGAAGCAGGCGACGGCGGCCTCGTGCAGCTCCGGGTCGCGGAGCCCGGTGCGGGCCGCGTCGAGCCAGAGCGGGTTGTGCGGAGCGGGCTGCGGCCCCGCCCGCTCGGCCAGCGGTTTCACCGTCCGGTACGCGGTCTCGGCGGCCTCCGGGTCGTCGAACAGCGCCGTCGTCACCGCCAGCGGCACGATCCAGCCGTCGTCGCCGGGCTGTGCGTCGATCATCCGCAGCTCCAGATGACCGCGCGGCCTGACCGGCGGGAACAGCGTGGTGAGGTGGTACGCCAGATCCGCGCCGGTGGGCGGGGCGGGCGTCCCCGACCGGGTCCAGGCCCGGAAGGTCAGGCCCTCGGGCACCTCCCAGGGGCCGCCGTCCCGCCGTACGCACATCACCGGCGCGTCGAGGACGTGCCGGGCCCAGGCGGTGCGCGGGTCGCCGTCCAGCGCGGGCGCGCCCGCGCGGCCCGCGCCGATCTCCATCCACAGCAGCTGCCGGGTGGAGACCCAGCCGGTGGGCCGGTGCCCGACCAGCGGGGAGTTCGCGAACGCGGCCACCAGCACCGGGCCCAGCTGATGGGCCAGCCACCAGCGCCGGGTGTAGCCGAGCGGGCCGGGCTCCTCGTGGCCGGCGTCCAGGCAGACCTGCACGGAGGCCGAGGAACACATCATGTGGCGGCCCGCCGTGCCGGTACGGTCCAGGCAGCTCTCCATCGCGTCGTAGCGCGGTTCGCGCAGGAAGCGGCGGGGTGCGTGCCAGGGATCGTGACCGACGCCCACGAGTCCGAGGTCCTGTTCGGCGAGGACCTTGCGGACGGCGTCCAGATCGGCGGAGACGGTGCCGACGCACTCCATGAGGGAGGCGGCGGGCGGCGAGCTGAGCTCCAGCTGGCCGCCGGGTTCGACGGTGAGCGCCGAATCCAGGGGCACCGTGCGCAGTGCGGCGTAGGCCGCTTCGAGCCGTTCGGGTGTTACGGGGAGCTGCGGCCTGCGCAGCCCGTGGACCAGCCATTCCACTTCCACCCCGAGGGTGCGGGGCGGGCCGGTCTTGAAGCAGATGCCCTTGACCAGGGCCTCCACCTCGGCCTCGGTGACAGCGGTGCGGTCGTCCGAGAAGTCGGTCCTCACAGACCCGTCGGTACAGTCGCCGTCGTCGGATATCGAGTCGGACATGTAGGGATCCTCCTGAAGATTCCACCATGCCACCGCCCCGGCCGTGGATGCGTCCGGGGCGGCATCGTCCGTTCCACCCAAGACCGTCGCGTCCATTCGCACAAGGGCACCTATGGGGACGTTCTAGATCGGTAACCTCTGCTTCCTTGCGAGTTTCCGACCGTTTCGGGCCATGGAAACTCCGTTGCACGGCATCACCAGCATCGCCCAGGATGCGTGCATGAGCACGACGGGGGAGGCCGCGCGGGCCGCGGTCATGGCGTCCACGGGGGTGGCGCCATGAGCGCGCGCCTGCGCGGCATCGCCCAGCAGACCGAACAGATCGTGGCGGCGGGCAGCTACCGCGCGCCCGACGGCCGGGAGGTCGTCCTGGCGGCCGACATCGCCGCCGCCCGGGCGGGGACGCGGCTGTACGGGCCGGTGCCGGTGCCGGTCCCGCCCGCCCCTGACCTGGACACCGCCTTCGAGGTCACCGGCGAGAGCAGTCTGGAGGCCGCCCACCGCCTCGCCGACGCCCCGGTGGCCGTCCTGAACTTCGCCTCGGCCCGCAATCCGGGCGGCGGCTACCTGAACGGCGCCCAGGCGCAGGAGGAGGCCCTGTGCCGCGCCTCCGCGCTGTACACGTGTGTGCGCGAGGCCGCCGCGTACTACGACCACCACCGCGCCCACCGCGACACGTTCTACACGGACCGCGTGATCCACTCCCCGGCCGTCCCGGTCTTCCGCGACGACCGCGGCCGCCTTCTCGCCGAGCCCTACCTCGCCGGGTTCCTCACGGCCGCCGCGCCCAACGCCGGCGTGATCCGCCGTACGGCTCCGGAGCGGGTCGGCGAACTGCCCCGCGCCCTCGCCGTACGGGCCGAACGGGTGCTGGAGGTCGCCGCCGTGCACGGCTACCGGCGGCTGGTCCTCGGCGCCTGGGGCTGCGGGGTGTTCCAGAACGACCCCGCACAGGTCGCGGGCGCCTTCCGGGCACTGCTGGGCCCCGGCGGACGGTTCGCGCGGACCTTCGAACACGTGGTGTTCGGGGTCCTGGACCGCACGCCGGGATCCGTGGTCCGGGGCGCCTTCGCCGAGGCGTTCGGGACCGCCGGGGTCTGAGCGGGTCCGGCGGAGTCCGCTGCGGTTCCGCAGCGCCCCGAAAGGGGCGCGGGGCCGTATCCGATATGCGGCTACCGCCGTGCGGGCGCGACCAGCCACGACGGCGCCGCAGACGGCGTATCGCGGCAGTTCCGGCGGAGCGCCCGGAACTCACTTCCAGCCGTACCGCTCGTGCAGCCGGTTGCGTACGAGGTTGAAGCGGCCCCGGTCGAGTGCGCAGGCCTCGCGGCGCATGCCGTCCTCGTGCAGCCGCAGCACGCGGTCCACGTCCACCCAGGAGTCGCGCCCGGAGCGGTCCCACGGCCCGCTGCCGATCGCCACCCACTCACGGTCGTTGTCGTGCCGCTTGCTGGACAGCTGGACGGCGAGCAGGGTGCCGGCCGCCTCCCGGGCGACGACCAGCACCGGCCGGTCCTTGCCGCGTCCGTCGTTCTCCTCGAAGGGCACCCAGGTCCACACGATCTCACCGGGGTCCGGGTCGCCGTCGTGGGCGGGGGAGTACTCGGTGCGCACCTTGCCGACCTCGTGCGGGTCGGCCTCCATGGTCGCGGTGGGGCCGAACCGGCCGGGGATGTTCTCGTCGTCGATATACGCAGTCACGAGGGCACCCTAAGGGGCCTCAGCCTGCGAGGACAGGCGGGGTGGCGGTGCGGTGCAGCTCGGCCTCGACCAACGCGGCCGTCACGTCCGGGCGTTCGAGGTGCGGAAGGTGGCCGGCCTCGGGGACCGGCGCGAACCGGCCCTGCGGGAAGGCCTTCGCGTAGGCGGCTCCGTACGCGGGCGTGACGATACGGTCGCTCTCGCCCCAGATCAGCAGCGCGGGCCGCCGCACCCGCGCCAGCCGGGGCAGCAGCTTCGGGTCGGTCATCCGGCCGCCGTCGGTGAGCGCCCGCATGGTCGCCATGTTGGCCTGGCGGCGGGCGAGTTCGGCGGCGGGCAGGGTGGCCGGGTCGACGTAGAAGCGGTCCGGGTCGTGCCAGGAGTGCTCGGCCTGGGCACGCGGATCCAGCGCGAAGAAGTCCGTGACCGGCTCGCCCTCGATGTCCGCGCCGACCGCGTTGACCAGGACCAGGCCGGTGACCGTCCCCGCCGTGTCGCGTACGGCCATTTCGGCGGCGAGTTGGCCGCCCAGCGAGGAGCCGATGACCAGGACGTCGCTCAACTCGGCGTCCTGGAGCAGGTGGAGGTAGGCGACGGCGAGGTCGTCGACGCTCGTCAGCCAGCCGGGGCGGGGTGTGCCGTCCCAGCCGGGGTGGACGGGGGTGATGGTGCGGGCCGACCCGGCGAGGCGGGCGGCGAGGCCGGCGACCGTGGCCGGGCCGCCGCCTCCGTGGAGTACGAGCACCGGGCGGCCGGAACCGGCCTCGGTCAGCGAGATGGAGAGGTCCGGATACACCTGGGCGATGCGGTTCGTCGTCATGCCGTCAATCTAACTAAGGATGTTTATGTAAACAAGCTTAGTCATCGGTTACAGTGGAGCCATGCACGATGACCTGCAGGTTCTCGGAAGAGCGGTGAAACAGGCCCAGTACCGGCAGCACCGGGCGCTGGACAGCGCGCTCGCGGCCGTCGGCACCACCCTCGCGCAGTGGGACGCACTGCGCGCCGTCGACCGGTCGCCGGGCGCCTCGGCACGGGAGCTGGCCGCGGCCACCTTCCAGAGCGAGCAGGCCTTCGGCACGCTGGTCGGCCGGCTGGCCGCGCAGGGCCTGGTGGAACGGCGGCCGGGCCGCGGCCGGCGCATCGAGCACCATCTGACCCCCGACGGGGAGCGGACGCTGGCGGCAGGACACGGGGTGGCCGGCGAGGTGCTCGCCGACTGCTTCGCCGGGCTGACGGCGGCGGAGCGGGCGACACTGCTGGAGCTGCTGCGGCGGCTCAACGCGCAGGAGTGAACCGAAGGGGCGCCCCCGGCCGGACCGGAGGCACCTTCGCTCTGTTCTCCGTCACCTGCCGTCCTGCTCCACCGGCACCTTCTCCGTCTTCGGGGCCGCGGTCCCGTCGAGGGCCGGTGAAGTCCCGCCCGGTGCCTGCCCGTTCTGGTTCATCGAGGCAAGGAGCTGGCGGGCCAGACCCAGCCCCGTGCCGCCCATCGTCAGCGCCTTCGCGAACAGCTCGGCCATGCCGTCGGCGCCGTTGAGCAGCACCATGTTGTCGACGTTGCCGAAGGCGGACGCGCCGGCCTGGACGATCTCCGGCCAGTTCTCGGCGAGTTGCTGGGCGACGACCGCCTCCTGGTTCTCGGCGAGCGCGGCCGCACGGGCCTGGATGGCCGCGGCCTCGGCGAGCCCCTTGGCCTTGGCCGCCTCGGCCGCCGCCAGCCCCCTGGCCTGGGCGGCCGCCGCCTCGGCCTCGCCGGTGGCCCGGGTCGCGGCCGCGTTCGCCTCACCCCGGGCCCTGGTCGCCTCGGCCTCGGCGCCCGCGGCCGTCTTGACCCGGGTCGCCTCGGCCACCGCCGCCAGCTCCGTCTCCCTCGCCTGGGCCTCGGCCGCCGAGATACGTGCGTCACGCTCGCCCTCGGCCAGCGTGCGCTTCTCGTAGGCCATGGCGTCGGCCGGCTTGCGGACGTCCGCCTGGAGCTGCTGTTCGCGCCGGTACGCCTCCAGTTCGGCGACCCGCGTCTCCTGGACGACGACCTCCTGCCGGGCGGCCGCGTCGGCGAGCGGACCGGCCTGGCGTGCCTCGGCCCCCGCCTTGTCGCGCTCGGCCTGGTAACCGGCCTGCAGGATCTCGCTGTCCCGGGTGGCCTCCGCCATCCGGGCGAGCGACTGCTGTTCCGCCTCGGTGGCGAGACGGTCGGCCTCCGCCTGGGCGATCCGCGCGTCCCGCTGGACGGCGGCCGCGTGCGGCATGGCCAGGTTCTTGATGTACCCGGTCGGGTCGTCGATCTCATGGATCTGCAGGGAGTCCACGATGAGCCCCAGCTTCTCCATCTCCGTGCCGCAGGCGGCCCGGGTCTGCCCGGTGAGCTTGTCGCGGTCGCGGATCATGTCCTCGACCGTCAACCCGCCCACGATGGACCGCAGATGACCGGCGAACACGTTGTGCACCCGCTCGGACACCAGCTTCTGCTGGTCCAGGAAACGGCGGCCCGCGTTGGCGATCGACACGAAGTCGTCGCCGACCTTGAAGATGACCACACCCCGCACCTTCAGCGGAATGCCCTGGAAGGTCACGCAGTCGACCGACAGCTCGGTCTCCTTGAGGTCGAGGGAGAGCTTGCGCACCGCCTGTACACCCGGCATCACCAGCGTGCCGCGCCCCGTGACGATCCGGAACCCCATGCCCTCTTCGAGCCCCTCGGTCCGATGATTCGAACCGGAGATGATGAGCGCCTCGTTCGGCTCGGCGACCCGCCACATCATCTTGAACACACCGATCAGCGCGAGAACGGCGGCAACCGCCGCCCCCGCAACGACGCCGACAATCATCGGCATTCGCCCCCTTTGAATGGTGCCCTCTCGGCACCGAACGAGGGGAGTGTGCGCTCGCGGGGGCCCCGATTGAAGACATCGGCGGACCCTTGTTGCCATCTTGGCGCACAAGCCCCTCACCTGGGGCT
Source organism: Streptomyces sp. NPDC058464 (assembly GCF_042721035.1). Lineage (NCBI taxonomy): Bacteria > Bacillati > Actinomycetota > Actinomycetes > Kitasatosporales > Streptomycetaceae > Streptomyces > Streptomyces sp. NPDC058464. The sequence continues at coordinate 240,433 of NZ_JBHXMA010000009.1, forward strand.
GAGGGGACTCAACTCTCGTACGCAGGCGTGACGTAGACAGTCCGCGGCGCCAGGTACTCGACCACCATGACCACCGTTCCCCGCTCGAAGCGGCCGGTGCCGTCGGCGGCGTAGGCGAGGAAGTGCTCGGCGCCCCCGCGCACCCGGACGATCACTTCGCCGACGAGCCCGGGCCCGATCGTTCCGGTGACCCGACCCATCAGCCCCACCATCGGCGCATCGTCCATGGCCAGAGGGTACGGGGAGGTGAAGGCGGCAGAGAAGCCGCGGGCCGTCACGCAGCGGGGGAGTCCGCGGCCACGGCGTGCGGCGGCCAGAGCTCGTGCCAGCGCAGTTCGGACTCCAGCTGGGCGGCGACGGAGACCAGCAGCGGCTCGCTGTCCGCCGGTCCGAGCAACTGGGCACCCACGGGCAGCCCGTCCCCGGTGAACCCGGCGGGCACGTTCACCCCCGGCCACCCCAGCACGTTCCACGGCCACGCGTAGGGGCAGGCGGCGATCATCGCCCGGTCGGTGGCGAACTGACCGAGTCCGAGCAGAGCTCCGACGCGGGGCGGGGGAGCGGCGGTGGTCGGCGCGAGGATCAGGTCGTACGACGTGAAGAAGGAGCCGATCCGGCCCCGCAGGGTGGCCTCCGCGCGCCGGGCGGCCCGCAGCGGGGCCCCGTCCAGCAGCCGGCCCAGGCGGGCCGCCTCCAGGGTGCGCCGGTCGAGGAGGTCCGGATGCGGTGCCTCGCGGACGCGTTCGGCGATCCCGACCGTGGCACGTGGGACGAAGGTGAGCCCGATCTGACCGTAGGGCGGGTCGGCCTCCTCGACGGTGTGGCCCAACGCGGCCAGGTGCTGGGCGAGTTCAAGCACGCGGGCGCGTACCTCCGGCTGCAGCCGGGCGGGCAGTGCGGTGAACGGAGGCTTGAGGGAGAGCGCGATGCGCAGCCGCCCGGGGGCGCGTCCGATGGCCTCGGTGAGTGTCAACGGGCTCGGCCGATGAGGGTCCTGCGGATGGTTCCCGCTCGCCGCGTCCAGCAGCAGGGCCGCGTCGGCGACCGTGCGGGCCAGGGTGCCGTTGACCGTGATGCCCTGGAACGCCTCGCCGCGCGGCCAGGTGGAGATGCGGCCGCGCTGCGGTTTGATGCCGACGAGGTGGGTCCAGGCGGCCGGGATCCGTACCGAGCCGGCGCCGTCCGAGCCGAGCGCGGCCGGCACCAGGCCCGCCGCGACGGCGGCCGCCGACCCGCCCGAGGACCCGCCCGGAGTGTGCCGCGGCTGCCAGGGGTTGCGCGTGGCGCCGAAGGCCGGCCCTTCCGTGAACGGCCACTGCCCCAGCTCGCAGGTGTTGGTCTTGCCGATGATCACGGCCCCGGCCGCGCGCAGCCGCCGTACCGCCTCCGAGTCCTCCTGCGCTGCCGGGAAGTCGCCCCGGCAGCCGAAGGCGGTCGGCTCGCCGGCCACGTCCGTGTCGTCCTTCACCGCGACCGGCACCCCGAGCAGCGGCCGGCGCACTCCGTCGGCCAACTCCCGGTCGGCGGCGTCCGCTTCGGCGAGGGCCGCCGTACGGCGCACGATCCGGAAGGCGTTGAGGGAGTCCTGGGTGGCCTCGATGCGCGCGAGACACTCCTCCACCAGCCGACGGGAGGTCAACTCGCCTGCGGCCAGGGCGCGTACGGACTCGGCGAGGCCTGCGGAACGGTCGTACGGCATACGGGGACCCACCTCCGGGGCACTGCGTTTACCGGAGAGTAACGTCGATCCGGTTCCCGGAGGACAGGTTTCGCACAGCCGGCGTCCAGCTGCGCCCCAGTCCTGCAGAAAGCATTGACGTGAACCTGCCGCGACTCTTAGTTTCTGCGCGACTTGTCGAACCCAGTTCGAAATACCGGACGCGCCGCTGCGTCCGCGTCTGTACGAGCACCCGGAGAGCCGCCGTGACCACACGTCCCCCCACCCCGTCCCGCCGTACCCTGCTGCGCGCGCTGGCCGCCCTGCCCGCGACGGCCCTGGCCCTGGGCGAACTGCCCGGCCTGCTCGGGGCGGCCGAGGCCGCCGCCCCCGCCAGCGGCTACGCCACCCGCTACACCATCGTGCCCTTCCTCAACAGCGACGACGGGACGGTGAACGTCTACCAGTCCGACGACGCCACGGACTTCCGCCTCCTCCAGTCCTCGGCCTACACCCCGCCCAGCAACCGCATCCGCGACGCGAGCATCTTCAAGCACACGGACGGCTACTACTACATCACCTACACCACCCACACCTGGGAGGACGAGAGCACCACGATCGGCTTCGCCCGCAGCGCCGACCGGGTCAACTGGACGTTCCTGTACGACTACACGATCCCCATCACCGACCTGTCCCGGGCCTGGGCGCCCGAGTGGTTCGTGGACAGCGACGGCAGCGTCAACGTCATCGTGTCCTGCTCGACGACGGACGACGAGTGGATCTTCACCCCGTACGTCCTGACCGCGACCAACTCCGCCCTCACAGCTTGGACTTCACCGACCGCCCTCTCCGGCATCGGCTCCAACCACATCGACACGTACATCGTGAAGGTCGGCTCGACGTACCACGCGTTCACGAAGAACGAGACGGCGAAGTACATCGAGTACGGCACGGCCGCCAGCCTCAAGGGCCCCTACACGATCTCCAGGACCGGCGACTGGGCCGGCTGGGGGAGCTACCGCGAGGGCCCCTCGGTGATCCAGCTCGACAACGGCGGCTGGCGGATCTTCTTCGACGGCTACGGCGACGGCAACTACTACTACAGCGACAGCTACGACACGTTCGCCACCTGGAGCACCCCCACCGCCCTGGCCACGCTCTCCGGCACGGCCCGGCACTTCACGGTGATCAAGGAGACGGTGTCCGGCGGCGCCTCGGTGACCAAGAACGCGACCCGCTCCCTCCAGTCGGTCAACTACACGACGAGGTACTGGGAGGAGGTGTCCTCCCTCCTCAACCTCCCCGTGGTGACCAGCTCCAGCGCCACCGCCGACAAGCAGGCGGCCACCTTCACGGTGGTCGCGGGGCTCGCCGACTCCAACGGCTACTCCTTCCGCGACGCCGCCGGGAACTACCTGCGCCACTACGACTTCCGGGGCCGCTTCGACGCCAACGACGGCACGACGACGTTCGCCCAGGACGCCACGTTCATAGCCCGCACGGGCACGACCACCGGCTCGGTCCGCTTCGAGTCGTACAACTACCCCGGTTACTACCTGCGCCACTACAACTACCAACTCCGCGTGGACATCTCGAACGGAACCGACCTGTTCCGGCAGGACAGTTCGTTCGTTCCGGTGACATCCTGGGCCTGACCTGCACCGATGCTGACCTGGGCAAACTTCTTGATGACCCGTCAGCAGTGCCCGCGAGTTCCCTCGATTTCCCGGGATTTCCCGCGGAGATGTGCACAAGTTGTGCACTGGGCCTACATGACCCCGGTCAACTGTGCCACGCGACGCGCTCCGGTTGGACTGGGCGACACCGTGGTCATCACCGGGGCCAGTGGGGGACTGGCCATCGCCTGCTGTCAGCTGGCGAAGTTGAGTGGCGCCACTGTCATCGGAACGACGACCAAGGCCGGCCGTCAGGGCGAGCTCAAGCCCCTGGGCTACGACCACATTTGTACTCCACCGATCCCGACATGCCGACTCAGATGAAGGAGCTCACCCACGGCCTGGGGGCGGATGCCGTGTGGGACTGCGTCGGCGGCACCCCGTTCCTCAAGTTGTCCGCCGCGTGCACACGGCTCGGCGGAACTGTGACGGTCCTCGGCACACCGTATGAGCAGGGATTCGGCCTCGAACTGAGCGCGATGGTGTTCATCCTCCAGGAACTGACGATCGCCGGTGTCCGCGGTGCCGGCCGCCGGGATCAGAAGCTGTGCATGGAACTGCTGGAGGCCGGGAAGATCAGGCCGGTCATCGACCGCTCCTTCCCTCTGGCGTCGGCGGCCGAGGCACACGCCTACCTGGACAGTCAGCGTCAGATCGGCAAGGTGCTCCTCCTGCCGTGAGCCGGACAGCGCCTGTGAGGCGGCCCGCACGGTGCTTCGCAGTTCGACCGTCACCTTGCTCAGATGGTCCGGCGTGCCTGCGCTCTCCGGCAGTACGACGGACACGGTGAGTGGCAGCGGGTCGTTGGCCGCGAAGACGGGCGCCGCGATCGGGATGATGCCGGGGACCCCGCCGCTGTAGGTGATGGCGCAGCCGTCCCGGCGGATCCGTGCGCACACGTCCGCGACCCGCTCGATCGTCCAGTCCGTGTCCTTCCGGGCGAGCTCCACCGCCACCCCTGCGGCCGTCAGGGTCTCGGGAAGGTGGGCCAGGCGCCCGGCCCACGGAAGAGGTCAGCAGCGGCAGAGCGGCTCCGACGCGGACCGTGAGCGGCAGCGGCTGAGTGCCGTGAGGTTTCGTTGCCCGCGAGAAGATCCGGGGGTCCCGCGCCCTACGCACACGATAGGACCGCTCGCCGAGCGGGCCGGGCTCCGATCTGCCCATGCATTGTCTGGCAATCTGCAGCGGATTTTGTGCTGCCTGTTGACCGGCCTCCCTTCGGAGCTTACTTTACCCGCAGATTGTCTGACAAACAGCGGGCGCTGGAGTGTTCGGAATCTCCACTGCACCGGCTTCATCCCGCTCGGAACCTCGCATCATGAACAGAGGAGTCACCGTGACAGACATGCAGGCATCGGTGCCGGCCGAGGGCGCGTACGAAGCCAGTGACGCGCACCTGAAGAAACAGATCAGCCTGTTCGGACTGATCGCCCTGGCCGTGAGCGTCCAGATCGGGTCCGGCTGGCTGTTGGCCACACTCGCCGCCAGCAGTATTGCGGGGCCTGCTTCGATCATTACCTGGGTCCTCGGCGCGGTGTTCTTCGCCGTCATCGGCGTCACCTGGATGGAGCTCGGCACGATGCTGCCGAGGTCCGGCGCCGGGGTCCGCTACCCGCGGCTGACGCACGGCGCGTTCCTCTCCTTCTTCAACGGCTGGGGCTATCTGATCGCCGCACTGTCCCTGCCGGTGATCGAGGCCCAGGCGGTCATCACCTATGTCGGCGGTCACTGGCCGCAACTGGGCTGGCTCTCCAAGAGCGGCGGCACGGTGGTGCTGTCGTGGCCGAGGGGCATCCTCGTCGGCTTCGGCCTGCTGTTCGTGTTCTTCTTCCTCAACTCGATGGGCGCCAAGCTGCTCAGTGAGTCGAACAAGTGGGTCACGGTCTGGAAGCTCGTCATCCCGATCACGACCGCCGTACTGATGTTCACGGCCTTCAAGTCCGCCAACTTCACGATCGGCGGCGGGTTCACGCCGCGTGGATCGGGCGCGATCTTCGGAGCCCTGGCGAGCGGCGGCATCGTGTTCGCGTACTCGGGGCTGCGGCAGATCCTCGACTTCGGCGGCGAGGCGGTCAACCCGCAGCGCAACATCCCGATCGCGATGATCGTCGGCGGTCTGCTGATCCCACTCGTCATCTACGGAGTTCTGCAGGTCGGCTTCATCGGTGCAATCGACTGGAGCGACGCGCACGTCGCCCCCGGCAACTGGGCGGGCCTGATGAGCAGCGGCTGGGCATCGGCTCCGCTGCTCAACGCGGTGACGGCGGCCGGCTTCACCTGGTTCGCGACGGTTCTGCTGACCGACGCGGCGCTGTCCCCCGCGGCGACCGGCTGGGTGTGGCTGGGCATCGGCTCCCGCTCGGTGTACTCGATGTCGGTCAACGGCGAACTGCCCAAGCGGGCCCAGAAGATCAACAAGTACGGCACGCCGATCGTCGGACTCCTGGTGTGCACGCTGCTCGGCTTCTTCTTTTTCTTCCCGGCGCCGAGCTGGTACTCGTTCGTCTCCCAGGTGTCGGTCGCGCTCACGCTGTCGTACGTCATGGGCGGTCCGGTGATGATGGTCCTGCGCCGCACCGCGCCCGACATGCACCGGCCGGTCCGTGTCAAGTGGGCGTACTTCTGGGCGATCGCGGGCTTCGTCGCGAGCCTGATGCTGATCTACTTCGCGGGCTGGGTCTCCCTGATCAACCTGTTCACCATCGTGTTCCTGGCCCTGCCGGTCTACGGCGCCTACAACAGCGTGCGGAACGGCTGGAGCAATCCCGTCGGCAGCTGGGTGGTGTCCGGAGTGTTCAGCGTCGCCTGGATCCTCATCGCGATCGGCGGTGGCTGGCTGTTCAACCGTGATCAGAAGCAGTCGGCGGACGGGTGGAGCTTTCCCGTGTACTACACGGCGATGGCCGTCGCCGTCGTGGCCTTCATGGCCGGGCTCTACGCCGTGAGCACGGCCGAGGGCCGACGGCAGGTGCGCAGCGGCGTGTGGATCGTCGGCACCTTCCTCGTGATGCTGCTCATCTCCTACCTCGGCGAGTACGGCCCCATGAATTCTCCCGCGCTGGACGGCCCGACCGACCTGATCGTCATGATGCTCATCGCCATCGGCAGCTTCGTCTGGGCGGTGCGGTCGGGCGGCCCGACGGAGGAGCTGACCCAGGTGCTGGCACATCAACAGGCCGAGGAACAGGCCGTGGCTGACGCCCGGTAGCAACCCGTCGCGCTCCGGTCGCACCTACGCTCCGAGGAGCCCATGATGAACGCCCGCCATCCGGCCGACGTCCGCGCGCTGGTGGAGTTCCTGAGACTCTGCCCGCCGCTCGACACCCTGGACGAGGAACACCTGACCCGCGCGGCCGAGCGTGCCACGGTGACTTCCCACCGCACGGGCGAGGTGATCCTCGACGCCTTCGCACGGCCCGAGCGGGGCCTCTACGTCGTGTGGCACGGCCAGGTCTCCGTCTGGACGAACCCCGACCGGATCCGGGAACTGCCCGCCTTCAACCTCGGACCGACCGAGATGTTCGGGTACGTCGCGACCCTGCTCGGCGAGGCGGTCGGTCCGCGGGTCGCGGCTTCGGGTGACGCCATGGTCGTACGCCTCGACCCCGACCTGGTGGATCCGGTGTTCGCGACGCGGCACGGTGCTCGACTGCTGGCGCGCGAGGTCGACATGAGCCGCCGGATGATGGTGCACGGCTCCATCCCGACGTACACCCTCGTCGACGACCTGATCGTGACCTCGCCGCTGCTGGTCGAACCGACGACGAGCATCGCCGAGGCAGCGGCCCGGATGGAGGAGAAGGGACTGCCGTATGCCGCCGTAAGGCAGGAGGACGGCGGCTACGGCATCCTCACCGATGCCGGGATCCGGCGGGCGGTGGCCTCGGCATCGCCGGTCACCGAGGTGGTGGGCAGCGCGATGCAGACCGACGCGCCGTCCATGCGGCTGGGTGCCTCCGCCGCCGAGGCTCTGATCGCCGTGCTGGAGTCGGACGGCGATGTCGTTCTCGTCACCGACCGTGCGGGACGGCTCCGAGGTGCCATCGCCTCACGCGACTTCGTCGTCTCCTCGACCACCGCCGGAGCCTCTCTGCACGAGCAGATCCACCGTGCCGAGACCATCGACGACCTCAAGGGCCGCTACCGATCCGTGCCGGGCATGCTGACCGGCCTCATGGCCCGGGGGCTGGCCCCGGGCCGGATCATCACGGTCCATTCGGCCGTCATCGACGCCGCGGTACGACGGACCATCGAACTCGTCTCGGAGCAGTACCCGGACCTGAGCACCGAGGCGTTCACCTGGCTCTCGCTGGGCAGCAACGGGCGCCGGGAGGCCCTGCTGTCGTCGGACATCGACGCGGCGGCGTCCTTCGACAACGCCTTCGACGCCGCAGGGATCGCCCGGTACCGGCCCATGTTCCAGAAGGTCGCCGAAGTGCTGGAGGAAGCCGGCCTCGCGCACGACCGGCACGGGGTCAGCCCGGCGAACCCGAAGTTCGCGCGGACCCACGCGGACTGGGCCCGGGCCGGCCGGGACTGGATCACCGCACCCGAGGTCGACGACGCCGTCATCATGACCTGTCTGCTCATCGACGGACGCCCGATCCACGGCGATCGCGGACTGCCTGAAGTCGTCCGGGTCTTCGGTGACTTGAGGATGCACCCGCGCACGATGTCCATGCTGCTGGCGGCCTCCATCGCACAGAGCGGTCGCCCTGCCCCATGGCGTCGCAAGAAGGTCGACCTCAAGGCCCAGTTCCTCCTTCCGATCGCCAACATCGCGCGCTGGGCCGCCCTCAGCGTGGGCTCGACAGCGTTGCCGACGGACGATCGGCTCCTCGCGGCGAGCGGTTCCGACATGCTCACCGAGACCGACGCCACCGCACTCGCCGATGCCTTCGACGCCGTTCAGGGCATCAGGCTCGCGTGGCAGATGGAGCAGGCGACAGCCGGGCGGGCTCCGACCGACGTGGTCCGACTCGAACACCTCACACCGGTCGACCGCGCGATCCTCGCGGAAGTGACCCGCGTGGTCGTCGGCAGTCAGCGTCGTATGGGCAACATGGCGCGGTTCGTCATGCCCGAGATGCGACAGCGCCCGGGGAACATGAGGGGGGACAAGTGAACGTCATCGACTCCGCTCGGCCCGTCCGTCTCCCGGATCCGCGAGCTGCTCTCGTACCCGCGCGCCGTAGAAGCGCGTGAGTGCGGGTGCACGGGCGGCCATTGCCGTCACCCCGCCGTGGATCACATCGCAGATGATCGCGCAGTGGTCGGTTCTGGCGATGTCGGGGCTCTTGCCCTCGTACTGTGGGGCGTGAAGATCATCAGAGTGTCGCCGGGGAACCCGGGGGGCGTCTGGTGGACACCAGTAGCGACCAGAACCCGGGTCCCGCGCCTGGCCTTGACCCGCTCGGCGAGGATCCGTGAGAGCCGGAACCGGCCATTGCCGATGGACCGCGCGCACCGACAGTGCATTCCACCTCACCGACGGCGATGGCGGCCTTCGGGGGCCCTTCGATTCGATGTTTCTCCATGCGGCCTTGGGTGACGGTCTTCGAGGGCGCGCCGCAGCAGTCCGATGCCAGGGACCGCTCTCCGGCCGTGTTCGGGGCATCGCCATCCGCATCATCGCCGCCCGCGGCCGTAACGTCGCCCGCTCGACCGCGGCGCACCTGCCGATGCCGAGTACTCCGAAGCGATTGTGGCCCTGGGGCAAGCGAAGGTTTTCGAGCTCTTTTCATTTCTTGCCTTCCGTTCCAATTGCGGTAATTCTGGACTTGGCTCCACTCCTCGCGTAGTGGGCAGGAGCGGAAATGGACAGAAACGGTCGGCAGCCCGGCCTTCTCCCGGAACTGGCCGGTCTCATGGACAAGTCTCTCCCTGTCGCGACGGTGGACTGCGAGGGACGCCTCAGATCCTGGAGTCGCGGCGCGGAGGTGCTGCTCGGATACGCCGCTGAAGAGATCGTCGACAGACCGATCGCCGATTTGATGGTCGGTGACCGTGCGCTGAGGCATCGCGATGGTCATGTCATGGACCTGGCTTTTCGGCTGTGTCGGTTGGAGGACACCGAGCGGGGGACACAGTTCGTGTTCGCTGTCCAGGAACCGGCGGAGTCGTTCACTGGGTCGGACCGACTGCTTCTACAGCGAATGTTCGATGAGCAGTCCACCGTCCTTGTGATCTTCGATCTCGAGGGACGCATTCTCGATGTGAACGAGCGTGCGCTCAGGATGGCTGGACGCACCGATGCCGCTCAGATGCGCGGCCAACGTACGACCGAAGTCTTTGAGGGCCCGGTCTACGACGAGATCGAGCGCCGAGTCCTGCGGGTCGCCCGGACCGGGATGCCGGAGTCCTTGGAGAACTTCGTCAGGCTTCCCGGAGAGACACGCGCGCACGCTTGGGTGGACGATCTGTTCCCGCTCACGGACGAGACCGGCCGTACCCGGGCTGTGGGGTTTGCTGCCGCCGACTACTCGGAGCAGTACGGCTCGCGGGAGAGGCTCGCGCTGCTCAGCGAGGCCAGGGCGCGCATCGGCGGCAGCCTGGACGTCACGGGGACCGCCGAGGAACTCGTCGCGGTCGCCGTTCCGCGTTATGCGGACTACGCGAGTGTGGAACTCCTGGAGCCGGTGTTCCGGGGAGATGTGCCGGCCCCGCATTTCGCAGGTGCCGCACCGCTCAGAGAGGCGGCATCCGCATGGGCGCCGCGGTCGCCGCTCCAGCCCGGGGCCGGCGGTGCCGAGGCACGGTCGGCTCCCCTCGAGTGGTTCTCTGTCGTGGAACAGTGTCTCGCCGATGGCCAGGCCGTGTGGCGCGAGAATGGCGATGGTGCGACTGGATGCACGCTCGTCGCCGTCCCCATTCGTGCCCGGGGGGTGTCGCTGGGTGCCGTGCTGTTCGTCCGGTCGGCGGCGTCACGGGCGCCTTTCGGACCGGACGACCTGGTCGTCGCCGAGGATCTCGTCGCCCGCGCCGCGATCTGCCTCGACAACGCACGCCGGTACACCCGGGAGCGAAGCGTGGCGCTCACCCTGCAGCGAGCCATGCTGCCGCCGGGGGCGCCGGTCCATCCGGCGGCCGAGACGGCCACCCGCTACCTGCCTGCCGACAGCGGCTCCGAAGTGGGCGGCGACTGGTTCGACGTGATCTCCCTGCCCGGGGCGCGCCTCGGGCTCGTGGTCGGTGATGTCGTGGGGCACGGCATCCACGCCGCGGCGACGATGGGGCGACTGCGCACAGCGGTGCGCACCCTCGCCGACATTGATCTGCCGCCGGACGAGCTCCTCACCCACCTGGACGACATCGTGACCCATGGGGTGGGCGAGCTCGAAGGCGACGCCCTCGGCGAGCCATCGGGAGACTTCTGCGCCACCTGCCTGTACGCCGTCTACGACCCGGTCTCCGGGACCTGCACCGCAGCCCGGGCGGGACATCCGCCGCCGGTACTGGTCCTCGCGGACGGCAGCAGCCGGGCAGTCGACCTGCCTCTCGGACCGCCCCTGGGACTCGGCAGTCTGCCCTTCGAAGCCATGGAGTTTCCCGCACCTCCCGGGAGCCTGCTGGCACTGTTCACGGACGGACTCATCGCAACGCGGGACCGAGACCCTGATCACGGCCTCGTCGAGTTGTGCCGTGCCCTGGCCCGGCCCGCCCCTTCCCTTGAAGCGCTGAGCGACGGCGTTCTGGAGTCCATGTCCTCCGGGTCCCGCACCGACGACGTGGCCCTGCTCTTGGTGCGGACCCGCATGCTAGACGAGAGTCAGGTCGCCGACTGGGAGGTGGCGTGTGAACCCGCGGCCGTGGCTGAGGTCCGCCGCAAGGTCGCGGACCGGCTTGCCTCGTGGGGCCTGGAGGATGACGGGTTCGTGACCGAGCTCGTGGTCAGTGAGCTGGTGACCAACGCGATCAGATATGCCACGGGGCCCATTCGGCTACGGCTCATCCGGGAGCGCAGCCTGGTGTGCGAGGTGTCCGACGAAAGCAGCACCGCGCCCCATCTGCGCCGTGCCCGTGACTTCGACGAGGGCGGCCGCGGCCTCTTCCTGGTAGCCCAGCTCACCCAGCGCTGGGGCACCCGCTACAGCGGGGACGGCAAGACCATCTGGGCAGAACAGACGCTTCACCAACCCCGTTCCTGAGCGTCCTTGCCCCCTTGCTCACCCGCGCCAGCCGCAGCGCCGCTCCGGCCGGTCGGCGGCGCCGGCGGCGTGGAAGTGCTCCAGATAGCGGCGGGCACTTACGCGTGAGATCCCGGTGGCGGCGGCGCACTCGGCCGCCGACAAGGTGCCGTCGGCTTTACGCAGCGCATGCTCGACGAGGTCGGAGGTCTCCACGCTCAGCCCCTTCGGAAGCGTGGCACCGGTCCGGGGTACGGGCCCCGCGGACAGCACCCGGTCGATGTCGGCCTGCCCGCGTACCACCGTGGTGAGGAGACGGCCACGCCGGGCGGCGTACCACTCCAGGCGGGGTCGCAGGCCTTCGAAGTCGAAGGGTTTGAGCAGGTGGTCGACCACGCCGTGACGGACGGCGCGGCGCACCCTTCGGCCTCACGGACGGCGCTGATGACCATCATGTCGCAGTCGTGTCCGGCGGCGCGCAGTCTCGGGACGACGTCCAGACCGAACAGGTCGAGAAGGACCAGGTCCGGACGCAGCTCGTCCACCGCTGTGATGGCCTGCTCGCCGGTGCCCGCCGTGCCGACCACCCGGAAGGGTGACACGCGGTCGACGAAGGTCCGGTGGACCCGGGCCGCCATGAAGTCGTCGTCGACCACCAGGACGGGTGTCTCCCAGGTCGTCGCCCGCGGCGCCGAGCGCTGGCACTTGGGCGACCGGCTCGCGACTGCCGTCCCAAGTGAGCGCGCCCGACCAGCCGCGGCCCTGGGCCACCCCCGGCCCCAGGGGCAGACGGTCCCCGACGACAGTGGGTTGGTCGAACTGATGATGCGTCCGGTGGCGTCGGCCATGGTGACGGAGGTGACTCCGGACTGCACCAGGGTGGAGTGTGCCAAAGGCGCGAGTGCTTCCTCTGGTGCCGGTCGGGACGGTTGGGTGCGCACCAACGGGATGGCGGCCAGCTGCTCGGCCAGGGCCCCGACGCGTCGGCCCTCGACCCGGTCGAAGGTGGCCTCGGACTGGGCGAGCGAGACCGTCGCGACGGCCACCAACACGACCACCTCGATCGCGAGTTGGAGCACCAGCATCTCGCCCGCGAGCGTATGGCGACGAAAAGGGCTGACCGCAATGAACTCGACCTTTACTGCTGACGCATCATATGGAGTGCGTCGCGATCCTTGAGTCTACGGCAAAGGGCTCCTGACCTGTGGGTTTGCCCGTGCGCGTTATGTGCGGTGTGGATGTTACGGACGGAATCCTGACGCTGAAATGACGCATGTGACGCTCATCTGACGCTCGTTCTGATGGGATGTCAGGCGGCTTGTCGAGCAGGTCGGGCCCTGTCGAGGCGGCGGGCATCGATGGGGCGCCGAGGGCAGACGACGCTGAGCGCAGATCTACTGATCCTGCTGGGCAGACGGCACGGAAGGGACCAGCGGACGCGATGGCCTGCGGCGATGGGCGCTCGGTGGTCGCTGACCTGCGCGAATGACCCTTCGGTTGCACGCTCGTGCCGGTTGATGGGGCCGGGAGTCCCGGAAAAGTCCCAGCGCGCTACCACGGCTGGACCATGTGTCTCGGCGATGACCTCGGCCTCCGGTATCAGGCGGAGTTGGCGGCCGACGTACCCTTCGAAGAGATAGTCGGTCTCCCGTAGGGAGCTGCTCCCGAATTGCTCACGTCCCGTGTGGTAGACGCCGGCCGGGGTCGCCTCGCGCCAGAGCATCTGCGAATGCGTCAAGGACGCCCACGCCCCGGCCGGCGTCATCGCCCCTGGGAAGTCCGGCATCTGGTCCGGGAACGTCTCATGACTTCGGTGTCTGGGACGGGTCCGTGAGGTAGAGGACGTCGTCGGCCGAGCTGTAGGCTGACGCCTCGACCCCCCACTTCTTCATGATCTTCGCATAGGTGCCGTTCTTCACGATCTCCTTCATCGCGGCCTCGACGGCGGGGCCGAGCTTGCTCCCGTTCGGGACGACGATGGCCTGCTCCAGCGGGGCGTAGACGAACTTCTGGAGCTCGATCGGGATGTTCTGGCCGGCGATCGCGTAGCCCATCGAGTCCTGGGCGGTCGCCGTGATCTCGACGCGTCCGTTGGTGACGGCGAGGATGCGGGCGCCGTCATCCGGGTAGGTCTTGAGGTCGATCGGCTTGAGCCCGGCCTTCGCACAGTCCTTGTTCGCGGTCTTGACCTGGTCGATGAAGTACGTGCCGGCCACCACGCCCACCGAGTGGCCGCACAGGTCGGTCGCCTTGCTCACGGTGACCGAACTCCCCTTCTTGACCGCGAAGCCAGTGCCGATCTTGAACTGGGTCACGAAGTCGACCTGCTTGAGGCGCTCCGCGGTGACGCCGAAGTCGGCGGTCGACATGTCGTACCGGCCGCTCACGGTGCCCGGGATCAGCGAGTCGAAAGACCCCACTGGCGTGTTCTGCAGCTTGACGCCCATCACCTCGCTGATCGCGAGGGCGATGTCCGGCTGGATCCCGACGAGAGTGCTGCCCTCCAGGAACTCCTCCGGCGGGAAGTTGTTGTAGATGGCGTTCTTGATCGCCTTGTTCTTGAACTCGTCCGGTACCAGCGCGGTCACCGAGGCGGCAGGCTTGCCGCCCCATGAGGTGGTGATGGCCGACTGGCTCGTCGCGGACGCAGAGGCGGACGTGCCGCCGCTGCCGGAGCCGGACTTGGCAGCCGGATCGGCACAGCCCGACACGACCAGGGCGCCTATGGCGCTGGACGCGAGCAGGGCGATCGAACGGCGGGTTCCGATCTTGCAGGCCATGGCAGGTTCTCCTAGCTGATCTTCCGAAGAGGCAGGGGTGTTCCCCGGCCGCCCGGGTGTTTCCGGGGAGGGTGTGGAGGAGAGAGCGTGGGGGAGCGGGGAGGTCAGAGGACCTTCGACAGGAAGTCCCGGGTGCGCGGCATCTGCGGGTTGCCCAGCACGTCCCGGGGGTGTCCGCGCTCGACCACGACGCCGCCGTCCATGAACAGCAGGGAGTCGGCGACCTCGCGGGCGAAGCCCATCTCGTGGGTGACCACGACCATTGTCAGACCGTCACGGGCGAGGCTCTTCATCACGTCCAGGACCTCACCCACGAGTTCCGGGTCCAGCGCCGAGGTGGGCTCGTCGAACAGCATCAGCCGCGGTTTCATGGCCAGGGCACGGGCGATCGCGACGCGCTGCTGCTGACCGCCCGACAGCTGGCGAGGATAGTTGTCGGCCTTGCCGGCCAGACCCACCCGGTCCAGCAGCCCCATCGCGGTGGCGCGCGCCTCGGCGGCCGGCACCTTGAGCACCCCGACCGGGGACTCCACGATGTTCTGCACCACCGTCATGTGCGGGAAGAGGTTGAAGGACTGGAACACCATCCCGATCCGGGCCCGCTGGGAGGCGAGTTCCTTCTCGGGCAGGGTGACGTACTTGTGGCCGCGCCCCCGGTAGCCGATCAGCTCACCGTCCAGCTCGACCTTTCCTCCGTCGATCTCCTCCAGGTGGTTGAGGCTGCGCAGCAGGGTGCTCTTTCCGGAACCGGAGGGACCGATGATGCACATCACCTCCCCTCGCAGGACGGTCAGATCGACACCGCGGAGCACCTCCAGCGCCCCGAACCGCTTCTTGATCCCGGTGGCACGGAGCACCACTTCCCCGGTCTCGCGGGTGTTGTCCTCGACGGCAAGCATGTTCATCACGCCTTTCCCTGGCCGGCGACCGTGATCCGGGCCCACAGGACGCCGGCGCTGCGCCTGAGTCGCTGCCACGGCGTCAGCGGCAGTTCCCGGCGCCCGCCGCGTGCGTAGTGGCGCTCGATGTAGTACTGGACGACGCTCAGCACACTCGTGACGATCAGGTACCAGATGCTGGCCACGACCAGGAGCGGGATCGTCTGGAACGTCTGGTTGTAGATCTGCTGCGAGGTGTAGAGCAGTTCCGAGGTCGAGGTGACGCTGACCAGGGACGTCGACTTCAGCATGCTGATCACCTGGTTGCCGGTCGGCGGCACGATCACCCGCATCGCCTGTGGCAGGACGACCCGGCGCATGACGCGCCCGCTGCGCATCCCGAGTGCCACGGCAGCCTCGTGCTGCCCCTGGTCCACCGAGACGATGCCGCCTCGGACGATCTCGGACATGTAGGCGCCCTCGTTGAGCGCCAGCCCGAGCAGGGCGGCCACGAAGGGGGTGATGACGGCGTTCGAGTCGCCCGCCCAGAGGGTGGGCCCGACCAGCGGGATCCCGATCTCGATCCTCGGGAACAGCGCGGCCAGGTTGTACCAGAAGATGATCTGGACCAGCAGCGGTGTGCCCCGGAAGAACCAGGTGTATGCCCAGGCGACCGAGGACAGGATCCGGATCGGCGACAGCCGCATCACGGCGGTCAGTACGCCGAGCAGGATGCCGGAGACCATCGCGAGCACGGTCAGCTCAAGGGTGACCAGCAGTCCCTTGAGGACCCGCGCGGTGAAGAAGTAGTCACCGACGACGCCCCACTGGAGATTGGGGTTGGTGAAGAGCATCTTCACGATCCCCGCGGCGCACAGGGCGACGAACGCCACCAGCAGCCACCAGGCCGGATGCGAGCGGTGTGCGACACGTATCTCGTCGGGCTCCGTCGGGAGCTGCGTGGTCTGCTCGGGTGCCGTTGCCTTCATCGTGTGTGTTCCTTGTCGCGACACGGGTGGGTGCGCATCTGTCGCTCCGATCACTCGTCAGATCCGCCGGGAAGGCCGGATTCTCAGGGCATGTGCGAGGGGGGATCAGCGGAAGACATGGGGTGCCGGCGTCGGCGTCGGCGGTCGGAACACCGGGCCGTGTGGCTCCCCGTCGGATTCCGGATTCCGGGCTCGGCCCCGTGTGATTGGAGACCATCGTGGAGCAGATCACCCTCGTGGGACATGTACGGATGTTGGAGATCTGCCCCCGCTTTTCCACAGATGTCGAAAGAGATCCGACCGCGTCCCGGCCGTATTCACCAGGAAACGCAGATGTCACCGACCGATGCCCGGGGCCAATGGCAAAGGGCCCTGCCGCCCCCTCGGATGAGGGGATCGGCGGGGCCCGGCAGGGCGGCGGGGACTGTGTCAGGGAGCCGGCCAGGGGGCCCGCTCCGGCCGGTCCGGGCGCTTGACGGTCAGCGGGCTGGTGAACCGGATCAGGTTCCACACCGTGCCCACCTTGTCGTTGGTCCCCGAGGCCCGGGAGCCGCCGAACGGCTGCTGGCCGACGACCGCGCCGGTCGGCTTGTCGTTGACGTGGAAGTTGCCGGCCGTGTAGCGCAGCACTTCACGCGCCCGGGCGATCGCCTGCTCGTCGTCGGCGAAGACGGCGCCCGTGAGGCCGTAGGCGGTGGACTCGTCGACGAGCCGCAGGGTCTTCTCCCAGTCGGCGTCCTCGTACACGTACGCGGCCGTCACCGGAGCGAACAGTTCCTCCGTCATGAACGGCGAGTGCGGATCGGCCACTTCGAGGACGGTGGGCTCGACGAACCAGCCCACCGAGTCGTCGGTGGTGCCGCCGGTGACCACCAGGTTCTCGGCCCGCGCCCGCGCCAGCGCCTCGGTCTGCCGGGCGTGCTGGCGGGCGCTGATGACGGCACCGATGTGGGTGCCCGGCAGGGTCGGGTCGCCGGTCACCAGGCGCCGGGTCAGCTCGACGAGCCGCTCCTTCAGCGCGGGCCACAGGCTGCGCGGAACGTACAACCGGGACGGGGCGGCGCACTTCTGCCCCTGGTAGTCGAAGGCGCCGCGCACGCAGGCCACCGCGAGGGCGTCCAGGTCGGCAGAGGGGTGGGCGATGATGAAGTCCTTGCCGCCGGTCTCGCCGACCACTCGCGGATAGTCGCGATAGCCGTCGATGTGCTCGCCCACGGTCCGCAGGATCTGCCGGAAGGTGCCGGTCGAGCCGGTGAAGTGGACCCCGGCCAGGTGCGGGTGGGTGAGGGCGGTGGGGCCGAGTTCGGGGCCGCCGCCGTGGACGACGTTGACGACGCCGTCGGGCAGACCGGCCTCGCGCAGCAGCAGCGTCGACAGGTGCGCGGTCAGCGCGGCACTCTCGGCGGGCTTCCACACCACCGTGTTGCCGAGCAGGGCCGGGGCGAAGGCGAGGTTGTTGGTGGAGACGAAGTTGAAAGGCGAGACGGCGAGGACGAAGCCTTCCAGGGGCCGGTAGTCGAGGAGGTTGCGGACGCCTTCCGGGGAGTGCGGCTGGACGTCGTACATCGCCCGCATGTTCGCGATGTTGGCGCGGATCAGCTCGACCGTCTCCTGTACGGCGTCGCCGTCGGCCTGCTCGCGGGTCTTGGACAGCTCCAGCATGGTCGCGGCGGTGAGCCGCTCGCGCCACGGCCCGGTCTCCAGCAGCTCGGCCGCCCGCAGGAAGGGCGCCGCGCGCTCCTCGAAGCCGAGCCTGCCCCACGAGCGCGCGGCGTCGGCCGCCGCCTCGATCGCGTCCGTGACGGTGCCGGCGGAGGCGTGGTGCACCTGCCCGAGGCGTACGGCGTGCTCGTGCGGGGTGACGATCGGCAGCACCCGGCCGGTGCGGACCTCGCGGCCGCCCACCAGGTTCGGGACGTCGTAGTCGGCGGCGCGGACCTCGGCGAGCGCCGCGGCGAGTTCGGTCATGACAGCTCCGTTGGCGATGCGGGCACGGTGGTCCCGGCGGAAGAGAGGCGCAGGTGTCCCGACCCTAGGAGGGGGGTGCGCCGACCGGCTTCGGCGATGGAGTGGAATCTGCTGCCCGCGTTCATACTCTTGTCGAAGAGTCCAGGTCCCGGGGTGCGCACCCTGGACGGAACGAAGGGGAACCTCCTGATGGAGCGGGTCGACATGCAGGCTGCTGTGGACGACCTGGCCGCCGCGGTGGGTCTCTCCGTGCTCATCGAGGACCAGCACCAGCAGCCCGTCTGGTGGAGCACCCGGGGCGCGGTCGACGACACCCGCGTCCGAACCATCCTGAACCGGCGGGTGGAGCCGGCCGCCGCCGCGGTCGTACAGCGCTACCGGCTTATGCAGGCGACGGCCCCCGTGCACACCCCGGCCATTCCGGAGGCCGACATGTGGGCCCGCTGGTGCATGCCCGTGCGGTACGAGGGCAGGGTCCTGGGTCTGCTGTGGGTGCTCGACCCCGAGGACACCCTCACCGAGGCCGAGCTGCCCGCGCTGGTGGAGTGCGCGGACCTTGCCGCCGAGGCGATGGCGAAGTCCCGGCGGTCCGGCGAGGAACGGCTCCAGAGGCGCGACGACCTGATCGAGCGCCTGCTCCGGGGCCCGGACGAGGAAGCCGCGCGGGAGCTGACCCGTCTGGAGAACCTGCCGCCGGATGCCCGGGTCCAGGTGGAGGCCCCGGCGGCGACCGGCGGCTGGCCGCTGCCGGACGGGATGAGCGCGCACATCGCGGGAGGCCGGGAGCGCGGAGCGACCAGCGGCGGCCCGCTGCCGCTCGCCGACCTGGGCGAGGCGGCGCGCCGGGCGGCGGCCACCCGACGGGCCGTCGCCGCAGGCGCGCGGCTGGAGAAGGTGTCCTGGGACGCGCTGGGAGCCTGGCGCTTCATCGTCGACGCCCCTGACTCGCTGACCGTCCGGCAGGTGCATCCGGGTGCCGAGATCCTCGTCGGTCAGCCGCGCGACGACCTGATGACCACGGCACGCGTCGTCCTCGACCACGGTGGCGAGGTGACCACGGCGGCGGAGGAACTCCATGTCCACCGCACCACCCTCTACTACCGCCTGAACCGGATCACCGAGCTCACCGGCGCCGACCTGCGCACCGGCGCCGACCGGACCAGCCTGCAACTCGCCCTGTGGCTGGCGGCCTACCGGGCCACCGCCGTGTAGCGGCCGTCTTCAACAGTTGTCGAAGGCACTGGAGATCTCTCCTCTCCACCGTGGATGCGGCCGCTGACCAGCACACCTACGGTCGGCTGACATGAGAACCGACATGGTCGTCATCGGCGGCGGAGCGGTCGGTGCGGCCGTCGCCTACTACGCGAAACTCCTCGATCCGAGCGCCGACGTCGTCGTCGTCGAACGCGATCCCCGTTACGAACTGGCCTCCACACCCCGGGCGTCCGGCGGTGTGCGGCGCCTGTTCCACCTCCCCGAGAACATCGAACTGTCGAAGTACAGCATCGACTTCTTCGAGCGGTTCCCCGAAACGATGGCCGTCGACGGGGTCCCGGCCGACATCGGGTTCAGGAAAAACGGATACCTGTTCATCGTCCCGCCCGCCGACCGCGAGATGCTCCGGCGCAACTACGAGATCCAGCGCGAGCAGGACTGCGATGTCGTCTGGCTCGAACCGGACGAGCTGAAGCGCAAGTTCCCGTCCATGTACGTCGGCGACCTCGGCGCCGCCGTGCACTCTCCCGACGACGGCTGGCTCGACCCGCACAGTGTGCTGACCGGCTTCCGCAACAAGGCGAAGTCGCTCGGCGCACGGTTCCTCGCGGACGAGGTGGTGGGCCTGACCCGCGAGGGCGATCACGTCACCAAAGCGCTGTTGAAGTCGGGACAGCGGGTGTCGGCGGGCCAGTTCGTCAACGCGGCCGGTGCCTGGGCCAAGGACGTGTGCGCGATGCTCGGCATCAAGGTGCCCATCGAGCCGCTGCGCCGATTCGAGCACTACTTCGAGTCCCAGGACCCGATCGAGCCGCTGCCCTACCTCAAGGACACCCAGCGCCTCGCCTTCCGCCCCGAGGGCGGCGGCTACTCAGGCGGCGTGCCCACCCTCGAAGAGCCGCGCGGCTACAACTTCGCCGTCGACCGTGCCTACTTCGACAACGCGGTCTGGCCGGCCCTCGCCCACCGCTTCCCGCAGTTCGAGCGGACCAAGTGCCACAGCACCCTGCCCGGCCTGTACGACCAGAACGACTTCGACGGCAATGTGATCATCGGCCCCGGCGCCGACGGCCTCGCCAACTTCCACATGCTGTCCGGTTTCTCCGGCCACGGCCTGATGCACGCGCCGGGCTGCGGCCGTGCGATGGCGGAACTCCTCCTCACCGGGGAGTACAGCACGATCGACCTCTCCCGTTTCGGCTGGCAGCGACTGCTCGACGGCACCCCGCTGCCCGAGCAGGGCATCATCTGAGGAGCCGTAGCACTGATGAGCAGGACATTCGACTACATCGTCATCGGCGCCGGCTCCTCCGGCTGCATCATCGCCGCCCGACTCACCGAGGACCCCTCGGTCCGGGTCCTGCTGGTGGAGGCGGGCGGCTCCGACCGGAGCCTGTTCATCACCATGCCCGGCGGCCTGCCCTTCGTCTACCAGAACAAGCGGATCGGCTGGGGCTACCGGTCGGGCCCGGAGCCGCACCTGCACGGCAAACTCATCGATGAGAAGGCCGGCAGAGTCATCGGCGGCTCGTCCTCGATCAACGCGATGATCTTCAATCGCGGCAACCCGATGGACTACGACGGCTGGGCCGCCGACGGCCTCAAGAGCTGGGACTACGCCCACTGCCTGCCGTACTTCCGCAAGATGGAGACGTTCGAGGACGGCGCCGACGACTTCCGCGGCGGTGACGGCCCGCTGCGGATCAGCCGCGCCAAGGCCGGGCACAAGCTGTACGACGCCTTCCTTCGCGGCGGCGAGGAGGCCGGGTTCGAGGTCACCCCGGACCACAACGGCTACCGGCAGGAGGGCCTGCACATCGCCCAGTCCTTCATCCACGACGGCGTCCGCTGGAGCGCCTCGCGCGCCTATCTGCGCCCCGCCCTTGACCGCCCCAACCTCACCGTGCTGCCCAGGGCGCTGGTGAACCGGATCCTCGTCGAGAACGGCACCGCCGTCGGTATCGAGGTGACCGGACGCGACGGCAGCCCGCGCCGGGTCACCTGCGAACGCGAGGTGATCCTCTGCGCGGGCGCCATGAACACACCCAAGTTGCTGCTGCTCTCGGGCATCGGCCCCGCCGACCACCTGCGCGAGACCGGTGTCGAGGTCACCGTGGACGTCCCCGGAGTGGGCCAGAACCTCCAGAATCACCCCGGCGTCGACATCCAGTTCGGCACCCGGCACGAGGACTCCCTCACCGCCGAACTCGGCATGGCCGGCCGGGCCAGGCTCGGCGCCGAGTGGCTGTTCCTGCGCCGGGGCCTGGGGACCACCAACTTCTTCGAGACGGGCGCCTTCCTGCGCACCCGCGACGACGTCGACTTCCCCAACATGCAGTACGAGTTCCTGCCGCTCACCCGGCAGCTCAGGAACGGCAAGCTGGTACCGGTGCCCGGATTCCAGTTCTGGATGGACCTCTCGCGCCCGCAGAGCCGCGGCTACGTCAGGCTGCGGTCGGCGAACCCGGCGGACGCGCCCGTGACCGTGTTCAACCACTACGCCTCCCCTCAGGACCTCCAGGACATGGTCGACGGCGTACGGCTGGTGCGGGAGCGGCTGGTCAGGCAGCCCGCCTGGCAGCGATTCCGCCCGCAGGAACTCAACCCCGGCCCGGACCTGGCCAGCGACCGTGAGATCGAGGGCTGGATCCGCACGGCCACCGGCACGTCGTACCACCCCTCCGGCACCTGCCGCATGGGCACCGACCCCGAAGCGGTCGTCGACGGCGAGGGCAGGGTCAACGCTGTGCCCGGCCTCCGGATCGCCGATGCTTCGATCATGCCGAAGGTCATCACCGGGAACCTGAACGCCCCCGTGATGATGATGGCCGAGAAGATCGCCGACCGGATCCGGGGACGGGAGCCGCTGCCGCCGTCCGAAGCCGTGTACTACCGGTCCGCGGGCTAGCAGGCCGGGATTCCCCGACACGACGAACGCGCCCCGCTCGCTGAAGGCCACGGTCTTCCGCGAGCAGCGGCGGCGGCCGGGCGCGGGTGCTGCAGTGGTATGCCGGGAAGGCAAAATCCGCCTGCCGGCACCTGCAGATCATCCGGCCGGATGCGGCGAACTGGATAGGGCATGAGTTCGAGAGTGGGGCAGCGGCGTTGGCCTGGCTTGACCCCGAAGCCACGAATTTCCTGGCTGCGGTTCAGCGGACGGGCGAGGATCAGCACGCATCCTCGGATGTCAAGCTTGCCCTCGTCTGGGCATCTATTGGGAACCAAGGTGGCGTTTCGACGGCTTGGTCTCCGTCAGTCAGCTGGGGGAACACGCGCAAGGATTCATGCTCTCGTCCGTGCCAGCGATCTATACCGAGCTATTGGTGATCACTACGGAGAGGGCGGCCGCGTCTACGCCCGCTGGATCGCCCCGCGCCTGTCCGAGGTCCGCCCAGACGCCACCCTCGTGGCCCAGTTCACCGGGACCGGCCCGAGCACTCAAGCGGTGGAGGACGGTCCTGGCACGCAACTGGGCACGAGCGACAAGGTTCGCTCCGCCGTGCCCACCGGTCTGGCCGTCACGACGGTACTCGTCCCTGTCGCCCTCATGCTGCTGAGCAGGTCCCGCAGGACTCCGGCATCGGCGACGCGATCGCCTCCGCCCCGAAGGGAGCGCATCTCAACGTCATCGTCCTCGGCAGGCTGATCGCCCTGCTGCTCTCGCTGACCACCGGCTCCGCCACAGTCGGCATTGCCTCCGCCACCGGCATCGTCGCACCAGTGGTGGCCGGAGGAGGCCTGGAGGCCTCCCTGCTCGTGGTGGCCATCGGGGCGGGTTCCCTCGGTCTGAACTACGTGAACCACGCCGGTTTCTGGCTGGTCAAGGAGTCCTTCCGGATGGACCTCGGCCAGGCGACCAAGACACAGACCGTCGTTCAGAGTCTGGTCAGCGTGCTGGCACTGGGCATGGCACTGCCGCTGTCCGTCTTCGCGCGGCCGACGGGGTCAGCGGGTGGTGAAGACCACGTCGTGCCAGGACTTGTGCCGTTCGCCGGTGTTCTCCGACATGACGTGCTTGACGTTCGTGTACTCGTCGAAGGAATACGCCGACATGTCTTTGCCGAAGCCGGACGCCTTGTACCCGCCGTGCGGCATCTCGCTGATGATCGGGATGTGGTCGTTGATCCAGACACAGCCCGCCCTGATCTCACGGCTCGCGCGGCCCGCCCGGAAGACGTTGCTCGTCCAGGCGGAGGCGGCCAGCCCGTAAGGGGTGTCGTTGGCCAGGCGGACGGCCTCGTCGTCGGTGTCGAACGGCAGGCAGACCAGCACCGGGCCGAAGATCTCCTGCTGGACGACGGCAGAGTCCTGGGCCGCGCCGGTGACAAGGGTCGGCTCGTAGTAGGCGTGCCGGCCCAGCGGCCCGTCGGGGACGCGGCCGCCGCGCACGATCGTGGCCCCGGCCCCGCGGGCGGCCTCGACCATTGCGGCCACCCGGTCCCGCTGCCGGAGGGAGATCAGGGAGCCCATGTCGGTGTCGGGGTCGTCGACCGGGCCCAGACGCACGTCGTCCATGAGGGCGGCGACCCGCTCGACGAACGCCTCGTACAAAGGCCGTTGCACGTAGGCGCGGGTGGCGGCGGTGCAGTCCTGGCCGGCGTTGATGAGGGAGCCGGCCACGGCGCCCCGGGCGGCGGCCTCCAGGTCGGCGTCGTCGAAGACCACGAACGGGGCCTTGCCGCCCAGTTCGAGGTGGACGCGCTTGACCGACCCCGCTGCCTGCGCGGCGACCTGGCGGCCGACGGCCGTGGAACCGGTGAACGACACCATGGCGACATCGGGATGGGTGACCAGGGCCTGGCCCGCGACGCCCCCGGTACCGGTGACGATGTTGATGACACCGTCCGGGATGCCCGCCTCCTGGGCTGCTTCGGCGAACAACACCGAGGTGAGAGGGGTCAGTTCGGACGGCTTCAGTACGACCGTGTTGCCGGCGGCGACAGCGGGCAGCACCTTCCAGGCGGCCATCTGGAGCGGGTAGTTCCAGGGGGCGATGGAGCCGACGACACCGATGGGTTCGCGGCGGATGGCGGAGGTGTGCTCGGCGGAGTACTCGGCCGAGGCGCGCCCCTCCAGATTGCGGGCCGCGCCGGCGAAGAAGCGGACGTTGTCGATGGTGCCGGGGACGTCGAAACCGCGGGTGAGCCGGATCGGCTTGCCGGCGTTCCGGCTCTCGACCTCCGCGAACTCCTCGTCGCGGAGCTGGAGTCGGTCCGCCCAGCGCAGCAGCGCCTCGGAGCGTTCCGCGGGCGTGGTGTGCGACCACTCGTCGAAGGCCGCGCGGGCCGCGGCCACCGCCTCGTCCACGTCGTCGGAGCCGGCCAAGGCGCCGGCGGCCAGTACCTCCCCGGTGGCCGGGGCGGTCACCTCGTACCGCTCTCCGGATGTCCCGGAGCGCCGTTTGCCCGCGATGAACTGGAGTCCCTCGTCAGATCCGTCGGTGTGCATCAGTCAGTTCTCCAAGGTCTGCTCGCCCCACAGGTCGCCGAGCGTGTAGCCGTACGGGAAGGGGTCTGTGTCGTCGAGGACGTACTCGCTGAAGGCGGTGATCCAGCCGCGTCCGCTGATCGTCGGCAGTACGGCCTCGTACGGACCGATCCGGGTCTCGGACAGGAGAGTGCCGGTGAAGGTCGTGCCGATGATCGACTCGTGCACGAACGGGCTGTCGAGGGGGAGTTGCCCACGGGCGTGCAGAGCCGCCATCCGCCCGCTGGTGCCGGTCCCGCAGGGGGAGCGGTCCAGCGTGCCGGTCCAGGTCGACGGGTCCCCGAGGTCCACCTCTCCGTTCGGCAGGACGACTGTGTTGCGGCCGGAGATGCCCGGGGAGGGGGAGGGGCCGTGCAGCATCGCCAGGGAGATCTCGTCGATGCCCGGGTTGACCGGGTGTGCGACCGGGAACTGCTGTTGCGCGGCGGTCCGCAAGACCGATCCGGCGCGGGTCAGTTCCTTGGCGGCGGACGGGTCGAGGCGCACGCCGAGGTCGGCGGCGCGTGCCTGGACGTAGAACTGGCCGCCGAAGACGATGTCGACCGGGACCAGGCCGTACTCGGGGAGCTCCAGGACGTGGTCGAGGGCGACGGCGAATGCGGGCACGTTGGCGAAGGTGACCCGGGTCGCCTTGCCGTTCTCGATGTCGGCGCGGACCCGGACCAGGCCGACCGCGGTGTCCACGGTGAGTTCGGTGACCGGCTCGGTGACGGGGACCGCGCCCGTCTCCACCAGGGCGGTGACGGCGCAGATGAGGTTGGAGCCGGACATGGGGCGAAACCCGCCCTGTTCGAGCACGACAAGACCGAAGTCGGCGGCCGGGTCGGCCGGGGGCAGTATGAGCGCCCCGCACAGGGCCGGGTAACCGCGCGGCTCGCGCAGCAGGAGGCGGCGCAGTTCGTCGAGGTGCTTCTCGCAGTACTCCAGCCGTTCCGCCATGGTGGCGCCCCGGACGTGCAGGTGGCTGCCGATCAGCACCCGCCCGGGTTCGCCCTCGGCATGGACGTCGATCGCGTGGATGCGGCGGGGCTGTCCGGTCATCACGCCGCCACCGGTGCCTCGACGGTCTTGACGCCCGCGGCGGTGAGCAGGGCGCGGAACTCCGCGCGGTGTTCCGGGGCCAGCGGCAGGACGGGACGGCGCGTCGGCCCGGCACTGACGCCGACGAGGTCGAGGCCGGTCTTGATGCCGCAGGCGTAGTTGTGCGACTCCAGGAACCGGCAGATCGGGAAGATCCTGGCCCACAGCTCCCGAGCGGTGTGCAGGTCGCCACGGACGGAGAGGGCGTCGAACAACTCTGCGCACAGCCGGGGGATCACACTGGCGGTGCCCCACACGCCGGCCTTCGCCCCGCTCGCGAGAGCCGCGAAGGTGAGGGTGTCCCAGCCGTTGAGGGTGGTGATGTCCTGGGCGTGCTGCTGCTGGACGGCGGAGAGCCAGGCGAAGTCACCGCCGGTGTCCTTGTACGAGGTCACCGCCGTCTCGCGGGCGAGCTTCGCCAGTTGCTCGGGGGTGAGGTGGACACCTGAGGCCGAGGGGATGTTGTAGTACATGATCGGGATGTCGATGGCGTCGGAGACCGCGCCGAAGTACGCCAGGAGTTCCTCGTAGGAGGGGGCGTCGTAGAAGGGCGGCACGATCATGACGGCGGCCGCGCCGGCCTTCTCGGCGTGAACACTCAGCTCGACGGTCTCGGCCGTGCTCAGCGCGCCCGTTCCGGCGACGACGGGGACGCGTCCGGCGGCCGCCTCGACGTACAGGTCGGTGACCTGCTTGCGTTCGGCGAGCGTGAGGGTGGTGAACTCGCCGGTGCTGCCGCCGGGGACGAGGCCGTGGATGCCACCGTCGATGATGTGGTCGGCCTGGCGGCGGACACCCGCGGCGTCGACCGCGGAGCCGTCCTCGGTCAGCGGGGTCACCACGGCGGCGAGGATGCCGGTGAACTGCGGGGCGCTCATGGAAGATCCTTCGGAAGTGTCGGAGTGGGTCATCGGCGGGTGAAGCGGCGCGGGGAGAGCGCCTCGGCGACGGCGGGGAGACGCCGGTGGGTGATGGCCTCGGTGATGATCTCGGCGGTCGCGGGGGCCAGGGTGAGGCCGAGCATGCCGTGGCCCGAGGCGACGTAGACGTTGGGAAGGGGACCGAGCCTGCCGATGACTGGCAGGCCGTCCGGGGTCATGGGGCGCAGGCCCGCCCACGGGGCGGCCTCGCCGGGCGGGTTGTCCCAGTCGGTGAAGGCGTCGGCCGCGGCCTGTTTGATGGCGGCGACCCGCCTGGGGTTGATGTTCTCCTCCAGGCCGCCGAACTCCATCGTCCCGGCCAGCCGCAGGAACCCGTTCAGCGGGGTCACCGCGACCCGGGCGTCCTCCAGGGTGAGGGAGGTGCGCAGTTGGACGGGTGCGGGCGTGAAGTCGACGCTGTATCCCTTGCCGGGGCGGATGGGGAGCGGGACGCCGAGCGCCCGGGTCATCCGGCCGGTCCAAACGCCCGCTGCCAGCAGGAGGGTGTCACCGGTGAACTCACCGTGGTCGGTCAGCACGCCGGTGACGGTGTCGCCCTGGCGCAGGAACCGTCGTACCGGGGCGTGTTCGTGGACCTCGACACCGAGTTCCTGGCAGCGTTTGAGCAGGCCGGCGGTGAGGGAATCGGGCTCGACCTGGCGGTCGTCCGGGAAGTAGAGGCCGTGCTGGGTACGGCTGTTCAGCGCCGGCTCGCACGCCTGGACGGCGTCGCCGTGCAGGTGGTCGGGGAGCATGCCGAACTGCTCGAAGACGTCCAGGGACGCGCACTGCTCCTCGTAGCGCTCGCGGGTCTCGAAGGCGAGCAGGACACCGGCCTTGTGCATCTCGAAGGAGACGCCGTCCCGGGTCCAGTCGTCGAGCAGGTCCATGGTGCCCTCGGCCAGGCGCAGTTGGGTCTCCAGGCCGTGCCGGAAGTCCCGGGCGGTGCAGTGCCGGGCCATGGTCAGCATGAACTTCAGGAAGCCCGGGGCAAGGGAGGGTCTGACGTAGAGCGGGCTGTCCGGCTTCAGCATCCACTTCAGGGACTGCAGGATGACGCCGGGGGCGGGGACCGGTCCGCTCTCGGCCAGCGCGATCTTGGCCGCGTTGCCGTGTGTGGCGGCGGAACCCGCGCGCCTGGCGTCCAGTACGACCACTTCACAGCCGCTCCGGGCCAGCCGGTAGGCACTGGCCAGGCCGACGGCGCCGGCGCCCACAACAATGATCCGCATGGAGTCGTGTACCTCCTGACAGGGGTGCGTCGCCATGTCTCCGCGACGCGAGGATCGGCATGGTCAGATAGCTGGTTCTCAGATCGCTGGTTCCCAGGGGCGTCCCACCACGAAGCCGTGCGGGAAGGGGTCCGTGGGATCGAGGACCAGCTGGTTGAACGAGGTGATCCAGGCACGCCCGGAGACGCTCGGCACGACGGCGTCGTAGGGCCCGACCGTGGTGGTGGATTCGATACGGGCGTCGAACCGGCTGCCGATGAGTGACTCGTGCCGGAAGAGCTGCCCGGGTTCGAGCAGACCGCGCGCGTGCAGGACGGCGAGGCGTGCGGAGGTGCCCGTGCCGCACGGGGAGCGGTCGATCCGGCCGGGGGAGACGACGGTCGCGTTCCTGGACCGGATCAGCTCGGTGCCGTCCTTGTCCGTGTCGTGGTGGAGTGGGCCCGCGAACACCGTGTTCGTGATGCCGGGGAGGAGAGGGTTCTCCGGATGGCTCACGTCCAACTGGTGCACGGCGGCCTTCTTGAGGCGCTGCCCGAGTTCGCACAGCGCTGCCTCCTCGCTCACGTCGAGCCTGAAGCCGACCGACTCGGCGTCGACGATGACGAAGGTCATCCCGCCGTAGGCGACGTCCACGGTCAGCCGGCCGAGGCCGGGCACATCCAGGTCCGCGGACCGGTGGTAGACGAAGGCGGGCTGGTTGACGAGCTTCACCCGCCGCACCTTGCCGTCGGCACACTGGCACTCGACGTGGATCAGACCGGCCGGTGACTCCAGCGTAAGGCGCGTGACCGGCTCGACCATGGGCAGCATCCCGGTCTCCAGCAGCACCGTGGCCACGCACATGGTGTTGGAGCCGGACATCGCCGGGTACTCCGTGGACTCCAGGATGATGTAGCCCATGTCGGCCCGCGGATGCTGCGACGGCAGCACGACGTTGGCGTTGTGCCACATCGCTCCGCGCGGCTCCTGCAACAGCAGCTTGCGCAGCTGGTCGTGGTGAGCCTCGAAGTAGCGCATCTTGTCGAAGGCGCGCTCTCCCGGGACCGGCCCGACCCCGCCGACCACGACCTTGCCGGATTCGCCCTCGGCGTGCGCGTCCACCACGTTCAAGGCGCGACTGAACCTCATGGGCTTCCCCTTCACGGTGACTACTTTGCAGATTGTCAAACAATCTGCGAAACCAGACGCTAAGCTCAACGCCGGTCGCAGTCAATAAGGGCCGGTGAACTTGTTGCGGGCGACCGGATACGCGAAAGGGCCTCCGTACCGGTACGGAGGCCCTGACCTGGGGAGAGGTGTCTTCAGAGGGTGTATATCCGCCCGGTCTGAGCGCCCTCCACAGAACGGACGTACGCCTGTGCGGCATCGGCCACGGCGACCGGTGCCATGCCGACGAAGAAGTCCCCGTAGGCGGCGAGGCTCTCGGTGAAGACGGTGGGGCTGACCGCGTTGACGCGCTGCGGGGCGATCTCGACGGCCGCGGTGCGAACGAACGCCTCCACGGCGCCGTTGGCCACGGCGGCCGCGCTCGCGGTGGGGATCGGCTCGCGGGCCAGCACCCCAGTGATCAGGGTGAAGGAGCCACGCTCCGCGACACGACGCACCCCCTGACGCACCAGGTCGATCTGGCAGAGCGCCTTGCCGCGGAAACCGGCCAGGTAGTCCTCGGGGGTCAGCTCCACCACCGGCTTGTACGGCACATGGCCGACGGCGCTGACCACCGCGTCCACCCGGCCGGTCCGGTCGTACAGGGCGGTGACCTGTGCGGGGTCGGTGATGTCGTAGCGCAGGTCGCCTCCGCTGCGTCCCACGGTGAGGATCTCGTGCCCGCGGTGCGCGAGCGCCTGGTGGACGGCCGTGCCGAGAGTGCCGGTGGCGCCGATGAGGAGAATCTTCATGGGCGCGACGGTAGGCCTGCTCACGAGGTCCCGGGAAATGCGTTCCGGAGAGCACTTATGCTTGCGGGTTATGAATGTGGAGGTGCGGCACCTGCGGGCGCTGGCGGCGATCGGTGACGAGGGCACCATCACCGGCGCGGCGGCCGTGCTCCACATCAGTCAGCCCGCGCTTTCGCGGACCTTGGAACAGTTGGAGAGCCGGGTCGGCGTACGCCTGGTGCACCGCACTACCCGCGCCCTGTCTCTCACCGACGCCGGCCAACGGCTGTATGAGCGCGCCCACTTGATCCTCCGGCAGCTGGACGACGCGCTGACGGAGACCGCGAGGGGAGTGCGGCCCTTGCGCGTCGGCTTCGCCTGGGCGGCGCTCGGCGACCGTACCGTGCCGGTGCTGCGAACCTGGCGTCAGGCGCATCCCGACACCCCGATCGAAGTGCACCGCCCGGACGACCCGGAGGCGGCGCTGCGCCGTGGAGAGATCGACGCGGCGCTGCTGCGTGGCGCGCCCGCCCCGGGCGCCGGGCTGGAGGTCCGGCCGCTGTACCGGGAGGGGCGTCTGGCGGCCCTGCCCGAGGGGGATCCGCTGGCCCGGCGCGCGGCTGTGCGTCTTGCCGACCTGGCCGAGCGTTCGGTGGTGCTCTGCGCGACCGCCGCCACCACGGCAGGTCTCTGGCCCGAGGCAGGCCGGCCCACCACCTTCGAGGTGGCCAACGTCGACGAATGGCTCACGGTGATCGCCACCGGTGAGGCCGTGGGCGTCACCGCGGCGGCCACCGAGCACAGCCACCCGCACCCTGGCGTTCGCTACGTCTCGCTCGCCGACGCGCCTCCCGTGACGGTCCTCATCGCTTGGCCGCGCCTGCCCACACATCCGGCGACACATATGTTTCTCCGACACCTGCGGATCGTGGCCGGCGCCGAGGATCTGGAGCCCTGACCGGTCGGCACGCCTTGGCTCACGCTGTGAAATCCCAGGTCAGATCCCTGATGTAGGCGGCAGGCAACCCGTGGCGCCGATGGCCGGGCCTCAGGGCGGGGCCTCGAAGTATCACGAATTCGCCCATTGACAGCCGGGGGCCGCCTCTCTAGCCTTCCCCCATCTTGCTGCTTGTCAGACAATTTGCATCGGGCGTCAGAGCCCCGGCACTCGCGAATGAGAACCCGCGCTCCTGCCCCTGCGCCGACTGTCTTCTCCTCCGCCACCCTCTAGCTCCGGAGTACGCCATGGCTCTCACCAAGCAGAGCAGATACACCTTCTACGTGCTGGGACTCCTCCTCCTGTCCCTTCTCGCCGGATACCTCGGCGGACGATCGGGCTCGAACGGAGACTCGTCGGTCACCGTCGCCTCGTCCGTCTCCTCAGGCAAGGCCGTCTGGATCAACAAGATCAAGAACGCCGGTGAACTGAAGGTCGGTTGTGCCGACGCACCGCCGACCCTGGTCGTGAAGTCGAACGGTACGTGTACCGGCCCCGACCTCATCCCGATGCAGAATCTCGCCGACGGCATCGGCGTGAAGCTCAAGACGGTGGCGACCACCTGGCAGAACATGGTCGCGGGACTTCAGGCCAACAAGTACGACGTCGCCGCGGACCTCGACCAGACCGTCGAGCGCAGCCTGGCGATCCGCTTCACCAAGCCCTCGTGGTCCTACCCCGGTGTGTTCCTGACGGCGCGTGACGGCCGCTACACCACCAGCAAGAAGATTCTGGCCTCGGGCAAGGCGATCGCCACCCCGCAGGGCACCGCCGAGGACGCGGCGCTGCAGCAGGCCAAGGCCAAGGAACTGCGGGTGGACACCAACCAGAATGCGGCCAGCAGCGTCAAGGCCGGACGGGCCGTGGCCCTCTTCACCGACCTGGGAACCGCTGTCGACATGGCGACCAAGGACAAGTCGATGGGCATCGTCGTCCCCGATCCGGCGGTCTTCGTGCACTACGTGGCCTACGGCGTCCCCGCCGACATCGACGCCCGCTCCCTGGACATCGCCAACGTCGCGATCGACAACTCCGTGGCCAGCGGCGAGGTTGCTCGCGCCTTCGCCGAGGCCGGCTACCGCGACGTCGACGCACTGGGCGACCTGCAGATCAAGCCCTGACCCGCCGCTCCCCGTCTCCCGAAGGTATGCCGCGATGAAACTCGCCTACTCCCCGGACCTGGGAGTCATCGGTCCCTCGCTGCCGACCCTGCTCGACGGCCTGAAGCTGACTCTGGAGATCTCAAGCGTAGTGATCCTGGCCAGCGCGGTGCTCGGCTTCCCGGTCGCCGTGGCGCGGATGTCGAAGATCGAGGTGATCCGCTGGCCGGCCCAGCTCTATATCGAGGTGTTCCGCTGCACGCCGCTGCTGATTCAGCTGCTGTGGGTGTTCTACGCCCTGCCGGCACTTCTCGACACGACCTTCCCCGCCACCCTCTCCATAGTCCTCGCGCTGACCGCTCACCTGACGGCCTTCATGGCGGAGACCTACCGCGCCGGAATGCAGTCGGTGCCCGCCGAACAGATCGAGGCGGCCGAGATGCTCCGGCTGAACCGGCTCCAGATCCTGCGGTACATCATCGTTCCGCAGGCCTTCCGCCAGCAGATCCCCTCGATCCTGTCGCTGAACGTGAGCATGTTCAAGGACACCTCCCTGGTGTCCGCGCTGGGCATGGCCGACCTGACGTTCCAGGGGAACATCCTGTCCAGCCAGACCTACCGGCCCATGGAGATCTTCACCATGGTCGCCCTCATCTACTTCGCCGTCGCCTTCCCCGCCACGCTCTTCACCAGCTACATCGAACGGCGCCTGATCGTTGCCGGCTCACGTGGCGCCCCGCCGCCGGCGTCCCCGCTGCGCGGTGTACTCGGCCGGCTGCGGCCCGGGTACCGGCCGCCCGCCCTGGCGGGCTCTCCCAGCTCGACGTCCCAGCCGGAAGGTGCCTGATGGCGATGCAGGAAATCGATTCACCCCTGGGTGAGGACACGCCCGAAGCCGCGACCACCACAGACACCGACCCTCGGCCGGACGGCGAGGCGTTCCTGCATACCCGAGGTGTCAGCAAGTCGTTCCACGGGAGACAGGTCCTGAAGGAAGCCGACTTCCGTATCGGCAGCGGCGAGATCGCCGTGCTCATGGGCAAGAGCGGCTCCGGCAAGAGCACCCTGCTGCGGGTCATCGCGGGCCTGGAGGAGCCGGACGCCGGCGACATCCACCTCGCCGGGCAGCCGGTCGTGCAGGACGGCGAATACCAGGAGGCTTGGAGGGACCTCCGGGGCCAAGTGGGGATGATCTTCCAGAGCTACACTCTCTGGCCCCACATGAACGTCTTCGACAACCTGACCATCGCGCCCCGGCGTGTCCTCGGCGAGAGCAAGGCGCAACTGCTGGATCGGGCCGAACGGGCGCTCACCGACGTAGGCATGGCTCACCACTTGCGCAGCCGCTGCACCCAGTTGTCCGGAGGAGAGCGCCAGCGCGTGGCGATCGCACGGGCGCTGATGATGCGTCCGCGTCTGCTGCTCTGTGACGAGATCACTTCCGCGCTCGACCCGCCGGTGGCCGCAGAGGTACTCGGCGTGCTGACCAAGCTCAAGAGGGAGGAAGGAATCGCTTGCGCCATCGTCACCCACGACATGGCGTTCGCCTCCAAAGCGGCCGACCGGCTGTGCTTCTTCGAGGACGGGCTGATCAAGGAGGACGCGCCACCCGACGAGGCCTTCACCGCTCCCCGCACGCCAGGCCTCAGGGCGTTCATCGACGCCATCCGGTTCTGACCGCGCACGCGATGTCGTCGCACCCTTGGCCGAGCGGCATGGAGGCGACGGCATCGCGGTGCACCGGACCCAGCTGGGCAATGTCCGGTCGCTCGCTCCGTCGCTCTAGAATGCAGTCTGACAATCTGCGGAGGATTCATGAGCGAGCAGGGCGCCCGGGGCGCCGGTCCGAGGCCGGTCGCCACCCAGACCCGTCGCGACGCGGTGGTGGACGAGCTACGCCGAGCGATCATGGCCGGAGAACTCAAGGCAGGTCAGCCCCTGCGCGAGGTGCACATCGCGCAGCAGCTGGGCGTCAGCCGCCCCACCCTGCGCGAGGCCATCTACCAGTTGATCCACGAGGGACTCCTGGAGCAGCAGCCCTACCGCGGAGTCGTCGTCACGACGATCGATGAGAAGTTCATCACCGACACCGCGGCCGTCCGCGTCGCCCTCGAAACGCTCGCGGCACGAGCCCTGGTCGACGCTCCCGACGGCTCCGGCAAGGCACTGCTGCGGACGGCGTGGGAGGAGTACCGTGCTGCGCACCGCGCCCAGGACACCACTCGTCTCCACCAGGCCCACATCGCCCTGCACCGCACCATCTGGGACGCGTCCGACAACGCGATGCTGAGGCGGATCTGGCCGACCGTCGAAGCGCAGATCAACCTGGCCATCACCTTCGACGAGAGCACCCGGTCCGATCCCGACCGGGCCCTGCATGTGCACGAACGACTGATCGACGCCATTCTCGGCGGCGACCCCGTCGTCATCGAAGCCGAGGTGGAGCGCCACACTCGGTCGAGCGCCGACGAACTGATCGAGATCATCGCTGACCGACAGCGTGCAGGGGAAGACGCCGAAGGCTGAACCGGGCGCCGGTTGACGGCTGAGAGCCGGACCCTTGCTAAGGCAGATGCCCCAGTTCCTGCGAGGCCGCCCTGACGGCGTCGTCCAGTGCGTTCGTCACCTCGGCGAGGTGGTCCGGCGTGCCCGCGCTCTCCGGTAGTACGACGGACATGGCGAGCGGCAACGGATCGTTGGCGGCGAAGACCGGTCCCGCGATCGAGATGATGCCGGGCACCACACCGCTGTAGGTGACGGCATGGCCGTCCTGGCGGATGCGCGCGCACACGGCCGCGACCCGTTCCCTCGTCCAGTCTGTGTCCTTCCGGGCGAGTTCCTCCGTCAGGGCCGCGGAGGTCAGGCTCTCGGGGAGGTGGGCCAGGAAGACCTGGCCCACGGAGGACGCGAGCAGCGGCAGCGTGGCCCCCACCCTGACCGTGAGCGGAAGGGGCTGGGTACCGTACGCCCAGCTCACCACGATGGGCCCGTGGTCGCCCCAGACCGACAGGTTCACGGAGTGGCCTGTGCGGTCCCGCAGTCGCGTCACATGGCCGCCGGCGATGGCCACCTCGTTCGTGCGCCGCAGGGACTCCGCGCCCATGCGCCGCATCGTGGGACCGAAGTCGTACAGACCCGACGACGGGTCCTGCGAGGTCAGACCGATGCGACCGAGGCTGACGAGATAGCGGTGCACCTTGCTGGGCTGCATCCCGCTCGCTTGTGCGACGGCCGACAGACTCAGCGCACCACCGCCGCTCTCCAGCGCCAGAAGTACGCGCATGGCGGTCTCGACCGACTGAATGCCATGGCGCCCGGCGCCGTCGGTCACCGGGGCGGGGGACTCGCCGTTCGCGTCCGGAGTCGGGTCGGTTGACGTCACGCCGTACGCCTCTCAGTGCTGGTGAATGCGTCCGAGCAGCTTATCGGGAGGGCGTGGGACATCGTATCGATCCGCGAGCCATGAGATTACTTATTGCGTAACGCATTACGTTCTGGTGAACTGCTGTCGACGGCGGCCCCGCCGTCTCCAAGCGCGCACCCGACCGTGCGCTGCAGTTCGAGGAGATCTCCGCAATGAAGCTCATAGCCCTCGAAGAACACTTCGTGACCCCTGCGCTAGTGGGCCACGGAGCCTCGTCGGCCTCGATCGCAGAGCCGCACGTCTGGGCCGAGGCGTCCCGGCGGCTCCTCGACCTGACCGAGGAGCGGCTGGACCGGATGGACGCCGCCGGGCTCGACATGCAGGTGCTCTCGCTCAACTCGCCCGGCATCCAGGCCGAGACCGATCCGGCGGCGGCCGTACGGCAGGCGACCACCGTCAACGACTTCCTGGCCGGCGTGATCGCCGAGCACCCCGACCGGTTCTCCGGCTTCGCGGCCCTGCCCTTGCAGGACCCCAAGGCGGCCGCCGACGAACTGGAACGTGCGGTCACCCAACTCGGCCTGCGCGGAGCCCTGGTCAACGCCCACACCCAGGGCAGGTATCTCGACGACCCCGCCCTGCGCGTCGTATGGGAGCGCGCCGAGCACCTCGATGTGCCGCTCTATCTGCACCCGGCCAACGGCGTCGACACCGCCGATGTGTTCTCGGGACACCCTGAACTGGTCGGCCCGATGTGGAGCTGGGGCATCGACACGGCCACCCACGTCCTGCGACTGATCTTCGGTGGGGTCTTCGACGACTTCCCCGCCGCCAAACTGCTGTTGGGGCACATGGGGGAGGGACTGCCGTTCGCACTGTGGCGGATGGATTCCCGGTGGGGCTTCCACGCCCACCACGGGATCGAACTGAAGCGCGGCAACCCGTCCGAGTACCTCCGCCACAATCTCTACGTCACGACGAGCGGGGTGTGCTCGGCTCCGCCCCTGCTCGCAGCGCTGCTCTCGCTCGGTGCCGACCACATTCTCTTCGGCACCGACTATCCCTTCGAGGACATCGGCACGGCCACGGAGTTCCTCCGCTCCGCGCCGATCAGCGAAGCGGACCGGACCAAGATCGCCCATCGCAATGCCGAACTCCTGCTCGGCCTTGCTCCGCACGTACCCGTCCAGGCCTGACCATGAGGAGGGAGGACATGACCGGAAGCACGAACGCCGCACAGGGCCGACGAGCGCGAGGGCAGGGCGTACGGAGTCGGTACGACGTCGCTGTCATCGGATACGGGCCGGTGGGCATGACAGTCGCCGCGCTGCTCGGCCGGGCCGGCCACGACGTCGTCGTGCTGGAGCGTTACCCGTCGCTCTACAACCTGCCGCGTGCGGCGACCTTCGACGACGAGACGATGCGTACCTTCGACCGCCTCGGCATCGCCCGCGACCTGCTGCCGAAGCTGCACGTCCAGACGAGCTACGAGTGGCGCAACGGCGTCGGCGAACTCCTCATCGAGCACGAGTTCGCGGCCGTCGGCGGGCAGGGCTGGGCGGAGTGGCACATGATGTACCAGCCCGATCTGGAGGACGCGCTCGACGGCGTGGTCCGCGCGCTGCCGAACGTCGAGGTCAGGATGGGTTCCGAGGTCCTGGGTCTGCGGACCACCGAAAGGGGCGTGGACGTCGAGGTCGGGGGAGACGGCACCGTCATATCGGCCCGGTACGTGGTGGCGTGCGACGGCGGCAACAGCTTCACCCGCCAGTGGCTCGCCGTCGCCCAGGACGACTACGGGTTCTCCGAGCCCTGGATGGTCTGCGACTTCCGTCTGCGAGGCCCCGTGGACGTACCCAGGGCCCGGCAGATCTGTGATCCTGCGCAGCCCGTGTCGGTGATCTCTCTGGGACCCCTGCACCACAGATTCAGCTTCATGCTCGATTCCCCGGAGAGGTTCGCGGCGGAGAGCGCGCCGGAGCGGGTGTGGGCACGTGTGGCCGGCAGTCTTGGTCCGGAACAGGCCGATCTGATCCGTGTCGCCACCTACACGTTCCGTTCACTGGTGGCCCGGCAGTGGAGAGTCGGCCCGGTGCTGTTGGCGGGGGACGCCGCGCACCAGATGCCGCCCTTCCTCGGGCAGGGGATGTGTTCGGGCATTCGCGATGCCCAGAACCTCGCCTTCAAACTGGACGCCGTTCTGGGTGGTGCCGATGACACGCTGCTCGACACGTACCAGAGCGAACGCGAACCGCACGTACGGGCTGTCATCGCCAAGGGCGTCGAACTCGGCAGAGTGCAGACCATGCGTGACCCTGTTGCCGCCGAGGCGCGCGACGTCCGACTGATCGTCCAGCGCAGGGCAGGCGGCCGTCCCGAGAAGATGCGCTTTCCGGGGCTCGGCCCGGGGCTGCACGACGTGGACTCACCTGCTGGACAGCTGATGCCCCACGGACGCGTGGCGCGGGACGGCCGCGAGGATCTCCTCGACGCCGTACTGGGCGGCGGCTTCGTCCTGCTCGTCGACGGCCGTGGTGGCGCGCGACTGGGCGAGTCGGCGCTCCGGCAGGCCACCGCACTCGGGGTTTCCGTGCACCATCTCGTCACCCGTGACGCCCGGCTCGGTGAAGTGACCGACCGGGCGGGCGTGTACGGCGCATGGTTCGACGAGAAGCGATGCGCGGCCGTGCTGTGGCGCCCCGACTTCTACGTCTTCGGCACTGCGGCCACCACAGCGGACGGCCCGAGGCTCCTGCGAAGGCTCGCATCAGTGATCCGGCCCGGCCGATCTGCTCCCACCCAAGCCTCGGCAGCGGGCATCGGCAGGATCGGGCGCTGAACTGGGCTCCGGTCGGGGAACTGTTTCCGGGCGAGGGTGGGTTGGCGACCGGGGGTCCTCCCGGGCCGCGACGGGTCGGCCGTCCACGGCAGCCCTTGCTGTCCTTGGTCTCAACGGCCCGCAGCCCGCCGGAGGTCGGCTCGTGCTGGAGGTCGCCGGCAGCGGCGAGGGCCACCACCATGAGCTTCACCGTGGACAATCACCGACCGCCTGACCTTCAACAGCGCGCTCGTCCAGACCGGCTCAAGCACATCTCACGCGCCGGTGACTCCGTCGATCTGCTCGCGGATGAGATCGGCATGCCCGTTGTGATGTGCGTACTCGAGACAGTGGCGCCGCATGCGACAACTGCCGCCGCCCCGCTCGCTGCACTCTTCCTGAAGGGCCTGTTGCGGTGGGACTCTGTGAACGGCGGAGCCCGGCCATGTACGCGAGTTCACACTGTGACAGGAGGTGCGTATCCCCTGTGTCGGTATGGATGGCGTGTGTCTGGGGTCTTCTGGGTGCCTGTGCCATCGAGGCCCATCAGCTGCACAGCACCATTGGCCGCGTGAAGAATCTTCCGTGGAGAGTCAAGGGCGAGCTGCCGCTGAAGCCGTATTTGGTCGCTCTTACGCTCAGGCTCGCGTTGGGTGTGGGGGTGGCCGCAGCATTCGGAGTGTCCGGACAGGCATGTCGGCGACGGCTGAAAAGTGGACCAGTAGCGACGCTTGAAAGTTGACCCCCTCCAAGGGGTCTGGCTCGTTGAGCCAGGCCGGGAGGAGTGGT